>CAVPGG010000350.1:0-7735 GCA_963703755.1 uncultured Pseudomonadota bacterium
CCGCCGCCAAGGCGCGGCGGGCCGCCGCGACGATCGGGGCATCGGCCGGCGTCGCCCCGGCCGGCCGGTCGCCGATCAGCTTGATGTCGACCGCGATCTTGTCCGATCCCCACCGCCGGTTCTCCTGCGCCACGGCGTCGCGCACGACGGCGAGGACCTGCGCCTCGAGCCGCAGGAGCTCGTCGGCCGCATTCGAGCGGATGTCGACCGCCATGCGGGCTTCCTTGGCGATCGCATTGACGGACGTGCCGCCGCGCACGGTTCCGACCGTGAAGGTCGTCTTGGGGTCGGAGGGCGGCTGCAGGTCGGCGATGCCGGCGATCGCGCGTCCCATGGCATGCACGGCGCTCGGCAGGCCGAAGGCCGCGAAGCTGTGGCCGCCCGGGCCGGCGAAGATCATCTCGTAGCGGTGGCTGCCGGTCGCCTGGTTGACGAGCCGGGTGACCTTGAGGCCGTCGATCGCGACGAACCCGTCGATGTCCGGGTGGTCGCGCAGCAGCGCCCGCACGCCGCGCAGGTTGCCGAGCTCCTCCTCGCCCACCGTCCCGACCCAGGTGATATCGCCGACGGTGTCGACCCCATGGGCGTTCATGGCGCGCAGCAGCGCCAGCGTCACCGCGAGCCCGCGCGCATTGTCGCCGATGCCCGGCCCGTGCAAGGCGCCATCGCGCTCCGTCACCGTCACGTCGGTGCCTTCCGCAAAGACGCTGTCGAGATGGGCGCAGACGACGAGCTTCGGCCCGTTGCGGCGCCCCGCGCGCCGCCCGACCACATTGCCTTCCGGGTCGACCGCCGCGTCGGCGAGGCCGAGCTCGCGGAACCGCGCGAGGAAATGCGCAGCGCGGCGCTGCTCCTTGAACGGCGGCGAGGCGATCCCCGCGAGGGTGCGCTGCTCCGCCAGCGTGCGTGCCGCGTCGGCCTTGAGGCCGTCCAGCATACTCACCACGGCGGGATCGGCCAGCAGGGCCGCACACGCGGTCTCGATGTCGCTCGTCTCGGTCTGTTGCATCGGGCTCCCGCGCGCGCCGACCGCAGGAGCGGCCTCGCGCCTAAAACGCGATGACGCTTCTTCGAATCGTCATCACGTTTTAGCTCTTCGTTTGAGCATGATCTTTTCCGAAAACCGGTGTCCACCCCCGATCAGGTCGGGGGCAGGCTTTTTCGGGATCATGCTCTACGACTTCATGGGCGGATAATCGCGCGAATAGACCGGCTGCGCCAAGAACCATTTCGGGTCGTAGGTCCAGAACTGGCTCACCGCGGGGTAGGTCTTGATCGTCTTGTTGACGAGCTTGCCGCCGCCCTTCTCGATGCGGCGGATATAGATGTCGGACACCACGTTGTTGTGGTCGTCGAAGCTGATCGGGCCGCGCGGCGTGTCGGTGAGCTTGACCGAGCGCATGGCGGCGATCAGCGCCGCCGGATCGTCGGACTTGCCGTTGGTCTTCGCCAGCGCCGCCTCGATCACCTGGCCGTTGATGTAGAAAACGGCCGCGTAGGTGCCGATCGCGACGTTGGCACCGAATTCCTGGCGCATGGCGGCGAGGAAGCGGTGGTTGGGCTCGGTGTCGAGGTCGAGCGTGTAGGGGATCGAGCTGATCATGCCGATCGCCTCGTCGCCGAACGCCCCCATGATGGTGTCGTCGGCCGCGGTGGTGCCGCCGAGCAGCGGCTGCTTGAGGCCGAGCCCGCGGTAGGCTTTTGTGAATTTGAGGGGGTTGGACCCCGTGAACCCCTGGCAGACCACGTCGCAATCCTGGATCTGCGCGACGAACGGCACGTAGTCCGGCGTGTTGAGCGGCGACCACAGCTTCTTGACCACGCGGCCGCCGCCGTCCTCGAAGGCGCGCTGGAAGCCGCCGACCTGCTCGTAGCCGAAGGCGAAGTCGTCCGCGAGCGTCACGGCGCGCTTCACCTTCATCTCCTTGATGGCGTAGTCGGCGAGCGGGTAGAGGCCCTGCGCCGACGTGTAGGAGGTGCGCAGCAGGTAGGGATTGCCGCGCCGCTGCGTGACGTCTTCGGCGCCCGCGAATGCGAGCGTCGGCACCTTGTTCTGCGCCAGATAGTCGAGGATCGCCAGGAGCTCGAAGGCCGCGAACGGGCCCATGATGAGGTCGACCTTGTCGCGCTCGACCAACTCGATCGCCTTGGTCTTGGCGCCGGCCGGGTTGCCGCCGGTGTCCGCGATGGTGAGCTCGACCGCGCGTCCGCCGAGCTTGGAACCGTGCGACTTGAGGTAGGCGCGGAAGCCCTCCTCGATGTGGATGCCGCCGGCCGCGAGCGGCCCGGTCTTGACCGTCATCAGGCCGATCTTGAGCGGCGCGTTCTGCGCGACCGCCGGCATGGCGATCGTGACCGCGCCGGCCGCGGCCGCCGTGCCCAGCATAAATCTGCGACGGTTGATGCGCGCCGACATGCTTGTCCTCCCTGGCGTTTGTTTCGGCGTTCGAATTCGCGCGCCGCTCAGGCGTCGTGCACGCCAGCCGCCCAGCCGTGCGGCGCTAGATATTTCTCGGCGACCCTGCGCGGCTCGTCCTCGAGCGGTGTCGCCATCGTACCATTCCAGCGGGCGAGAAAACCCGCCATGGCGACGGCTGCGACAATCTCGACGATCTGCTCCTCGCTCCAGTGGGCACGCAGCGCCGCGAACGTCTCGTCCGTGACCGCGTTGGGCACGGCGCCGGCGGCAACCGCCAGCGCCAGCGCCGCCTTCTCGGCCGGCGTGAACCGCGGGCTGTTGCGGAAATCCGCCAGCGCCGCGAGCCGCGCCGGATCGATGCCGAAATGGATCGCGCTGCTTGCCGTGTGCGCCATGCTGTAGGCGTCGCCGACCGCGCGGCTCGCCATGAACGCGATCAATCGCTTGAGCCCGCGATCGACCTTGCTCTCGGGGCTCCAGATGACGGCCTGCATCGCCGTGAAAGCGCGCACCAGCGCGGGCTTGCGCTGCATGGTGAGCACGCTGTTCGGCACGAAGCCGAGCGATTTCAGGAATGAGGCGAACTGGTCGGCAAGCTCCGGCGCGTGCCCGGGCGGCAGCGGCGCGAGGCGCGGGCCGGACGCGCTCATAATGCGCGCTGCAGCAACAGCAGCAGACCGCCGACGATGGCGGTGTTGGCCAGCACGGCATTGCGCATGACGGCCTTCTTGGACGGATCGTCCACCTCCCAGAAGCGCAGCAGCAGCGCCGAGGCGAGCACCGTGAAGACGATCAGGCAGCCGGCGCCGATGGCGGGATGCCAGTTAAGAAGCACGAGCGCACACCCGACGAATTCCAGTGTCTGGCCGATCCAGAAGGTCGCGAGCGGGAAGGGGGCGCGGAAGGCGGTCAGGCGCTTCACGTGGTCGTCGACTTGCGGCTTGAGGCAATTACGCAGGCCGACCGCAAGGAAGAAGACGGCGATGCACCAGCGCCCGATCGTGACCAGCCACGATGGATCGGTGTAGAGCGCGTGCATCTCGTCCCCCCGGATTTGGCCTTAGTGTGCCTTGCCCCATAGCCGCGCCGACGCGATGTCGGCGCCCTTGCGCAGCGAAGAAAGCTTCGCCCACACCACGTCTTCGGCAACCCATTCGCGGCCCGCGAAGGTGCCGAAGCCGCAATCGGTCGACGCAATGACGCGCTCGCGCTCGCCGACCGCCGCGACGGTCTCCTCGAGGCGCTTCGCCACTACCTCGGGATGCTCGACGAAGTTCGTTGTCGTATCGATCACGCCGGCAACCAGCAGCAGGTGATCGGGCAGCTTGCGTTGGCGCAGCACCGCGACCTCGTGCTGATGGCGCGGATTGCCGAACTCGACGCTGAGCGCGCCGACTTTTGCCTGCTCCAGCACCGGCAGCACGGTGGCAAACGGGATGTCGTGGGTGTGCGGACCTTCCCAGTTGCCCCAGCAGCAGTGCAGGCGGATCTGGTCGCGCGGCAGGCCTTCGATCGCGCTGTTGATCGCCGCGACGATGGTCTCGCAGGCGGCGATGAACTCGGCTTCGGACTTGTCCTGGAAGCCGATGGTGCGGTCCATCGCGAGGTCGGGTGCGTCGATTTGCAGCACGAAGCCCGCCTTGGTGATCGCCGCGTATTCGTTGCGCATCTCGCGGGCGAGCGCGAACACGTAGTCGCGGTGGCTCGGGTAATAGGCGTTGATCAGCGTGCTCGCGATGATGCCGGGCGAGGGCGCCGTCATGAAGCAGTCGGACGGGCCGCGGCCCGCCGCCTTGGCATTGCGGGTAAGGCGCGCAACCTCGGCGTCGATCGCCGTCGTGTCGCGGTAGCCCACCTCGCCGATCGCCTGCGGCGCGTTGAACTGCTTGCCGCGGCGCGGGAAGCGCTCGGCCAGGAGCTTGCCGAAGTCGGGGAAGTCGGCCATGTCGCGTGGCCGCGGCCGGTTCGACTGGCCGCCGAAGCCCGACATGCGCAGCGCCACATAGGTCTGGAAGCCGACGCGGCCCTGCTCGCCGTCATTGGCGATGTCGATGCCGAGCTCGCGCTGTTTGGCGAACACGTGCGCGACGCGGCGCTCGATCTCGGCGTCGAGCTCTTTCGCGTCGACGCCCTCTCCCATCTCGGAGCGGATCAGCAGCTCGTTGAGCTGGGCTCCGCGCGGGAGGCTGCCCACGTGGGTCACCAGCAGCCGCTCGTCGCTCTTGCGCATCGTTCCTCCCGCGTGGGCGTCTGGCGTCCCTGCGTTCACGGTACCGTGGAGGGGGACGCTTTCGTCTTCGCCCAATAGTCGCCCGACGCCTTGGTGGCGGCAAGCTTGTCGGCGTCCTCGTAGCCGGGCGCCATGGAGGCGGACGTGGTGGCCATCACCTGGTGATGGTCGATGTTGAGCAGGCGCAGCCAGCTCTGCTGGCCGAGCGTGAGCCCGATCATGCAGCCGAGCTCGACCAGCTCGGGCTCGCCGAAGTGCTTGTGCATCCGGTTCCAGAACGCGTCGTCGGTCTCGCCGCGCCAGGTGATCGCCTCCGCATAGGCGAGCGCCGCCTTTTGCCGCTCGTCGTATTTGGTCGACGACTCGAAATTGATCAGGTCCTTGACGTGGTCCTCGATCAGCGCGCCGCTCGTCGTCGCCTTCACGGAGCGCTGGTTGCCGCAATATTCGCACTGCACCGAGCGCGAGACGTAGAGCCGGCACAATTCCTTGATGCCGTGGTCGAGCACGCCGGTGCGGTAGAGATCGCGCCACGAATTGGCGAAGAACCAGAACGCGGCCGGCACGTGCGCGCGTACGGCGGTGCTTTCCGGGCGCGGCGTGCCCTCACGCTCGCAGCGGCGCATCTCTTCTTGCATCGCGGCATCCATCTTCTCGATCGGCACGTAGCTGATGCGTTGCTTTGGCATGTGAGGTCTCCTGGTGGATTCGTGTGTCAGTGCGGCGCGACGGTCGTCACAGGCCAAGATAGGCTTTGCGGATCTCCGGCATGGCCGCGAGCTTAGTCGGTTCGCCTTCGGTGAACAAACGGCCCTCGGCGATCACATAGGCATAGTCGCTCACCGCCAGCGCGAGGTGCACATTCTGTTCGACCAGCAGGATGGTGAGCCCTGCCTCCTTGAGACGCTTCAAGGTCATGAACAGTTGATGCACGACGACGGGCGCAAGTCCGAGCGAGAGCTCGTCGATGATGAGAATGTCGGGATCGGACATCAGGCCGCGCGCGATCGCCACCATCTGCTGCTCGCCGCCCGAAAGCGTGCCGGCGCGCTGATGCTGGCGCTCGGCGAGGCGGGGAAACAGGCTGAACACCTCGTCGCGCCGCGTCGCGAACTTGGCTGCCGCGCGCTTCGAATAGGCGCCGAGCTCGAGGTTCTCGGCGACCGTCATGGACGTGAACAATTGCCGGCCCTCCGGCACCAGCGCGAAGCCGCGCGCCGCCTTGGCGTGGGCGGGCAGCCGCGTCACGTCCTCGCCCTCGAACGTGACCTTGCCCTTCCACGGCGCGATGCTGCCCGCGACGGCGCGTAGCGTGGTGGTCTTGCCGGCCCCGTTCGCACCGACGATTGCGGTGAGCTGGCCGCGGCCGGCCGCGAGCGAGATGCCCCAGAGAATCTGAACCTCGCCGTAGCCAGCTTCGAGCGCCTCGACCTTGAGCAGCGCCTCGCTCATCTTACGCCGCCCCGTGCAGCTCGGCGGCGAGCTTGGGATCGCCGAGATAGGCCTCGATCACGAGCGGGTTCTGCGACACCTCCGCGGGCTTTCCCTCGGCGAGCTTTTCGCCGGAGTTGAGCACGACGATATGGTCGGAGAGACTCATGATCGCCTGCATGAGGTGCTCGATGATCACGATGGTGACGCCGCGGTCGCGGATGCGGCGGATGACCCCGATCATGTGCTCGACCTCGGTCGGATTGAGGCCGGCCAGCACCTCGTCGAGCAGCAGAAGCTTCGGCTGCGCCGAGAGCGCGCGAGCGAGCTCGAGCCGCTTCTTGCCCGCGATGGTCAAGTTCAGCGCCAGCGTGTCGGCGCGGTCGGCGAGGCCGGCGACCGTGAGCGCTTCGCGCGCCGCCGCGTGGGCGCGCGCGAGGCCGAAATTCTCGCGGCCGAAGCAGGCGCCGACCTCGCAGTTCTGCAGCACCGTCATCTTGGTGAGCGGCTGCACGATCTGGTGCGTGCGGGCAAGCCCGCGACGGGCGATGTGATAGGGCTTGTGTCCGGTGATGTCGGCGCCGTCGAACACGATGCGGCCGGTGTCGGGCGCGAAGACGCCGTTGATAAGGTTGAACAGCGTAGACTTGCCGGCGCCGTTCGGCCCGATCAGGCCGAGGATCTCGCCCTCGCGCACCTCGAAGGTGAGGTCACCCACGGCCTGCAGGCCGCCGAAGCGCTTGCTCACCCCGGTGAGCGCGAGGATCGCCGTCATTCCAGTATCCGCTGGCTGCGCGGGAAGCGGGTGTGAACCCAGCCCATCAGGCCGGACGGGAAGAACAGCACGATGACGAGTAGCAGCGCGCCCGAGATGACGAGTTGGAAGTGCGAGAAAGTGTCGGACACGAGCAGGTAGCCGCGCAGCTCCTCGTAGAGATAGGCGCCGAGCGCGACGCCTGCGACGGTGCCTTGCCCGCCCAGCATCGCGATCACGATCGCCTCGGTCGAGAGCGTCAGGTCGAACGCGTCCGAGGGCTGGATGAAGGCGCTCTTGAAGAAGTAGAGCCCGCCCGCGATGGCGGGCAAGAACGCCGAGGCGCTGTAGCACAGCGCCTTGTAGAGCGGCGTCGGCACGCCGAGGATCGCGGCCGCGTCCTCGTTCTGCCCGATGGCGAGCAGACCGAGGCCGAACTTCGAGGTCTTGATGGCGTAGCTCAGATAGAGCGAGAGCCCCATCACGGCGACCATGGCGAAATAGATGACCCACAGCGCCTGGCGCGGGCCGCCGAGCGGAGCGAACACCTCGGTCGAGAGGTAGATGCCGGACAGGCCGCCCACGGCTCGAAGTTCGACACGAAGGCCTGCACGGCCTCGACGACGCCGATGGTCGAGAGCGCGAAGAACGGCCCGCGCAGCCGCAGGATTCCGGCGCCGAAGATGAACGCCAGGATGGTCACGCCGATGCCGGCGGCCAGCAGGCTCAAGGCGAGCGGCCAGGCGTGCGCGCTCACCAGCCAGACGCAGATGTAGCCGCCCAGCCCGAAGAAGACGATGCTGCCGAAGTTCACGTAGCCCGCATAGCCGAGCATCAGGTTGAGGTTGCTGGCGAGCGTGATGTAGACGGCGGCGAGGATCAGGCTCTCGCGCAGGCCGAC
>CAVPGG010000351.1:0-19257 GCA_963703755.1 uncultured Pseudomonadota bacterium
CGATGACAAGACCTGACCCGCGCGCCCAGGCGGCGGTGGCCGCGCTACGCGCCCGCGGAATCATGTTTACGATCATCAGCAGCCGGCCGCCGCGCGGCTTGCGCATGTTGCTGGAACCGCTCGCGATCGCGACGCCGCTCGGCGGCTTCAACGGCGGAGTGATCGCGACACCCAATCTGGCGCCGATCACCGAGCATCTGCTGTTGCCGCAGGTCGCGCGGCGCGCGATCGACCTGCTCGGCGCTCGCGGGGTTGAGGCCTGGGTCTTTGCCGGACAGGACTGGGTACTGCGCGATCGCGATGGGCCTTATGTCGGGCTCGAGCAGCGCACGGTGCGCTTCCCGCCGACAGTCGTTGCGGATTTCGGATCAGCGCTCGATGTCGCCGCCAAGATCGTCGGCGTCAGCCGGGACTTCGCGTTGCTCGCCGAGTGTGAGCGGGAGATGCGAGCGGCGCTCGGCGAACAGCGCTTCGGTCGCGCTTTCGCAACCCTATTATCTCGATATCACCCACCCGCTCGCCAACAAAGGCGTCGCCCTGTCGGAGCTCGCGATGTTGTCGGGGTTTCCGCTGGCGGAGATCGCCGCTATCGGCGATGGCGGCGAACGATGTCGCGATGTTCGAGCGCAGCGGGCTCAGCATCGCCATGGGCAATGCCAGTCCGCCGGTGCGCGCGGCGGCGGATTTCGTGACCGACAGCAACAGCGAAGACGGATTCGCCCACGCGATCGAGCGGTTCATCCTCGGCCGCGATCGCCCGGATGCGCAAGCCGCCATCGCCCAGGCCGAGTCCGCGCGTGATGGAGAAAGACCACAGGACATTGAAGATCTCGCTGGTGCTGGCGGACGTCGACGGCACGCTGGTGACGGCCGACAAGGTGCTCACCCGGCGCGCCGCGGCGGCCGTGCAGGCCCTGCATGGCGCCGGCATCGGCTTTGCGATCACCAGCGGACGCCCGCCGCGCGGCATGGCGATGCTGATCGAACCGTTGGCGCTGCGCACCCCGGTCGCCGGCTTCAATGGCGGGATCTTCGTCAAGCCCGATATGACCATCATGCAAGAGCACGTGCTTGCCCCCGATGTCGCACGGCGCGCCCACGAGGTCATCGTCCACAGCGGCTTGGATGCCTGGGTCTATAGCGGCCAGGATTGGCTGGTTCGAGACATCGCGGCGCCGCATGTGGCGCGCGAGGCAATGGACCGTCAAGTTCGCGCCGACCGTCGTCGCGAGTTTCGACCAGGCGCTCGCCAAGGCGGTGAAAATCGTCGGCGTGAGCGACGATCTCGATCTGGTCGCGCGTTGCGAGAAGGATGCGCAGGACGCGCTCGGCAACGGGGCCTCGGCGGCGCGCTCGCAACCCTATTATCTCGACGTCACTCACCCCGACGCCAACAAGGGGACCGTCGTCAACACGCTGTCGCGGCTCCTGTCGGTCCCAGTCGGCGAGATCGCGACGATCGGCGACATGCCGAACGACGTGCTGATGTTTCGCAACAGCGGCCTGAGCATCGCCATGGGCAACGCCAGCGCGGACGTCCGAGCCAAGGCCGATCTGGTCACCGATTCCTACAACGACGAGGGCTTCGCCAAGGCGATGGAGCGCTTCATCTTGCATCGCGCGGCGCTGCCGGTGGCGCCATGAAGCCGATCGTCGTCGCACCTTCCATTCTGTCCGCCGATTTGAGCCGGCTCGGCGAAGAGGTCCGCGCCGTCGATCGGGCCGGCGCCGACTGGATCCATATCGACGTCATGGACGGACGGTTCGTGCCCAACATCTCCTTCGGCCCCGCGGTCGTGGATGCGGTGCGTCGCTCCACCGCAAAGCCGCTCAACGTGCACCTGATGATCGTCGAGCCCGAACGCCTGCTCGGCGATTTCGTCGACGCCGGCGCCGATCACATTCTTATTCAGGTCGAGCCGTCCTCGACGATCCACCTCCATCGTGTGCTCTCGCGCATTCGCGAGCTCGGCAAGAAGGCGGGCGCCGTGCTCGATCCGGCGAGCCCGATCGCCTTTGTCGAGCAGGTGCTGCATCTGTGCGACGTCATCCTGGTGATGACGGTCAATCCCGGATTTGGCGGCCAGAAATTCCTGCCCGAGATGCTGCCGAAGATCCGCGATCTGCGGCGGCTTTGCGCCTCGATGGGTCTCGACCCCTGGATCGAGGTCGACGGTGGCCAGAACGGCGACAATGCCGCGCTGGCCGTCGCAGCGGGCGCCGACGCGATCGTCGCGGGGTCGGCCATATTCCATTCGACCGACTACGCGGCTGCCATCGCACGACTGCGCAACAGCATCATCCCGGCGAAGGCAGCCGCGCAATGAACATGACAGGCGCGACGGCGAGCGAGACGCGCATTTTCGACAGCGCGGACGCGTTGGCGCGGAATATCGCGGAATGGATGTGCGGCCTCGCGCAGGCCAGCAAGGGCGCATTCGCGGTTTGCCTGTCGGGCGGATCGACGCCGCGGCGGCTCTACGAGCGGCTGGCGAGTCCGGCGCTCGCGGCGAGCATTCCCTGGAGTCGCGTGCATTGGTTCTGGGGCGACGAGCGATTCGTGCCGCACGATGATCCCGACAGCAACTATCGCATGGCGCGCGCGGCGTTTCTGTCGCAGGTGCCGGCTCCCGCCGACAATGTCCACCCGGTCCCGACCGAAGGCTTGTCGCCCGAGAAGGCTGCCGACGCCTACGCGGCCACGCTGAAGCGCTACTACGGCGCCGATAGGCTCACGCCCGAGCGGCCGCTCTTCGATGTCAATCTGCTGGGCATCGGCGAGGACGGGCACACCGCGTCGCTGTTTCCCGGGCAGCCGGCGCTGAAGGAAACGCAGCGCTGGGCGGTCGCCGTCGTCGGCGCAAAGTCGAATGCACGCATCACCCTGAGCTACCCGGCGCTTGGCAGCAGCCGCGATGTCGCCTTCCTGGTGACCGGAGAAGGAAAGCGCGACATCGTCGCGCGCGTCCGGGCTGGCGATCGCACCTTGCCGGCGGCCTTGGTTTGCCCACTCGGGCGTCTTCACTGGTTTGCGGATCGGGCCGCAATACCGGAAGGAGAAAATTGATGGCCGCTCAGGTCCCGCCCGCGGTGCTGATCGTGATGGGCGTCTCCGGCAGCGGGAAGTCGACCATCGGCTCGCTGCTGGTGCAGCGTCTGCACTGGGAGTTCGAGGATGCCGATTGGCTTCACCCGGCGTCCAACGTCGACAAGATGCACAGCGGCATTGCGCTCACCGACGAGGATCGCTGGCCGTGGTTGCGCGCCGTGGCCGCCTGGATCGATCGGACGCGCCGCTCGGGCGGACATGGCATCGTCCCATGCTCGGCGCTCAAGCGCCGCTACCGCGATATTCTGATCGGCGATCGTGCCGACGTGCGTCTGGTCTACCTCAAGGGCGACGAGACCCTGATCGCGCGCCGGGTCGCCACCCGTCACGAGCACTTCATGCCGCAAAGCTTGCTGCACTCCCAATTCGAAGCGCTGGAGGAGCCGGGCGCGGACGAAAATCCGATCATTGTCTCGATCGAGCCGCCGCCGCGCGAGATCGTGGCGCGCATTTTGTCGGAGTTGGGCATGGGCGACGACGCGCGGCGGTCCGAGGAAACGCTTCCGAGGTCATCCGCGCCATGAACAAGCCGGTCAAAGTACATTTCCGCGACCCGCCGCGCACCTCGGAGCGGGTAGCCACGGTGAATCAATTGATTCGCAGCGGCGACGGCTGACGGATCCCGACATTGAGCATTTCGACGCGAAGGGGCACGCCCTCGTCGCGCAAAGACTTCTGCCGCAGGTCATCGCGGGGCTGCGGCGCTAGCGCAAGACAATTCGCTGACTCAGGCCGCCTTCAACCGCGCCAACTCGGCGTCGAACTCGAAGCGCAACTGCGCGCCCTCGTCCGCGGGCAGCCAGTTGGTCATCTGCGGGAAGATCGTGCGATAGAGCGCGACGCGCGACGGCTCCCACGGCAGCGTCTGCGCTGCCCGCGCCTCGGTGAGAATCTTGTGCAGCCGCGCGCGCACTTTGTCGGGATCGGCGCGGAATTCGGCGGGCGCCGCAGCCGCGTCGAACAACTCGGCCTGCGTCTCGTCGATGAAGAGGTCTTGCTGATCACCACGCGCCATGGGTCACCACGTTGGGACGACGAATCGAGCGCATAATGCGGGAACGAGGCAAGCGGCGCGAGACTTGACAGCGGAATTATCCACGGCCCCGGATGGCGGCGGTAGTGGCGCTGGGGCACCGGATCTCACGTCTCGCTGCCGTTTTCGCCGGGTGCCGCGAGCGCGCCGGCGTCGCGCAGCGTGTCGGCGTTGAGCAACGACCCGGAACAGATGCGGCCGAGCAGATCCGCCTGTGCGGGTTCCAGTGCGGTGAGGCGGCCGAGCACGTTCAAGAGGTCGATCGGGTCGGACGTGTATTCGGCGAGCCAGCCGTCCGGCTGGATACTATCGAGCGGCGACGGCGGGCGTTTGTCGCCAATGAGCGGGCGGCTGCGGTCGTGCCGGCGATAGCTGAACCAGTGCCAGACGACCTGCTTGCCCGAGACCTCGTAGGCCCACATCTCCTGTGTGACGTTCTCGACGCGGCCCTTGCCGACCCGCAACCGTCGGGTCGCAGGGTCATAGTCCATGTCGTCCGGCAGCGGCTCGGGCGCCGATGGGATACCGCCATCCGCCGGAATGTATGGCGCCTGTCCCTTCGGCAGCCGCGGCGCATGTTTCGGCCGGCGCGCCGCCGGATCGGCAAAACGCTCGCCGTAGCAATGCAGCCAGATTACCTCGCGACCGAGCGCGGCAGCCTCAGTGAACAACGCTGCGTTGGCCGTCAGCGGGACATGCAATCCGGGGCGAACCAGATCGGCTGCAAACCGCTTCGCAAACCCCGGATGCGCAATCACGGCTGCCAGATATGCCATCACGTCATCTGCGGTGATCGACTGCCCGTAGATTTCGGCCAAATGAGTTAGAAATGCAGGCTTGATATTTGATTGCGCGGCCGCCTTGTCACTCCAAAGCGGAAACACGCGACCGCCACGGCCATTATAGTGATGAAGGTCCGGGATCAGGTCAGTGAAGGTTAGGGCTGGACCAGCAGTTGGCGAGCGATCTTCTGGAGCCGTCAAGTAGGTTTGTCGTGGAGAATGGGCTTTCCACAGCGTTGGATTCGGGCGATTTATGAGTTGGGGATCCGGGATAATCCATTGCCGGTCGAAGGATCGGAAGCCGTAGTGTGTCGGAGCGACTGCAGGCTGCTTGTCATCCTTGACGCCTCAGGTCGATACTCGTGGCCCGCCAAGCCGGCCTTTGACTTCTTTGCTAGGGTCTTGTCTCCGCCCTCGTGCGGATGAAAGAGCACGTCTTTCTTTTCCGGATTCTTTTCGTTGGTCAGACGTGACCATCGCGCATTCAATGAGTCCGCGTCGGGTGCGATGATCCACGTGCGCCCGGGCATGACCCCGGAACCGTCGTAGATGAATAGGTCGTTGAGCGCGGGAAAGATCGCCCATGCACCTGTCGCCGCCGGCAGAAATGGATCGCGCCAGCCGGACGGGCAAACAACCCATCCAGTATCCTGGAGCGAAAGAGTATTGAGCGTTACAAATTTTTCCTCACGTTTCCCTTCGGGCAGGGCGCGAAACCAGACCAACGCGGGCTCCTCAACGTTCTTGGCGAGCTTCCGCGCGGCGAGCACGATGCAGACCGGTTGCTGCACGGCTTGGAAGATGCGCGTCGCTACCTCGGGCTGATGTCCCTCGGGCGAGCAGTCGATGACCCAGATTTCCGAACAGGTTCGCCGCAGGTCGTCGCGCATGCGCTCGAAGCCCGGGCCGTTCAGGAAGCCCGCGACCGTGATGAAGCAGACGATCCCCTCCTCGTCCTTTTCCGGCAGGTCTGCGGAGGCTGCGATCCCGGTGCCGAACACCTTCCAGGTCGCCCAGCGCCAGAAATAGACGTAGAGGTTCTTCAGGTGCTTTCCGTGCGCGCCGACGCCCCACGCCGCCGGCGGCTTCCAGCGGTCGAGCGGCGCTTCGCGTCCCTTGGTGCCGGCCTCGATCCAGCCGCCGCGGCCTTCCGCTTTCTCCTTGTAGGGCGGATTGCCGATCACGACGGTGATCGGCTGGCTCTTCTTCACCGTGTTTGCGTCGCGCCGCGACTTCGCCACCGGCTCGTAGATTTGTCCAAGAGTCTCCTCTTCGATAAACGGATTGCCCAGCGTGTCGGTGATGAACAAGCGAAGATCGGGTATCGGCGGCGTCGGTTGCTTGGTCGTCTTGATCAGTGTCTGCACCTCGGCGATGAGCCGAAGCTGCGCCACCGCAAAGGGGCCGAACTGAAGCTCGAATCCGATCAACCGTTTCACCGCGGCTTCGATCGCGCCGCGTACCGCTCCGGCCCCTTCTTCGTCCGTGACCGTCGACGCGATGCACCGAAGCACGCCGAGAAGAAACGTCCCCGTTCCGACCGCCGGGTCGGCCACGATGACGTCAGCCGCCGCGAAGCCGATCGGGCGCTCGAACAGCGGACCGCGCAGCGCCTCGTCGACGAGGTTGACCATCGCGCCGACGACTTCCGGCGGCGTGTAGTACGAGCCGGTACGCTTGCGCAGCTTGTTGTCGTAGACCTCGAGGAAATCCTCGTAGAAATAGAGCCAGGCGTCCGGCTTCTCCTTGCTGACCGCCGGCCAATCGATGGCGTCGAGCACGCGTGTGAGCGTGCCGAGCGAGGTCTTCAGCGCCTGCTGGTTGGATTCGTCCTCCGTCAGCAGCCGCAGCGCGGTACCGATCAGCGAGTTGGTCTTGCGGAGCTCCTGGGCGGCGCTGTCGGTCCCGTTTGCCAGCGAGATGCCGCGTGCGCGCGCGACCAGAAGGCCGAACGTGACGGCTTGCGCGTAGCCGTCCGCGAACTGCGCGTCGTCCGCCTGGGGAAACAGAAGCTTGCGCCAGTCGGTTGCGAGCGCGGTCAACCCGGCGCTGCAGCGCGCCATCTGCTCGATCACCTCGTCGCGCAGCAGGCGGCACAGGCGGGCGCTGACCTCGGCGAGTTTCTTTGCGGTCTTCGGCGCGATCGGCGTCCAGCGCAGGAAATCGCTGACGAGCGGGAGGAGCGTCGTGGGCGCGGCGAGCTTCGCACCCGACGTTGCAGCGTCGCCGTCGAGGTGGACGATCGCACTCACGGGCTTGCCGTCGCGCCAGAGGCTGAACGCGTTGCCGTCAGTGTAGAGCAGGTTCGGCAGCGATTTCAGCTTCTCCCACTGCTCCTTGTCGTGCGGGTCATGGAACTGGCGCGGATCGGCGCCCTTGCCCGGCGCCTTCACCTCGATGAAGCCGACCAGCGCATGGGCGACGGTGACCGCGAAATCCGGACGCGTCTTGAGTTCGGCGAGGGTCGTCTCGCCGACCAGTTGGACGGAGCCGGCCGGCAGCCCCGCAACCTCGGCCAAATCGGTGAGCAGGGAATTGAGTGGCCCGCGAAGCTGGTCCTCCGGCGCGCCGCCGATCGCGACGTTGGCGAGCTTCGGCTTGACGCTTGCGCCGTACTTGGAGACGGCGGTCGCGAGTGTCTTGGCAGGCAACGCTCTCTCCGCCCTGTCGGCTCGCGCGCCGACGGTCGCCATCCGTCGAATCGCTACAACATCGCAGCAACTTACTCTAGAATTACCTTCTGGCACGCTTGGTCCCATGCACTCACACTTGTTGCTTGCAAAGCTCAAGAGCTTAGTTTAGAACAAATCATGAACGATGTCACGCCTGCGGTACCGTGTGCGTGCGCACGGCGAACCTGCCGCATGCGGCCGCGAATCGCGACCGATCCGGCCGCCCCTAAGCAGATTCTGCGTCTCGATCGCTACGAGAAACGCGCCCTGTCGCGGCGCAAATCGCCATGCGTGCCTTCGGCTGGGCGGCCTTTCCGGCCGCGCCCCGCCGGCATTTTGGCCGAACGAACCCAGGCGGAAAAAACCAATGAATTCAACGCAGGGCAAAATCCGCTGATGCCGCGGACCAAGTCGGAAGGGATTTTGGCAGAACAAACCCAAGCGAGAAAACGCAATGAATTCAACGGAGCACCGCGGATTGGGCTCGATGCGCCATCCCGCTATGAACGTACGGGACGCGAGAACAGGCTTGATGCGTCGCCGGCGATCGCGAGCAGGTTCCCGGCCGCAGCAGGTGCGAGGCATTTTGGCCCGAACGAACCCAGACGGAAATTTGGCCCGAACGAAGCCAAGCGGAAAAAGCCAATGAGTTCAACGAAGGAGGCAAATCGCGCCGTGCGCTAGCCGGTCGCCGCGTTCTGCGCCGCGCGATGGTCGGCGACCGTCACGCAGTTTTGGCAGAACAAAGCCATAGCTGAAAACCGCAACGAATTCAGCGAGTTGCCATCTGCGAGCCATTCGCATCGGGGGATTGCGCTTCGCAACGGCGGGCGGCGCGACTAATCTGCGCCGACCCCGCAACCGGCTTCCACACCGATGACCAAGCACATGCAGCCACCGTCCGAGCGCGTCGCGATCCGCCCGCCGCTCATCGTGCGCCGGCTCGACGCGATCCCGGTCGCGCTGCCGCTCAAGAAGCCGATGAAGATGGCGGGCGTCACCATTGCGACTGCCGACAACGTGCTGGTGCGCATCGAGGCGGACGACGGGCAAGGGCGCATTGTCGGCTGGGGCGAGGCCGCCTCGGCGCCGACCATGAGCGGCGACATCCAGGGCAGCCTCGTCGCCGCGGTCCGCTATCTCGCGCCGCTCATCGTCGGCGCCGACGCATGGTCGAGCGCGGCGCTGATGCGCCGCCTCGGCGACGCGCTCATCGGCCACACCGGCGCCCATTCGGCGATCGAGCTCGCGCTCCTCGATCTCGCCGGCCGCGCCGCCAACCTGCCGGCGATCAACCTGATCGGCGGCGCGCTGCGCCGCTCCGTCGCGCCCATGTGGCTGCTCGGCAATGCGACGCCCGCCGAGGACGCCGCCGAGGCGCGCGCGAAGCTCGCCGAAGGCTTTCGCTTCTTCAAGGTCAAGGTCGGCGCGAAGTCGGTCGAGGGCGACATCGCCTCGACGCTCGCGGTGCGCAACGCGCTCGGCCACGAGCTGCCGATCTGCGCCGACGCCAACTGCGGCTTCTCGCCCGCCGCCGCGCGGCGCTTCCTCGACGGCACGCGCGACGCAAAACTTCTCTTCCTCGAGCAGCCACTCGGCCCGCACGATCTGCGCGCGCTCGCAGCGCTCGCGCGCAGCGCGCCGATTCCGCTCGGCGCCGACGAGGGCATCCATTCGCTCGCCGACCTCACCGCTCATGCCGATGCGGGCGCCGGCGGCGTTTCGCTCAAGCTCATCAAGCTCGGTGGCATGAATGCCGCCGTCGAGGCCGCGCGCCTGTGCGAGCGGCTCGGCCTCTCGATCAATGTGGCCGCGAAGATCGCCGAGTCGAGCATCGCGTCGGCCGCGGCGATCAACCTCGCTTGCGCCGCGCCATCGGTCGACTGGGGCGTGAGCCTCACCCACTTCTATCTGGCGCGGGACATCGTCAAGTCGCCGCCCAGGATCGCCGACGGCCTCGTCGCATTGCCCGACGCGCCGGGCCTCGGCGTCGAGGTCGACGAAGAGGCAGTCGCGAAGTTCACCGTGAGCGCGTGATCCCGAAAAGTGACTTCCGGTTTTCGGACACGATCACGCGCAAGAATAAAGGGTCTCTGATATGATGGTCGAAGCATTGTTCTTCGACGTGTTCGGCACGCTCGCCGACTGGCGCACCTCGATCGCGCGCGACGCGAAGGCGCTGCTCGCGCCGCTCGGCCACACGCTCGACTGGCTCGCCTTCGCGGATGCCTGGCGTGGCGAGTACCAGCCCGGCATGGAGGAAGTGCGCTCCGGCAAGATCCGTTCTCCAAGCTCGACGTCCTGCATCGGCGCAACCTCGAGCGCATCCTGCCGCGCTTCGGTCTCACGGATCTCACCGAGGAGACGCTGCGCAACCTCAATCTCGCCTGGCACCGCCTCGACACCTGGCCCGACGTCGCACCCGGCCTCACGCGCTTGAAGAAGCGCATGCGCCTCGCGCCGGTGTCCAACGGCAACATCTCGCTGATGGTCGACATCGCGCGCCGCAACGGCCTGCCGTGGGACGCGATCCTCGGCGCCGAGATCGCCGGCGACTACAAGCCCAAGCCGCGCGTCTATCTCGCGGCCGCCGCCGCCTTCGACCTCGAGCCGTCGCAATGCATGATGGTCGCCGCCCACTCCAACGACCTCAAGGCCGCCGCCGCGCTCGGCCTCGCCACCGCCCACGTCGCCCGCCCCAACGAATACGGCCCCAACACCGGCGAGCCCGCGCCGAAGGTCCCCACCGACTACGCCGCGAAGAGCCTGGAAGACCTCGCGACGCAGTTGGGGCTGTAGCGTTTGTCTCGATGTCTGCAAACGTCATGGCCGGGCTTGTCCCGGCCATCCACGTCTTCCTTTCGGCAGACATCGCAAGTAAGGCGTGGATGCCCGGGACAAGCCCGGGCATGACGCCGCTAATCTGAGCAGAGGCTTCGTCAATGCGCATCGCGATGATCGGCACCGGCTATGTCGGCCTCGTCTCCGGCGCGTGCTTTGCCGACTTCGGCCATCACGTCACCTGCGTCGACAAGGACGAGCGCAAGATCGCGGCGCTGCGCAAGGGCGAGATTCCGATCTACGAGCCCGACCTCGACCGTCTCGTCGCCGACAACGCCGCGGGCGGCCGGCTCGATTTCGCCACCGAGCTGAAGGGACCGGTCGCCGAGGCCGAGGCCGTGTTCATCGCGGTCGGCACGCCCTCGCGGCGCGGCGACGGCCACGCCGACCTCACCTATGTCTATGCGGCCGCGCGCGAGATCGCGGCGGCGCTCACCGGGTTCACGGTGGTGGTGACGAAGTCCACCGTGCCGGTCGGCACCGGCGACGAGGTCGAGCGCATCATCCGCGAGACGCGCCCCGACGCCGACGTGGCGGTCGTCTCCAATCCGGAGTTTCTGCGCGAGGGCGCCGCCATCCAGGACTTCAAGCATCCCGACCGCATCGTCGTCGGCCTGACCGACGAGCGCGCCAAGGCGGTCATCAACGGCATCTACCGCCCGCTTTACCTCAACCAGGCGCCGATCCTCTACACCAGCCGCCGCACCGCCGAGCTCACCAAGTACGCCGCCAACGCATTCCTCGCCACCAAGATCACCTTCATCAACGAGATCGCGGATCTGTGCGAAAAAGTCGGCGCCGACGTGCAGGAGGTCGCGCGCGGCATCGGCCTCGACAACCGTATCGGCGGCAAGTTCCTGCACGCCGGCCCGGGCTTCGGCGGCTCCTGCTTCCCCAAGGATACGCTGGCGCTGATCAAGACCGGGCAGGATTTCGCCGCGCCGCTACGCATCGTCGAGACGGTCGCGGCCGTCAACGACCAGAGGAAGCGCGCCATGGCGCGCAAGGTCTCGGCCGCGCTCGGCGGCAATCTGCGCGGCAAGACCGTCGCGGTGCTCGGCCTCACGTTCAAGCCCAACACCGACGACCTGCGCGAGGCGCCCTCGATCCCGCTCATCACCGCGCTCAAGGACATGGGCGCAAAGGTGCGCGCCTACGATCCCGCCGGCATGACGCACGCCGGCAACGAATTCCCCGACGTCGCCTTCACGGACGGCCCTTACACGTGCGCCGAAGGGGCCGACGCCCTCGTCATCGTCACCGAATGGGAGCAGTTCCGCGCCCTCGACCTCGACCGCATCAAGCGGCTGATGAAGCAGCCCGTGCTGATCGACCTGCGCAACGTCTACCGCCCCGCCGAGATGGCTCAGCTCGGCTTCATCTACGACAGCATCGGCCGCGCAAGGGTAACCGAATGATGTGTTGAGGGCACAGCGCCCGCAGCACCGCCGCGCTCCTATTCGCAGCCGGCGCGAGTCCCCGCAGTCGCCCGCAATTTCACGTTGGTTTACCGCGAATTAATCGCGGCCCTCTATTTTCATCGAAGCCTTCCCGAGGCGCGCGCTCCCCGACACCCGCGAATACCAAAGCGAGCCCCTGATGTTCCGACGCGTCTCCGTCAACGTCCTGCTGCAAACCGTCATCGCCATCGTGGGAATAGTCCTCGTCGCCGTGCTGGCGTTCGGCGCCTGGGATGCGTGGCGCGCGGTCGATACCGCGAGCCGCCTCGAGCGCATCGCCGACGTCGAGGGCCACGCATTCCGCGTCCTGCATAATCTGCGGCTCGACCGCTCGTTCACGGTGCGCATCCTCAATGCCGCCGGTGCGCCCGACGCGGTGCAGCTGCGTCGGGTCACGCAGTCGCGCGCCGCCGAGCTGCCGGCGCTCGCGGCCGCGCTGGCGGGGTTGCGCCAGGTCGACATGCCGAACCACGACGCGGCGGTCGGCGAGCTCGATGCGGTGGCGCAGAAATTCATCGCGCTGGCGAAGGAGGCCGACGCCGACTTCAACAAGCCCAAGGGCGAGCGTCGCACCGGCCTGCCCAAGGAATTCGAGACCGCCGCGACTGAGCTGCTCACGGTGATCGACCGCGTCAGCGACGCTCTGGTCGGGCTCGCCAAATACCAGGATCCGTTCGTCGACCAGATGATGGCGATGCGCGATGCCGCCTGGATCGTGCGCGAGAACGGCGGCGATGCCTCGGTCATCGTCTCCACCGCGCTGCTGACCAAGCAGAAGGTCGCCGACGCGCAGGTGCAGCGCGAGATGAGCCTGCTCGGCCGCGCCGAGGCCGGCTGGGCGATGGTGCAGAAGCTGCGCAACGGCACCGCGCTGCCGCAGGCCTTGACCGCCGCGATCGACAAGATCCGGAGCGGCTTCTTCGGGGATGATTTCGTCGCCAGGCGCAACCAGATGATCGCCTCGCTCGCGGCCGGCCAGATCCCGTCGATCTCGGTCAACGACTGGACCGGCGAGACGGTGCCGCGCCTCGGCGCCGTGACCGACCTCGCCGAAGCGGCGCTCGCCGCCGCCAAGGCGCACGCCGGCGACCAGCTCGGCGCGGCGCGCTGGACCCTGATCGCCAAGCTCGCGATGCTCCTGGGCGCGACGCTCTTCGCCGGCCTCGGCTTCGCGCTGGTGTCCCGCCGCGTCATCCGCCCGCTCAAGCGCATCCAGATCGCGATGATGCAGGTCGCCAACGGCGATCTCGCGGTCGAGGTGCCCTATGCGGAGCGTGCGGACGAGATCGGCGCGCTCGCGAGCGCGCTCACCACGTTCAAGCGCAATGCCGGCGAGAAGGCGCGCATCGAGGCCGAGCAGCAAGGTCGGTCCGAGCACGCGGCGGCGCGGCAGAAGGCCGTCGCGGCGCACGTCGCGGCGTTCGAGCAACACGTCGGCGAGGCGCTCAAGGCGCTCAGCGCCGCCTCCGATGACATGCGCAAGACCTCGGACAAGCTCTCCGGCAGCGCCGCCGAGACCAACCGCCAGGCGAAGGATGCGGCGGGCGCCTCCGCCAACGCGTCGAGCAACGTGCAGACGGTCGCGGCCGCCTCGCAGGAGCTCACCGCCTCGATCGGCGAGATCAGCCGCCAGGCGGCGCATGCGGCGGGCATTGCGGGCCGCGCGGTCGCGGAAACGCTAGAGACCGACCAGACCGTGCAGGGCCTCGCCGACGCGGCGCAGCGCATCGGCCAGGTCGTCAACCTCATCAACGAGATCGCCGAGCAGACCAATTTGCTCGCGCTCAACGCCACCATCGAGGCGGCGCGCGCCGGCGCCGCCGGCAAGGGCTTTGCGGTGGTCGCCGCGGAAGTGAAGTCGCTCGCGACGCAGACCGCCAAGGCGACCGGCGACATCTCCAGCCAGGTCGCCGCCATCCAGGACGTGGCCGACAAGGCCGCGCAGGCGATGCGGCGCATCGGCGGCACCATCGGCGAGGTCAACGCGGTCGCGACCTCGATCGCGTCCGCCGTGGAAGAGCAGGGCGCCGCGACGCAGGAGATCACCCGCAACACGCAGGAAGCCGCCCGCCGCACCGGCGAGGTCGACCAGAACATCACCGGCCTCACGGCCGGCGCCGACGCGACCGGCCTCGCCGCGGCCGACGTGCGCACCAGCGCCGAGGCGCTCGGCCGCCAGGCCGACGCGCTGCGCCGCGAGGTCGACGACTTCCTCACCAAGATCAGGGCAGCATAGGCGCGCAAACCCGATCGACGACGGTCATGGCCAGCACAAGGCCGGCCGCGCGTTCACCCGCCGCTGCGCCAACTGGCCAGCAGGCCGGAGACGAACGGCTTCAGGTCGGCCCAGAAGAACGCGATCACCACCAGGAGCGCGATCACCAGCCAAGCGAGCGTGATCCAGCGGCCGATGTGGCGCACGATGCGCGATACGTAGCCGTCCGGCTGCAGCTCGACCGCGCCCTCGCGGCCGATGTCGGGCGGAAACACACGGTCGGCGCCGGGCAGCGCGTTGTAGCGGCGGATGAACCAGATCTGCCACTGGTTCTGCCGCAGCACGATGCGCATCAGCGCGCGCGTGAACACGACGCCGAGCAGCGGGATCAGCAGGCTCACGGCCGGCATGAACCAGCGCGGCGCCCCGGCGACATGCCCACCGTTGTTGATGAGGAGCAGGAACGCGGCGGCGAGCGCCGACTCGATGGTGAAGAAGAAGCGCAGCCAGCTCTGCGCCGCGTCGTCCTGGTTGACGATGAGGTCGATGAGATGCGCGCCGTGGTCGGAAGCGGCAGGCCGCGGCGCGTCAGGCTCGTTGTCCATGCGGTCCTCCCGGCGCAAATCAACACGGGGATTGTAGCCCGGCACGGATACGTTTGTTCTGTCGGATAGGTTTGTTCTTGCGCCCCTGCGCCATTTGCCTTAGTGGCGAAATGGGACATGTCGAATTGCGTCGGGCCTCGCTCGCGCGGCCCTGGATGGCGAGCCACCTGTCTCGGCGTCATCGCCCGCGAACGCGGGCGATCCAGTACTCCAGGAAAGTCGAGATGAAATTCCACGCGTCGCCGCGGACGAGCGATGTCAATCTCGGCGCTGGCGTTTACTGGATTGCCCGCTTTCGCGGGCAACGACGCTGAGGACGGAGCTGATGCATACGGAAAGGGGCCCCCAAAAGAGGCCCCTTGTGGATTCCGTATTTTATCACCAACCCCGCGCCCGCGCTTACCGCAAACTCGCGTTGATCTTGTCCAGCGCCGCCGACCCCGGGCACAGCTCCTTCGCGCTAAGCGCATTGAGCGGCGCCTCGACGGTGTTGAGGTGGGCGTGCAGGTCGTCGGCGTCGGCGTCGACGTAGAGGAGGCCGGTCACCACCTGGCCCTTGACGGCGTGCTTCTGCAGGAACCCCATGGCGGCGACGCGGTCGTGCACGTCGTAGTCGGCGTCGAGCTTGCGCAGCGCGAGGCGGGTGCCGTCATGCTGCTCGACCACCTGCACGGTGCCGGGCGCGTAGTCGACCGTGATCGGCGCGCGGCCGGTGATCACGTCGAGCCGGTTGACCGATTTGTTGTGCTCGCGCACGTAGTCGAAGCTCTTGGTCGAGCCGGTGTGATTGTTGAAGGCGACGCACGGGCTGATCACGTCGATGAAGGCCGCACCGTTGTGCTTGATCGCCGCCTCGATCAGCGGCACGAGCTGGGTCTTGTCGCCCGAGAAGCTGCGCGCCACGAAGCTCGCGCCGAGCTGCAGCGCCATGGCCACCAGATCAATGGCGTTGTCGGTGTTGGTCACGCCGCGCTTCGACTTCGAGCCGCGGTCGGCGGTCGCCGAGAATTGCCCCTTGGTGAGGCCATACACGCCGTTGTTCTCGACGATATAGGTCATGTTCACGCCGCGCCGCATCGCGTGGGCGAACTGGCCGAAGCCGATCGATGCCGAGTCGCCGTCGCCCGAGACGCCGAGATAGATGAGGTCGCGGTTCGCGAGGTTCGCGCCGGTCAAGACCGACGGCATGCGGCCATGCACCGAGTTGAAGCCGTGCGAGTTGCCGAGGAAGTAGTCCGGCGTCTTCGACGAGCAGCCGATGCCGGAGATCTTCGCGACGCGATGCGGCTCGATCGACAGGTCGAAGCAGGCCTCGATGATCGCGGCGGTGATCAAGTCGTGGCCGCAGCCGGCGCACAGCGTCGAGATCTTGCCCTCGTAGTCGCGGTGCGTGAAGCCGAGTGCGTTCTTCGGCAGGCCCGGATGGTGGAATTTCGGCTTGGCAATGTAGGTCATGAGACAACCTTGCGCAGCGGCGTGACTTTGAGCTGGTCCTGATGATCTCCGATCGCGCCCGCGATGAAGCGCGCGGTGATCGGCGTGCCGTCATAGTGCAGGATCGGGACGAGGCGCACCGGATCGATGCCGAGCTCGTTGACGATCAGCGAGCGCAGCTGCGCGTCGCGATTCTGCTCGACCACGTAGACGAAGTCGTGGTCGGCGACGAAGCTCGCCACGCTCGAGTGGAACGGGAAGGCGCGGATGCGCAGCCGGTCGAGCTGATGGCCGCGCGCCTCCAGCATGCCGATCGCCTCGTCCATCGCGGGCGATGTCGAGCCGAAGTAGATCACGCCGTACTTGGTCGGCTTCGACGCGTTGGCGAGCAGCGGCCGCGGCACCAGATCCTTGGCGGTCTCGAACTTGCGCAGCAGGCGCTGCATGTTGTCGGCGTACACCGCGCCTTCCTCGCTGTAGCGCGCATAGCGGTCGCGCGAGGTGCCGCGGGTGAAGAACGAGCCCTTCGTGGGATGCGTTCCCGGATAGGTGCGATACGGAATCCCGTCGCCGTCGACGTCGAGGTAGCGGCCGAACTCCTTGCCGGCCTCCAGCTCCTCGGCGGTCATCACCTTGCCGCGGTCGTACTGCTTGTTCTCGTCCCAGTGCAGCGGCCGGCACAGGCGGTGGTTCATGCCGATGTCGAGGTCGAGCATCAGGAAGATCGTCGTCTGCAGCCGGTCTGCGAGGTCGAAGCTCACCGCCGCGAATTCGAACGCCTCGGCGGGATCCTCGGGGAATAGCAGCACGTGCTTGGTGTCGCCATGTGACGCGTACGCCGTGCTGATGATGTCGCACTGCTGCGTGCGCGTCGGCATGCCGGTCGAGGGACCGGCGCGCTGCACGTCCATGATCACGGCTGGAATCTCGGCGAAGTAGGAGAGGCCGATGAACTCCTGCATCAGCGAGATGCCCGGGCCCGAACGTCGCCGTGAAGGCGCGCGCGCCGTTCCAGCCGGCGCCGATGACGATGCCGATCGAGGCGAGCTCGTCCTCGCCCTGCACGATGGCGTACTTCCTCTTGCCGGTCGCGGGATCGTGGCGCAGCTTGTTGCAGTGGGCCGTGAAGGCGTCGGCGAGCGAGGATGACGGCGTGATCGGGTACCAGGCGCACACCGTCGCGCCGCCGTAGACGGCGCCGAGCGCCGCGGCCGAGTTGCCCTCGATGAAGATGCGGTCGCCGACCTTGTCGGATTTCTGCACGCGCAGGCCGATCGGGCACTTGAGGTTCTTGAGCGCATAGTCGCGGCCGAGGTGCAGCGCGTGCACGTTCGAGGAAAGGAGCTTCTCCTTGCCCCGGTACTGCTCGCCGATGAGCTGCTCGATCACCTTCGGGTCCATGTCGAACAGCGCCGACAGCGCACCGAGATAGATGATGTTCTTGAACAGCTGGCGCTGGCGCGGGTCCGTGTAGGTCGAGTTCGTGATCGCGGTGAGCGGCACGCCGATGCGGGTGATGTCCTCGCGGAATTTCGAGGCGGGCAGGGGCTTGGTCGAGTCGTAGAAGCAGGTAGCCGCCCGGCTCGATCGACGGCGACGTCCTTGTCCCAGGTCTGCGGATTCATCGCGACCATCATGTCGACGCCGCCGCGGGCGCCGAGATGGCCCTCCTCGGTGACGCGCACCTCGTACCAGGTCGGCAGGCCCTGGATGTTGGACGGGAAGATGTTGCGCGGCGACACCGGGACGCCGTGGCGCAGGATCGAGCGGGCGAACATCTCGTTCGCGCTCGCCGAGCCCGAGCCGTTGACGTTGGCGAAGCGAACGACGAAATCGTTTACGCTGCTGATCGGGCTTGGCGCTGGCATGGCGTTCCGGCGTGAGTCATGTTGATGAGATACTTCTGCATGTCCCACGCTCCGGTGGGGCAACGTTCGGCGCACAGGCCGCAGTGCAGGCAGAGGTCTTCGTCCTTCACCATCACGCGGCCGGTCTTGAGGCCGCCCTCGACGTAGAGATCCTGCGTGAGGTTGGTCGCGGGGGCGCTGAGCCGCGTGCGCAGGTCGGCTTCGTCGCCGTTCTGCGTGAAGGTGATGCAATCCATCGGGCAGATGTCGACGCAGGCGTCGCACTCGATGCACAGATTGTGCGCGAACACGGTCTGCACGTCGCAGTTCAGGCAGCGCTCCGCCTCGCCGAGCGCAAGCTTCAGGTCATAGCCGAGCTCGACCTCCGCCTTGATGTCCTTGAGCGCCACTACCTTGTCGCGATGCGGCACGCGGTAGCGCTTGTCCAGCGAGATGTCGTTGTCGTAGCTCCACTCGTGGATACCCATCTTCTGGCTCGAGATCTCGACCTCGGGCAGCGGACGCTCGTTGATGTCCTCGCCCGAGAGCAGCCGGTGGATCGACAGCGCGGCGTCGTGGCCGTGCGCGACCGCCCAGATGATGTTCTTCGGCCCGAACGCGGCGTCGCCGCCGAAGAACACCTTCGGATGCGTCGAGGCCATCGACTTCGTGTCGACCTTGGGCATGTCCCACTTGTCGAACTCGATGCCGATGTCGCGCTCGATCCACGGAAACGCGTTCTCCTGGCCGACCGCGACCAGCACGTCGTCGCACGGGAAGTGCTCGTCGGGCTCGCCCGCGGGAACGAGCTTGCGGCGGCCCTTGGCGTCGTACTCGGCCTTCACCTTCTCGAAGGTGACGCCGGTAAGCTTGCCGTTCTCATGCGTGAATTCCTTCGGCACGAGGAAATTGAAGATCGGGATGTCCTCGTGGACCGCGTCTTCCTTCTCCCACGGCGAGGCCTTCATCTCCTCGAAGCCCGAGCGCACGATCACCTTCACGTCCTCGCCGCCGAGCCGGCGCGAGGAGCGGCAGCAGTCCATGGCGGTGTTGCCGCCGCCGAGCACGATCACGCGCTTGCCGATCTTGTCGATGTGGCCGAACGAGACGCTGGAAGACCGCGAGGCGCGGTCCCGGCGGCGCCGACTGGCTCTGCAGGTCGTTCGGCCACATCGACAAGATCGGCAAGCGCGTGATCGTGCTCGGCGGCGGCAACCGCCATGGACCTGCGCTGCCTCGAGCAGGCTGGCGGCGGTGAC
>CAVPGG010000352.1:0-7122 GCA_963703755.1 uncultured Pseudomonadota bacterium
CCGCGACCTCCTTGCCGAGCACGAACTTCGCCGCCGACTGGAAGCGCGCGAGGTAACCGGCGCGCTCGAGCGCATCGAGGCCGCGAAACGCGGTGCCGGCCGGGACCCCGAGCGCGCGGCCGACCTCGGTCGCGCCGAGCGGACGCTCGACCAGACCGACCGTGTCGAGGATGCGCAAGGCGCGGGCGGCGGAGCTGCTCATGGGGAGCTGTTCATGGGTCAGCTCGCGTCGATGATGACCGGCGCCGCCGGGATGTTGCGGCAGTGCTGCTGCAGCGGCTCGAGGATCGCGCGCATCGGCGCCATCAGCTGCGCAACGCGTTGCGGACCGAAGCGCTCGAGCGGGCCGCCCACCGTCACCAGCGCATGCGGCCGGCCGGCGCCGTCGAGCAGCGGAAACGCGATGTAGTTGGCGCCGTACTGCTGTGGGTTGCGCCAGGTGGCGTCAGCCGTCGCGGCGAACGCGGGCGATGTCGGCGAGCACGTCCTGCGCGGTCGCGCCGGCGGTCTCGGGGTAGATCGCGTCATGGCGGGTGAGCGGCGCCGCGCCCGCGAGATACGCGTCGACCTCGCGGTCGTCGAGACAGGCAAGCAGCGCGCGCGACATCCGGGTGCAATGCAGCGGCACCGAGCGGCCGCGCAGGCTGGCGCTGACGCGCCGGCCGCGCGCCTCGATCCAGTCGACATTGACGCGCGCGCCCCCGACGATGATCGAAAGGAACACGCTTTCGCCGGTGAGCGCGTGCAGCTCCTCGAGCGCGGGCCGGCAGAACGCGCGGATATCGAACTCGTCCTCGTCGGCCGCGAGCGTGAGAACGCGATAGCCGAGCTGGTAGCGCGTCCCGCTCGCGTCGCGCGTCACATAGCCGTGCGCTGCGAGCGTCGCCAGCGCGCGATGCACCATGTTCTTGTTCATGCCGAGCCGTTGCGCGAGCTCGGTCACGCCCAGGTCGCGCTCGGGACCCGCAAAGGCGGAGAGGACGCGCAGCACGCGCTGCGCTGCCTGGTTGCGGTAGCGCGGCTCGGCGGCCCGCGAGGGCGGGGCGGGCGCGGCGTTGGTCGTTGACAGCGGCAGCATTTGCCTGTTCGATAATATAAAACGTGTTTCACATACTATAACAATCTCGGGATCGAAATGCCAATGCGTGCCTGTGGAGCGGCGCCGCGCGAGGGCGGACCGCTCGTCGTCAACGCACTGAAGATCGAGATGATCGAGGGCGGCGAAGGGCGACCGCTGCTCTTCCTGCATCCCGGCATCGGCCTCGAGGCGAAGACGCCGGTGCTCGACCTGCTCGCCGCCAAGGCGCGCCTGATGGCGCCGTCGCATCCGGGCTTCGGCGCCTCCGACCTGCCGTCGACCATGATGACGGTCGACGACCTCTCCTATTTCTATCTCGACCTGATGGATGCGCTCGGCTTGCGCGACGCGATCGTGGTCGGCGTCGGCTTCGGCGCCTGGATCGCCGCCGCGATCGCGGTCAAGTCGACGGCGCGCATCTCGCATCTGGTGCTGGCGAATGCGGTCGGCATCAAGGTCGGCGACCGCGAGACGCGCGACATCGTCGACATCTTCGCGATGCTCGATCCCGACCTCAACAAGCTCGCCTATTTCGATCCGAAGGTCGGCGCGCGCGACTACAAGAGTATGCCGGTCGCAGATGTCGCCGTCGCGGCGCGCAATCGCGAGGCGCTGGGCCGCTTCGCCTGGCAGCCCTACATGCACGATCCCAAGCTCAAGGGCCGGCTGCACCGCATCCGCATCCCGACGCTCTTTCTCTGGGGCACGCACGACCGCATCCTGAGCGAGGGCTACGGCCGCGCTTATTGCGCCGCGATCCCCGGTGCGCGCTTCGAGGCCATCGACAAGGCCGGGCACTTTCCGCACATCGAGCAGCCGCAGGTTTTCGCCGACCGCGTTTTCGCGTTCGCGGGCGTTTGACGACGATCCGGAGAGCCAAGTCCATGCGCGTCTATCACTTCACGGAGCAAGCCTATCCCCCGGCGTGGGAGAATCACCCCGGCACCTTGCGCGTCACCCTGCCGAACCGCCTGATGGACCCGAAGATCGCCGGCGATCTCTTCCATCGCTATTACGACGAATGGGTGCTCGCCGACGAGCTCGGCCTCGACGTGATGCTCAACGAGCATCACCAGACCGCGACCTGCATGTCGTCGACCTGCATCGTCGGCCTCTCGATCCTCGCCCGCATCACCAAGCGGGCGCGGCTGCTCGTGCTCGGCTATCCGCTCGGCCATCGCCCCGATCCGCTGCGCTGCGCCGAGGAGCTCGCGACGGTCGACGTGATCTCGCGCGGCCGGCTCGACATGGGTTTCGTCAAGGGCGTGCCCTACGAATTCGCGCCGTCGAACCAGAACGCCGTGCGGGTAATGGACCGCTTCTGGGATGCGCACGACTTCATCATCAAGGCGATGGCCAGCCACGACGCGCCGTTCAACTGGGAGTCCGAGTTCTTCCACTACCGCCACGTCAACGTCTGGCCGCGCCCGGTGCAGCAGCCGCATCCGCCGGTGTGGTCGACCACCGGCAGCCGCGGCAATGCGCGCGTGCTCGGCGAGCGCGGCATCGCGATGGCGACGCTCGGCACCGGCTACGCGACGCGCCCGCTCTTCGACGCCTATCGCGAGGGCTATGTGGCGAAGCACGGCCGACTGCCGGGCGCCGACCGCTTCGCCTATCTGGGTCTCGTCGCAGTCGCCGACAATGAGGCGGAGGCGCACCGGCTCGGCAAGCTGGTGTCGGTCTATCTGCCATCGAGCGGCATCGTGGCGCCCGAGTTCCGCAATCCGCCGGGCTATCTATCGATCGAGGACAACGTGCGGCTGATGCGCGGCGAGACCAAGCCGCGCACCGGCACCAAGGACGGCCGCTTCATCGACATGCGCACCGCGAGCGTGCAGGACCTCGTCGACACCGGCGTACTCTTCTGCGGCACGCCCGACCAGGTCTACGACCAGATCGTCGCCTTCGCGGAATACTGCGGCGGCATGGGCAACCTGCTGATGATGGGCCACGCCGGCGCTATGTCGCACGAGGACACGGTGGACAATCTCACGCTGTTCTCGAAAGAGGTGCTGCCGCGGTTGAAGGAATATAAGCAGCCGGTCGGCGAGATGGCGGCGGCTTGAGACCAACCACATCGTGTCCCGGGCGCGGCGCAGCGTGAGCGAAGCGAACGGTGCGCCGCAGAACCGGAACCCAGGGGGGCACCCGATGGGTCCCGGGTCTGCGGTGCATCACTTCATGCTGCACCGCGCCCGGGACACGAGGCCACCGTTCACGCTACCTTTTCCTTCGCCTTCACCGGGAAATATCGCGCCAGCCAGTCGAAGATGACGGTGCGCACGCGCGTGTTGCTCTCGGCGAACATGAAGTGGTCGGTCTCGGCGAAGAGGTGCAGGTCGGTCGGCTGGCCGGCGCGCCGGAACAGCTCGACCGACTGCTCGGTCGGCGTCACGGAATCGACGGACGAGTGAAGCAGCAGCAGCGGGCGGCCCGCCATGCCGACGACCACGTCGTCGGCACGGAAGTCGTACATGCTCTGCGCGGTCTCGGCCGGAAACATCTGCACCGAGCCGGCGGCGAGATGGCCGCGCAGGTGCTCGGGGATCGGCACGATGTCGTAGCGCGGCACCATCAGCGAGGGATTGCGCCGCCCCTCCTCCAGCATTTTTGTGAACTTCGCCCACGCCTGCGGCGTCGTGTGCTGGCCGCGAAACTTGCGCTCGCCGTCGCCCCAGCCGCCCGACGAGATGACGGCGGCGACGCGCTTGTCGACGCCGCCAGCGTAGACCGCGACCGCGGCGCCGAAGCTCGAGCCGATCGCGCCGATGCGGTCCGGCTCGACGTTGGGATGCCGGGCGAGGAACGTGAGTGCGTCGCTCGTCGCCTTCACCTGGTCGAGGCAGATGAGTCGCCCCTTCGGCCCCTCGCTCGCGCCGCAGCCCGGCATGTCGAAGCGCAGCGTGACATAGCCGAGCTTCTCGAACATGGCGCAGGGCTCGAGCACGTTGGTCGAGCCCGAGTTGCTGCCGAAGCCGTGCAGCACCATGAAGGCCGGCCGCCGTTCGTTGGCGCCGACGCCGGCCGGCACCCGCACCGTGCCCGCGATCGCGAGCCCGTTCGATTTGAAAGTGACTTTTTCCTCGGCCATCGCGGCGTCCCGGCTCCCTGAATGCCAAGTCATTCTGACGGCGCCGCCCCGCGATCGCAAGTGCTCGACCCGCGCGGCGCCGACAAGTCAGTAGATATCAGTGAGGCATGCGACCCGGCGTCGGCCGGCGGGAGCGGTCGTGCGGATCGACCAGGCCGCGCAGGATCGCAATCGTCTGCTCCGCCGTGGCGAGCGCCTCGGCGTTGGCGCCGAGCTCCTCGTCCTTGCGCCGCAGCTCGAGCAGATGCCGCGCCTTCCACAGCTCCAGGTCCGACTTCGCCTGCTCCAGCACGTCGATGGTCGCCGATTTGTCCTTGAGCTCGCGCCGCAGCTGCCGCATCTCGGTCGCCGCCCTTTCGAGCTCGCGCACACGCGCCAGCACCATCTGCTTCAATTGCGTGACGCCGTCCTCGAGGTTCGCCGCCGACGTATCGCATTCCGCCCGCAACCGCTCGAACGTCGTCGCGCAGCCGCCGGGGGTCTGCCGGCGACCGCCAACGCGCGTCCGCCGCGCGGCGCCCACCCAGCAACGTCCGGAACGCGACGACGATGCCCTGGATCACGGCAAGCGCCACGACGCCCAATGCGAACGCCATGGCGGGAGACAGGCCATCGAGATGATGGATCGCCAGCCACGCGTTCATTTCCACTCTCCCTCGCGTCACTCGTCGATGCGTTCGTCCCAGAAAACCGAAGCGCCCTCAATCGCCCTTCCGAATTATCGTGAACGCCGGTTGCCCTCTTGACGCGCATCTGGGCACGCAATGCCGCTCCAGGTTGCGACGGCGCCGCGTCGCGCGCGAGATTTAGGGTTAACGCAGGGTAAATGTAGTGGCGCAAGTTCGGCCGTGCGATGTTGCGAGTGTAACTGTCGGTGTGCGCAATGACCCCGCCCGCGCCGTGACCCGAGGCTTGCTATGCGTTGGTTGCTGTCACTGCTGGTCGAACCCGCGATGTATTTCGCGCTCGGGTTCCTGCTGGCGGCCCTGCTGTCGTTGCCGTTTCTCGGCGTCGCCCACCGCCGCGCGGTGCGGCTGACCACCCGGAACCTGGATTCCCAGCTGCCGATGGCGGTCAACGAGCTGCGCGCCGAGAAGGACCTGCTGCGCTCCGAGTTCGCGGTCGCGACAACGCGCCTCGCCGGCACGCTCGACGACGTGAAGGCGAAGGCCGCGGCGCAGCGCGTCGCGATCGGCCGGCACGGCGGCACGGTCGCGAGCTTGAAGGTGGCGCTCGGCGAGAAGGCACGCACGATCGCGGCGCTCGAGGCGCGCGAGACCGCGCTCCGCAACCGGACGCAGGCGGCCGAGCGCGAGCATGCGCTCAAATCGATCAGCCTCGACGATGCGCGGCGCGCGCTCGCCAACAAGGAAGCCGAGCTCGCCCGGCTCACAGCCGACCTCGGCGAGCGTGCCGTGATCGCCGACCACCAGAACATCGAGCTCGCCAAGGTCCGCGTGAACGTCGAGGCGCTCAAGGCGACCGTCGACGGCCTCAACCGCGAGGTGGACGCGCTCAACGCGCGGCTCGTGCAGGCGCGCGACGACAGCGAGAAGGCGAGCCGCGAGCTCGCGGACGAGCGCGGCAAGGTCGAAAACCTGGGCCGGCGCATCGCCGACCTCGAGCTCGAGCTGATCGTGCAGCGCGACGCCGCCGAGGCGCTGAGCAAGGTCACGGCCGAGCGGATCACCGGCCAGGCACAGCTTCTCGCGGCGACCGAATACGAGGCCGACCGTCTGCGCATCGCGCTCGATGGCGCGCACCGCGCCGAGGCCGCCGTGCGCTACGAATACGCCCAGGTCGAGGAGCGCCGCCTCGTCGAGAGCAAGGCCGCGCTCGCCGAGAAGGCGGCGCTCGAGGTCGACATCGTCACGCTGAGGCAGGATCGCCAGCGGCTCGAATGGGAGCTGCGCACGCTGCGCAACGAGGCGGAGAAATCGCTCGCCGCCGAGCGCGTCGAGGGCGCGCTGATGCGCACGCGCATCGGCGAGTTCGCCGAGCAGATCGCCTTGCTGCGCGCGGTGCTGCCGGCCGCGCCGCAAGCGTTCAACGGCAACGGCGCGCATCGGCTGAACGGCGTCGCCCATGGCAGTGCCCGCCACGGCCACGATCTCGCCGGCGTCGCGGCCGAATGAGCTGACGGCATCGTTGCCGACACCCGCAGCCCGCGCCGCGTCATCGCCATCTTGAATTGGCGGCGGGCATCCGGCTACTGACGGTGCCCCGCAACAGGCATTTCCCCCAGGAGCCTCATGAGCGACATTCGCGTGGATCACGCCGAGCTGCATCGCTATTTCGTCGCGGTCTTCGCCGCGAAGGGCATGCGGCCGGAGGACGCCGAGACGCTCGCCGAGATGCTGGTGTGGGCCAATCTGCGCGGCGTCAACTCGCATGGCGCGATGCGGATGCCCGACTATCTCAACCAGATCAAGAAGGGCTCGTTCGATCCGGCGGCGCGGCCGACCCTGCGGCCGCTGCTGCCGGCAACCTTCGTGCTCGACTGCGCGCGCGCCGCCGGCCCGGTGTGCATGATGCAGGCCGCCGCGCACGCGATCGAGCTCGCGGAGAAGTTCGGCGTCGGCGTCGGGCTGGTGAGCGACTGCGCCCACACCGGCGCGGTCGGCCGCTACCCGCATTGGATCGCCGAGCGCGGCTATGCGGCGCTCGTGATGGTCGCGGGGCCGCCGTTCATGGCCTATCACGGCGCCAAGGCGACGACGCTGGCAACCGCCCCGATCGCGATCGGCATTCCGGGACCCGAGGATCGCGACCCGCTCGTCCTCGACATGGCGACCAGCGTGACCGCCGCGGGCCGCATCCGCCAGGCCGCCGCCGAAGGCCGGCCGATCGCCGAAGGCCTGGCGATCGACGCCGACGGCCGGCCGACGACCGATGCCGCCAAGGCCGCAACATTGCTGCCGCTCGGCGGGCCGAAGGGCTCCGGCCTCTG
>CAVPGG010000353.1:0-5893 GCA_963703755.1 uncultured Pseudomonadota bacterium
TCAAGCCCGATCCCGCCATGCAGGCCCTGATCGAGCGCGTGAGCAAGCCGCACGTGGAGGCATTTTCCGAGAAGCTCGCGACGGCGGGCGACCTGCTCTATCGCCGCGGCAACTTCAACGGCACCGTGGACCAGCTCGTCTGCGACGCGCTGCGCCACGAGCTCGACGCCGAGATCACGCTGTCGCCCGGTTTTCGCTGGGGCAATACGCTGCTGCCAGGCGACGCCATCACGATGGGCGATCTCTTGTCGCAGACCGCGATCACGTATCCGGAAGTGTATGTGCAGCAGATGACCGGCGCGCAGATCAAGGCGATCATGGAAAACGTCTGCGACAACCTGTTCAATCCCGATCCGTACTACCAGCAGGGCGGCGACATGGTGCGGCTCGGCGGCCTCGACTATGCGTGCGCGCCCGGCCATGGCATCGGCCAGCGCATTTCCGAGCTCACCCTCGACGACGGCCGCGCGCTCGATCCGGACAAGAGCTACAAGGTGGCGGGCTGGGCCTCGGTCAACCCGCAGCAGGGCAAGCCGGTGTGGGACGTGGTTGCGAACTATCTGCGCGGGCAGAAGACCGCGCAGCCGAAGAGGCTCAACCGGGTGGCGCTCAAGGGCATCGCCAACAATCCGGGCGTCGCGGGATGAGGTCGAGATGAAGCGGATGATGCTTGCGGCCGTGACGGCCGCCGCGCTGGCGGCGGCAACGCCGGCGCGCGCCGAGGAGGGGATCGTCACCTACAAGTCGCTCGCGCCCGATGTCGCCTTCGAGCTCGCGCGCGCGGCGCTGCAGCGCTGCCGGCACGACGGCTACCAGATCGCCGTGGTGGTGATCGACCGGTTCGGGTCGCCGCTCGTGATGCTGCGCGATCGTTACGCCGGGCTCGCCGCGCCCGCGACCGCCCAGGGCAAGGCGTGGACCGCGGTGAACTTCAACCGCAACACCGGCGAGCTGATCAAGGCGATCCAAGCCGGGCAGATGAGCGCCGCGCTCGCCAGCCTGCCGAACGTCGTGATGCTGGCGGGCGGCGTGGTGATCGAGGGGGGCGGCGCGCTGCTCGGCGGCGTCGGCGTCGCGGGCGCACCGGGCGGCGACAAGGACGAGGCGTGCGCGAAGGCGGGGCTCGATGCAGTGCGGGACAAGATCGAGTTTTGACCCGTCACCCTGAGGCGGCCGCGCGAAGCGCGGCCCTCGAAGGGCCTGTGCGGTGCGGCTTGCGCGCTTGCTGCGCGGCCGTGGCCGATCATCCTTCGAGGCCCGGCTTCGCCGGGCACCTCAGGATGCGGAATTGATTCGGTAGGACTACTTCGCCCCGCAGAACATCTCGTAGACGGCGCCGACGACGACGCGGGCTTCTTCGCTGGCGAGGCTGTAGTGGATGGTCTTGCCGTCGCGGCGGGTGGCGACGAGGCCGTCGGCGCGCAGGCGGGCGAGCTGCTGCGAGACGGTCGGCTGGCGCAGCGAGAGCATCTGCTCGAGCTCGGACACCGATTTCTCGCCCTGCGACAGGATGCACAGGATCATCAGCCGGTTCTCGTGGGCGAGCGCCTTGAGGAAGTCGGCGGCGCGGCGCGCCTTGTCGACCATGCGCTCGGGCTCGGGCGTCGGCACGGGCGTCGGCGTGGAAACGGCCTGCAGGTTCGAGCGCATCGTCAGATATCCCCCATAGCCCCGGTCGTCGCATCGGCCCCCATGGCGGTAGGCCGCAACTCCCCTGCCGGCACGAACACCGGAAGGAGGCCCTCTATTGCGGCGGAAGCGAGGTTTTGGAGCCAAATCATCGTCCGCATCATAGCAAATGGTAGCCGGCGGGTCAGCCGTACTGTGACGCCAGCATGGTATCGAGGGAACGCAACTCATCGATGACACGGCGCAGCGCGGCTCCGTCGCGTGCCGCGATCGCCTGCGCGAGCGCGTCGAGCGCCGCCGTGACGCCGTCGACGGCGCGGCGGAACTCGGGGCTCGACCGCACCTGGTCGGGCGCGAGCGCCTGGCAGTGCCGCACCGCCGCGCCGTAGGCCTCGGCCTTGGCGGCAAGCTCGCGCACGGCGGCAACGTCGTCCCAGGCGGGCGGCTTGTCGAGATAGGGAAGCAGCGCCGCCATCTTGCCGTTGGCGTCGAGCACGCCGTCGGCCAGCACCTCGACGCCGGCGTCGCGGCGCACCGCGCTCATCTCCTGGCGAATCGCCTGCAGCGAGCCGGTGGCGACGTCGGGGCGGCCGAAATTGATCATGATCAGCGCGGTCACGATGCGGGTCGGCACGTCGACCAGCATGGTGACGTAGAGCTTGCTGTCGCGGAACGCGTCGGGCCGGTCGCGGCTGAAGTGCTCCGCGAAGGTGCCCCAGGCGGCCTGCATCTTCGCCAGCTCGGCCTTGGCGAGATCGGGGTCATGGTCGCGCAGGTGTGCGAGCGCGGCGCGATTGTGCGCGGCCACGTCCTCCATGGCGGCGTTGAACGCCGCGAGATTGTCGGCGCGCGCGGCGCTCGTGCCGAGCACGGCGAGCATCATCATCGCGGCGCCAATGGCGCGCATCCGCATGGCCATCACCGACTCTTGACCCGTTCCGCCATTCCGTCTTGAGTATAGTTGTGGCGCGGCGCCGATGCGACCGCGAGGAAGAGTGTGCTGCGGCGATGCCGCGGCATGGTGAAAAAATTGCGACCGCGCAGCTCCTGGGAGAATGCGGACGCAGAAGGCCATTCTCTCGAGGCCATTGTCTCGAGGCCATTGTCTCGAGGCCATTGTCCGGCGGCCGGCGGCAGGAAGGTGGCGCATCATGACGGGAAGATCGCGGCGCGAGATTCTGGCGTTCGGCGCCGGCGGTGCGGCGCTGGCGATCGCCGGCGGCGCGGCGGGCGCGACGCCGCCGGAGGCCGCCGCGGCGATCGCGGCCTTCACGGGCGGCAAGCCGACGGTGGCCGGGAAAATCGCGATCGACCTGCCGGAGATTGCCGAGAACGGCAACACGGTGCCGTTCTCCGTGACGGTCGAGAGCCCGATGACGGCGGAGGACTACGTCAGCGACATCCTGGTGGTGGCGCCGGCCAATCCGCGGCCGCGCGTCGTCACGTTCCACCTCTCGCCGCTGTGCGGGCGCGCCGACGTGGCGACGCGCATCCGGTTGGCGGCGACGCAGGACGTGACCGTGGTGGCGAAGACCAGCAAGGGGCAGTTCATCGCGGCGACCAAGACCGTCAAGGTGATGGTCGGCGGCTGCGGCGGCTGAAGGAGTGCGCCGTGGCCGAGAACGTGCGTATCAAATTGCCCGAGAGCGCCAAGAAGGGCGACGTGATCGAGATCCGAACGCTGGTCTCGCACGTCATGGAGACCGGTTTTCGCAAGGACCAGGACGGCAAGGTGATCCCGCGCGAGATCATCAACCGCTTCACCTGCACGTTCAACGGCACGCCGGTGTTCAGCGTCGACCTCGAGCCCGCGATCGCGCCCAACCCCTACATCAAGTTCACGCTGCGGATGGCGGAGAGCGGCACGCTGCGCTTCACCTGGTTCGACGACAACGGCAGCGTGACGACGCAAGAGCGCAAGATTGTGGTGACGTGAGATGACGCGTCTGCCGAACACGCATTAGCCAAGCCCGTCATCCTGAGGCGGCGCGCGCAGCGCGCCCTCGAAGGATGATCGGTCGAGGCGGGTGCAGCGGGCGGGCGAGTGGCAGCGCACGGGCCCTTCGAGGCTCGGCGCTTCGCGCCGAGCACCTCAGGGTGACGGCGAGGGGGCGCAATGGGCGCTTTCGTCTACATGCTTCGTTGCGCCGACGGCTCGCTCTACGTCGGCAGTGCGACCGGCGACGACGTAGCGCCGCGCGTCGATCAGCACAACGCGGGTGCATTCCTGGGTAGCTATACGTCGTCGCGCCGGCCAGTGACCTTGATCTGGTGCGAGCATTTCGCACGCATCACGGACGCGATCACGGCTGAGCGGAAGATCAAGGGATGGAGCCGGGCGAAGAAACTGGCGTTGGCAAACGGGGATTGGGAGAGTGTGCAACGGCTGGCGAAGCGTCGAGCCGGACGCGAGCGAGACCCGTCATCCTGAGGTGCGAGCCCCCGGGTCCGGTCTTCGGCCGGCCCAAGGACAGGCTCCGCGAGCCTCGAAGGATGGCGGCCGCCGAGGTGCAGCAAGCGCGCAAGCAGCGCCGCAAAGGCCCTTCGAGGGCCGCGCTTCGCGCGGCCACCTCAGGGTGACGGCGCTTGATCGATATGGTTGACCCGCTACATTGCGTCTTCATTCCTCGCACTCTCATCCGGGACTTCCATGGCCAACTTGTCTCTTTCGGTCGCGGTCGGCGACTATGATCGCAACCGGGCGCTGATCAATGGGGTGGTGCGCATCGACGGGGTCGATCCGGTCTTTATGACGCTGTCGCCGGAGGAGATCTTCTTCCGCGCGTTCCGCTCGCAGGATTTTGACGTGTGCGAGCTGTCGCTGTCGAGCTACACGCTGCGCACGGCGCTCGGCGACTGCCCGTATGTGGGCGTGCCGGCGTTCGTCTCGCGCATGTTCCGCCACACCTCGGTCTGGGTGCGCACCGACCGCATCAAGGAGCCGGCGGACCTCAAGGGCAAGAAGGTCGGCCTGCCCGAGTGGCAGCTCACCGCCAACGTGTGGGCGCGCGCGGTCCTCGAGGACGACTACGGCGTCAAGGGCTCGGACATCCACTGGATCCGCGGCGGCATCGAGGAGCCGGGGCGGCCGGAGAAGAACCCGATCAAGCTGCCGGCCGGCATCCGGCTCGACGATGCGCCGGCGGGCAAGACCATCTCGCAGATGCTGATCGACGGCGAGATCGACGGCTTCATGGCGCCGCGGCCGCCGTCGTTCATGACGGCGCAGACCAAGAACGTCGGCTGGCTGTTTCGCGATCCGGTCGCGGTCGCCAAGGATTACTATCGGCGCACCGGCATCTTCCCGATCATGCACCTGATCGGCATCCGCCGCACGCTGGTCGACAAGCATCCGTACCTGCCGGTCGCGGTGTTCAAGGCGTTCGCGCAGTCGAAGGCGGCCGCGATGGCGGCGCTCGCCGACACCGCGGCCACCAAGGTGACGCTGCCGTTCGTCGAGGAGCGCATCAAGGAAGCGCGCGACCTGATGGGCGACGATTACTGGGCCTACGGGGTCGAGCCGAACCGCAAGACGCTGGAGGTGTTCCTGCGGCATCACCACGCGCAGGGACTGTCGCCGCGGTTGGTGAAGGTGGATGAGCTGTTTCATCCCTCGGTGTATGAGACGTTCAAGCTGTGACTCGCCAAACATTCTGCGTCATCGCCCGCGAAAGCGGGCGATCCAGTACGCCGCAGCGATGCGAAGCGCGAGGCGTCGGCCAAAACGACCGTTCGTGGTTACTGGATTGCCCGCCTTCGCGGGCGATGACGGCAGAATTATTGGCTACGCGCGCGTGTTTAGCCCGCCCACCCGGGCGATCGCGGCATTGACCCCGATCGCCAGGACGAACAGGACGATCAGGATGGCGTACATGCGCGGCATGTCGAAGACGTTGTAGGCGTTGATGACGAGGAAGCCGATGCCCTGGCTCGACAGGCGCGTCTCGGCGAGCAGCGCGCCGATCAGCGCGACGCCGAGGCCGATGCGCACGCCGTTGATGATGGGCGCGCGCATGGCGGGGAGGTAGATCTTGGTCGTCATCTGCCAGGCGTTGAGGCGGAAGCTCCGGCCCACGCGGATCAGCACCTTGTCGATCTGGCGCATGCCGGCGGCGGTCGAGAGCGCGATCGGGAAGAAGCAGGACAGCGCCGCCATGGCGATCTTCGAGCCGAAGCCGACGCCGAACCACATGATCATCACGGGGAAGAAGATGATCTTCGGCGTGGGCCCGAGATAGTAGAGGTAGCTCTCGAACGCGCGCGC
>CAVPGG010000354.1:0-17604 GCA_963703755.1 uncultured Pseudomonadota bacterium
CGGCGGCGATGAAACGCGACGGCAAGCCGGTCCACTTCACCATCTTCGTCAGCGGCATCGCGTTCGTCGAGGACGCCAACCGCAACGTCTACCAGGGCCCGGGCCAGCGGCGCGGCTACTCGGGGATCGGTTTCGGCGGCAAGGCCGAGGACGTGCACAAGCGCATCGACCTGATCAATGCGATGTATGCGAGCGGCCACGACATCGCGTCGCACGCCAACGGCCACTTCAACGGCGCGCATTGGACGGCGGCACAATGGGAGCAGGAGTTCGCCGCCTATCGCGCCATGTACGACAATGCGAGCCCGATGTACTCGCGCGACGCCGCCGACAGGCTCGACGAGCCGTACGTGAAGATCATCGGCTTCCGTGCGCCGTTCCTCGCGACCGGGCCGGGCCTCTACGAGGCGCTGAAGCGCGTGGGCTACCGCTACGACACGAGCGGCATTGCGCTCGCGGACCAGTGGCCGCGCAAGACCGACGGGCTGTGGCACTTCGACCTGGTGCAGCTCAAGGTCGGCGGCCGCCGCGCGCTGTCGATGGACTACAATTTCTTCGTCGCCCAGTCCGGCGCCCACAACGACCCGCGCCACGCCAACGTCTACCGCGCCCAGATGCTCGCGAGCTATCTCGACTATTTCCGCACCAACTACACCGGCAATCGCGCCCCGCTCAATATCGGCCATCATTTCGAGCCGCTGCAGGGCGGCGCCTACAACGAGGCGCTCAAGGATTTCGCCCGCCAGGTCTGCGGTCTGCCCGAGGTGAAGTGCGTGACCTACGCCGAGCTCGCCGATTTCATGGATGCGCAGACGCCGGAGACGATCGCGGCCTATCAGGCCGGTTCGTTTCCGCACGCCGAGATGCCGGCGATGACGGCCGCCGCGGTCGCGAGGCCGGTGGCGACAGCGGCCAAGGTCACGCGGACGGCGATGCGAGCCACAAGGATCGTGCGGCAGCGCCACTAAACGGCCGGCGGCACCAGCGAGCCTCATCCGACGCTTGGCGCGAATACCAGGCCATTGCCGGGTTGCCGCGATTGTGTAATCCCACGTGTGGAGATCCACACATGGCAACGAATCTGTCGATCGATCCCGATCTCACCCAGCGAGCCTTGGAAGTCAGCGGCGAGCGCACGAAGAAGGCCGCCGTCACCAAGGCCTTGCAGGAATTCATCGCGCGCAGGCGGCAAAAGCGCCTGCTCGATCTCATCGGCAAGCTCGAATGGGATTCGTCGTACGATTACAAGGCGGGGCGGACACGCGCTTGAGCCTCTTCGTGGACACCAGCGTCTGGTCGCTGGCGCTGCGGCGCGACTCGCCGGCGTCGAGCCGCGAGGTCGGGGTGCTGATCCGGGCAATCGAAAACGGCGAAGCTGTGGCGTGAGCCATTGGAGACGCCCGGGGAATCTGCGCCGAACGTGGATTGATCGATCGTGCGAGCCCGCGCGGCTGCGCTGCCTTGGCTCGGGTTCGCGGCGCTGTATGCGCAAGCATCAGGGGAACATCGATGAAGTATGAAGACATCATCTACGGCGTCGAAGATCGCGTCGCGACCATCACGCTCAACCGGCCGGACCGCATGAATGCGATCTCGCCCAATCTCGAGGCCGAGCTGCATCGCGCCTTCGACGCGGCCGATGCCGACCGCGCCGTGAAGGTGATCGTGCTGACCGGCAGCGGCAACGCGTTCTGCGCCGGCTTCGACATGGGCGCGCGCGCCCGCAAGGGCGAAGCCGGGCCCGCCGATCCAGCCGGCAAGAGCATCGCCGAATATCTCGAATTCTGGCAGCGCAACGACGGCGGCCGCGTCGCCAAATGGGAGCATATGTGGCGGCTCGGCAAGCCGATCATTGCGGCCGTCAACGGCTGGGCGATGGGCGGCGGCTTTTGGTACCAGCTCGCCGCCAACGTCACCATCGCGTCCGACCGCGCGGTGTTCGCGCAGCCGGAGGTGCGCCACATCTCCAACTCGAGCTTCCTGTTCGCCGCGCTGTGCGGCTGGAAGGCGGCGAACCGCTGGGCGCTGACGGGCGATCACTTCGACGCCCAGGAGGCGCTTCGCATCGGCATGGTCAACGAGGTGGTGCCGCACGACACGCTGATGGAGCGGGTCTACGCGCTGGCGCGGCGCATGGCGCTGGTGCCCGAGCCCGCGCTGCGGCTCAACAAGGCGATCACCATGCAGGGCATCCAGGCGGCGGGCCTGCATGCGGGCCTGCTGGTGGAAGGCGTGCTCGGCGCGCTCGCGCACGCATCGCACGACGAGTACCGCGAGGAGCTGCACGCTGTTCAGAAGACGCAAGGCATGAAGGCCTTTCTCGACAAGCGGGACGGCCCGTTCCAGCCCGAGCCGATGGGCCCGCGGTCGGCCAAGGCGCGCGCCGCGAAAGCGGGCGGCGGGAAGGAGGGTGCGAAGAAGCGCTGAGGAGCGTCTGGCCGCGCGACGCGATCGCCTTCGGGTCTTGCGGCTGAGCTGGCAGACCGGTGGCCGAGGAGAATCGGCACCTCTTTTTGTGCCGCTGGCGGAGAGAGTGGGATTCGAACCCACGGTACGGTGTTGCCGTACACACGCTTTCCAAGCGTGCGCCTTAAGCCACTCGGCCATCTCTCCGGCGCGCAACGTCTTGCCGGCACGGGCGAATTTTTTCAAGGGAAAGGCGGCTATGGCGACGGCGGTGGCCGACCATCCTTCGAGGCTCGCCTTCGGCGAGCGCCTTAGGATGACGGAGCTGGCATATTATTGGACGCGATTCCAAGGACTTAGGCCCATTCGAGATCGATCGCGTGCGCATGCAGGTGACCGCGCGGCCCCTTGAAAACCGCTCGGCCACGCCACATTGTTCCGGCCGATGACCTCCCGCCCTGCCGACGACTACCTGCTGCGCCCCGATCCCGCGGACCCGCGGCTAACCGAGCGGGTGCGCGGCATCGACCAGACCGGCGCACCGGTCGAGACCTCGGTGACGGTCGAGCGGGCGCTGACGATCTTCCTCAACGCGCAAGAGATCGTCACCGCGATGACGATCGGCGACTATCCCGAATATCTGGCGGTCGGCTACCTGCTCAACCAGAACATGCTGGCGGCGGACGACGTGGTCACCGGCGTCGACTACGACGAGGAGCTTTCCGTCGTCGTCGTGCGCACCGAGCGCGCGACCGACTACGAGCAGAAGCTCAAGAAGAGGGTGCAGACCTCGGGCTGCGCCCAGGGCACCGTGTTCGGCGACCTCATGGAGGTGATCGAGACGGCGCGCCTGCCGGACGCGGAGCTGCGCACCTCGTGGCTCTATGCGCTCACCAACAAGGTCAACACCACGCCGTCGCTCTATCTCGCGGCAGGCGCAATCCACGGCTGCGTGCTGGCGCGCGAGGACAAGCCGCTCGTCTACATGGAGGACGTGGGGCGCCACAACGCGGTCGACAAGATCGCGGGCTGGATGTTCAAGCATCGGGTGCCGGCGGCGGACAAGGTTTTCTACACGACGGGACGGCTGACCTCCGAGATGGTGATCAAGACGGTGCGCATGGGGATTCCGATCCTGGTGTCGCGCTCGGGCTTCACGGCGTGGGGCGTCGAGCTTGCGCGCAAGGCGAACCTGACGCTGATCGGGCGCGCGCGCGGCAAGCGCTTCGTCGCGCTGGCGGGCGAGGACCGCATCGTGTTCGACCAGGATCTCGCCTTTGTCGAGGAGGAGAGCGCGAAGCATCGGCGCAAGGCGGCGGTGCATGAGGATTGAGGATGGCTACAGCGTTTGCGCCCCCTCTCCCCGTTCTTACGGGGAGAGGGACGCGCGGTAGGGGCGCCGAGGGCGCGAGATACATCGTCAGCGAATGACTCTGGGGATGCCCCCTCACCCCAACCCTCTCCCCGCGCGCGGGGAGAGGGAGCGCGGACGCATGAGCAAGCTTCCTCTCACACTCGGCCTCGTGCTTGCGGGCGGGCTGGCGCGGCGCATGGGCGGCGGGGACAAGGCGCTGCTCAAGATCGGCGACGCGACCATTCTGGAGCGCGTGCTCGATCGGCTCACGCCGCAGTGCAGCCGGATCATTCTCAATGCGAACGGCGATCCGGCGCGGTTTGCGTTCACGGGTCTGCGGGTGGTCGCGGACGGCGTGCCGGATTTCGCGGGACCGCTGGCGGGCGTGCTGGCGGGGCTCGACTGGGCGGCGGCGCATATGCCGGGGGTTGATTTCATCGCCAGCGTGCCGGGCGACTGCCCGTTCCTGCCGCGCGATCTCGTCGCGCGGCTGCAGGCGGCGCGTGCCGCGGAAGGCACGCCGCTCGCCTGCGCGCGCTCGGGCGAATGGCGTCATCCGGTGGTCGGGCTGTGGCCGGTCGCGCTGCGCGACGATCTGCGCCGCGCGGTCACGCGGGAAGGCCTGCACAAGATCGAGGTGTGGACCGCCCGCCACGGCGCCGCGATCGCGGACTGGCCGAACGAGCCGGTCGATCCGTTCTTCAACGTCAACACGCCGGCCGACGCGGCCGAGGCCGGGCGTATCGCGGCGCAATACGCGGACGCCTGAGTGCGACGCCGATGGACGCTGCTTACAACGGCCTTCGATGCTATATAGTCCCAAGCTATGCGATTTGACGGAGGAATTGCCCATGCGTGTATTCTTCACCGCCTGCATCGCCGCCGTTGTGATCGCGGTCATCGCGGCGCTCGCCCTCGACACGATCCAGAAGCCGGCCTCGGTCGCGTTCTCGACCAGCGCGGTGCGCATCTGATCGTCGATTGAACAGGCGCCGCCTCAGTCGGCGAGCGCCGCATACGAGAGAAATCCGACGGTTGCGCCCGGCGCGACCGTCGTGACGTTTTCGGGCAGCTCGACGAGGCCGGCGGTCTCGGTGAGCGAGGTGATCACGCCGGCCCCCTCCTGCGCATATTTCGTCGCCTCGACGACCCCGTCCGCCGCGGTGCGCAGCGCCACGCGCACGTATTCGCGCCGGCCGCTGCGCTTGCGATACGCAAAGGCGGCGCGCACCGGCAGCGGCATGAGCGGCGCGGCGCTCGCGCCGGCGAGGCGCAGGAGCAGCGGCCGCACCACGCGCACGAAGGTGACGAACACGGCGGCCGGATTGCCCGGCAGGCCCGCGAAGGCTGCGCTGGTGCCGGGCGTCGCGCCCGGAATGACGCCCATGGCGACCGGCCGGCCGGGCTTGATGGCGACGCGCCAGAACACGAGGCGGCCGATCGCCTCGACGGCCGAGCGCACGTGGTCGGCCTCGCCGGTCGAGACGCCGCCCGAGGTGAGCACGAGGTCGTGGCCCGCGGCCGCCGCGCGCAGCGCCGGCGCCAGTTTGTCCGGATCGTCGGCCAGGATGCCGAGGTCGGTGACGTCGGCACCGAGGCTCGCCAGCAGGCCGGCCAGCAGGTAGCGGTTGGCGTCGTAGATCGCGCTTGGCGGCAGCGGCGCGCCGGGCTCGACCACCTCGTCGCCGGTGGAGAACAGGGCGACGCGCAGGCGGCGGCGAACCGGCAGGGTGGTCGCGCCGAGCGCGGCGGCGAGCGCGAGATCGCGCGCCGCAAGCCGCCGGCCCGCGGGCAGCGCCACGGCGCCCTGGGCGATGTCCTCGCCGGCGAGCCGGCGGTTGGCGCCAAGCTGCAGGCCCGGCGGCACGACCACGGCATCGCGGTCGACGCGCACATCTTCCTGCATGAAGACCGTGTCGGCGCCCGCCGGCATGGGCGCGCCGGTGAAGATGCGGATCGCCTCGCCTGCACCAAGCGGGTGCGCCGCGGCCGCGCCCGCCTGGACGCGATCGACGATCGCGAGCCGCGTGTCGCCGGCGGTCGCCATATCGGCGTGGCGCACCGCAAAGCCGTCGACCGCGGAGTTGTCGAACCGCGGCAGGTCGAGGCCGGCGACCACGTCGCCCGCGAGCACGCGGCCACGCGCCTCGCGCAAGGCGACCGCCTCGACCTCGGCAACCGGCGCGACGCGCGTCTCGATCAGCCGCTCCATGTCGGCGATCGGCAGCAGCGGGCCCGCGAAGGCAAAGCAGTCGTCGGTGAGCTGCGCCATCAGCGGCTCTCCCCCGGCTCGGGCGCGGCCGCGAGCGGCGCGGCGCGCGCGAGCAGGATGTCGATGATCGCGGCCGTATCGTCGAGCGCGACGCGCGGCACGCGCGCCTGTGGCAACGGCACGTCGGACGCGATCGCCACCACGTGCGGATCGTCGGGATGGATCAGCGGCTTGCCGACGCTCGCGCGAAAGACCTCGAGCTTGGGATGCGGCTCGCGCTTCCAGCCCTCGATGATGACGAGATCGACGGCTGAGAGCTTGGCGAGCAATTCAGGGAGGCGCGGCTCCGCCTCGCCGCGCAGCTCGTGCATCAGGGCGAAGCGCATCTGCGAGGCGACCAGCACCTCGGTCGCGCCGGCCATGCGATGCTCGTAGGAATCCTTGCCGGGGCGATCGATGTCGAAGGTGTGATGCGCGTGCTTGAGGGTCGAGACCTTGAGCCCGCGCGCCAGGATGCCCGGGATGAGCTTGGCGATGAGCGTGGTTTTGCCGGCGCCGCTCCAGCCGGCGAGCCCGATGATGCGCATGCGGGGGTTATAGCGCGCTTTACCCTCCCCTGAAGGGGGAGGGTCGGCGAAGCGAACGAAGTGAGCTGAGCCGGGGTGGGGTGGCGGCGGCTCCGTCACCCCACCCCGCTCATTGTCGCTGCGCGACGATGAGCGACCCTCCCCCTGCAGGGGAGGGTGAAGGAAGAGCAGCTATTCGGCCGGGGTTGCGGCCGCTTCGGGCGGCGGGGTGGCGCCGCGGCCTTTGGCGACCTCCTGCTCGACCCAGCGGTCGTGGTGCAGCTTTGCCCAGTTGAGGTCGACCGTGCCGGTGCCCATGGCCTCGAAGGCGCCTTCCATGCCGATGGTCCCGATATAGATGTGCGCGATCATGACGGCGACGAACAGCGCCGCGACCGTGCCGTGGATCATCGTGACGGTCTGCATGCCGGCGATGTCGGTCAGGTAGAATGGGAACATCATGATGTAGCCGGTCACCGCCATGGCGGCGCCGCCCAGCACCACGATCCAGTAGATCGCCTTCTGCCCGAAGTTGAAGCGCCCGGCCGAGGGGTGCCGGCGCCCGACCATGCCGCCACCCTCCTTGAGCCAGGTGAGGTCGCCCTTGGCGGGCAGGTTGCCGGCGATCCACATCAGGAAGATGAGCACGACGCCGAGCGCGAACGCGAAGCTCAGGAAGTCATGGGCATACTTCGCCCATTGCGACCAGTTCGTGAAGGCCTGCGGTCCCATGAGCGGCAGCAGCAAGCGCCTGCCGAACGTGATGTTGAGCCCGGTGATGCCGAGGATGATGAAGCAGGTCGCCGTCATCCAGTGCACGAAGCGCTCGAAGGCGTTGAAGCGCACGAGCGTGCGGCCGGACCGGCCGCCCTCGATGCGCACCATGCCGCGCATCAGATAAAACAGCACCAGCAGCACCAGCATGCCGAGGATCGCGATCGCGCCGACCCACGGCAGCACGACCTCCTGGTAGTGACGCCAGTCGCGGCCGGCCGGCTGCTCGATGTTGTAGGACTTCACGTCCGGAATGGTGCCGCGGCCGCCGATGATGTGCAGTTGCTGGAGGAGCTGATCCTCCTTCACCGCATCGGCGGTCGGATTGACCGAGTTCGGCTGCTGCGCGCAGGCCGGCGTGACGACGAGCGCCAGGCCGAGCAGCGCGAGGCCGGCCAGCACGCAACGACAAAGCTTGAGAAGCATGTGCATGAGCTGCGACTCCCCTCGCGGCTACGACGCGATCGTTTCGCGATAGGCGGTCTTCCAGCCCCAGGCGCCGGAGCCGTAGCCGCGCTTGAGGACGCGTTCCTTGTAGATCTGGGCGATGATCTCGCCGTCGCCGGCGAGCAGCGACTTGGTCGAGCACATCTCGGCGCACATCGGCAGCTTGCCCTCGGCGAGGCGGTTGGCGCCGTATTTCTCGTACTCTTCCCTCGAGCCGTCGGTTTCCGGGCCGCCGGCGCAGAAGGTGCACTTGTCCATCTTGCCGCGCGACCCGAAGTTGCCGACCTTGGGATACTGCGGCGCGCCGAACGGGCAGGCGTAGAAGCAGTAGCCGCAGCCGATGCAGATGTCCTTGGAGTGCAGCACCACGGCGTCCGCGGTGGTGAAGATCGCGCTCGTCGGGCACACCGCCTGGCAGGGCGCATCGGTGCAGTGCATGCAGGCCATCGACACCGAGCGCTCGCCCGGCAGGCCGTCGTTGAGGGTGACGACGCGGCGCCGGTTGATGCCCCACGGCACCTCGTTCTCGTTCTTGCAGGCGGTGACGCAGGCGTTGCACTCGATGCAGCGGTCGGCGTCGCAGAGGAATTTCATCCGAGCCATGGCTGTCTCCTCATGCCGCCCTGATCTGGCACAGCGTGACCTTCGGCTCCTGCATCCCGGTGGCCGGGTCGTAGCCGTAGGTCGTGATCGTGTTCGCACTTTCGCCGAGCACGATCGGATCGGTGCCCTGCGGATAGTTGCCGCGCAGGTCCTTGCCGCCGTACCAGCCGCCGAAGTGGAACGGCATCCAGGCGACGCCCTTGGCGACGCGCGGGGTGACCAGCGCCTTCATCCTCGCCTTGGATGAGTTCTCGGCGCCCGTCACCCAGACCCAGCCGCCATCCTTGATGCCGCGGTCGGCGGCATCGGCCGGACTGATCTCGATGAACATGTCCTGCTGCAGCTCGGCAAGCCACGGATTGGTCCGCGTCTCCTCGCCGCCGCCCTCGTACTCGACCAGACGGCCGGAGCTCAGGATCAGCGGGAAATCCTTGGCGATGCCCTTGTCGACCGCGGCCTTCTGCACCGAGAAGCCGATATTGGGCAGGCGGAACTGCTTGGCGTCGGGCAGCGTCGGATATTTCGCGACGAGGTCGACGCGCGGCGTGTAGATCGGCTCGCGGTGCACCGGGATCGGATCGGGCAGGCCGAACGCGTTCATGCGCGCCTTGCCGTTGCCGTAGGGGATGCAGCCGTGCTTGAGCGCGACGCGCTGGATACCGCCCGAGAGGTCGAGCGACCACGACACGGTGTCGGGATTGGCGCCGCCGATCTTGGTGATCGTCGCCTTCTCAACGTCGGTGAGGTCGGCGTCCCAGCCGAGCTTCTTGAGCACCGCATAGGTGAACTCGGGGTATCCGTCCTTGATGTCCGAGTCCTTCGAGTACGAGCCCTCGGCCAGCAGCGTGACGCCATTGCGCTCGACGCCGAAGCGCGGGCGGAAGCAGCCGCCGCCGTCCATGGCGGCGAGATGGGTGTTGTAGAGCAGCGGCGTGCCGGGATGCTTGACCTCGGGCGCGCCCCAGCACGGCCACGGCAGGCCGTAGTAGTCGCCCTTGGCCGGGCCGGAGGCGGCCCGCATCGTGAGCATGTCGAAGTCCTTCTGATTCGCCATGTGCAGCTTGATGCGCTCAGGCGACTGGCCGCAGTAGCCGGTCGACCAGCTGCCGCGATTGATCTCGCGCAGGATGTCCTCGGCGACCGGCACGCCGTTCTCGAGCTTGATGTTCTTGAACATCTTGTCGGCGAAGCCGAGCTTCTTGGCGATCAGGTACATGACCTCGAGGTCGTCCTTCGAACTCGAAGATCGGCTTGACCACCACCTCGCCCCACTGCATCGAGCGGTTGGAGGCGACACGCGAGCCCTTGCACTCGAACTGGGTCGCGACCGGCAGCAGGTACATGGCGTCCTTGCGGCCGGCCTCGACGGCGAGCGAGGCCCAGGTGGTCGGATGCGGATCGGCGACCACCAGCAGGTCGAGCTTGGCGAGGCCCTTGAGCAACTCGGGCACGCGGGTGATCGAGTTCGAGGCGTGGCCCTGCACGAACATGGCGCGCACATTGTCCTTCTGCGCGACCTGATCTTTGGGAAGGGTTACGGCGTCGAACCAGCGGGTGAGCGGGATCCCGGGCGTCTCCATGATCTTCTTGTCGTCGAAGCGCGCCTTCAGGTAGTCGTAATCGACCTCCCAGACGCGGCTCCAGTGCTTCCAGGCGCCCTCGAGCAGGCCGTAGTAGAAGGGCAGCGTCACGATATCGAGGCCGACGTCGGTCGCTCCCTGCACGTTGTCATGGCCGCGGAAGATGTTGGCGCCGGTGCCCGGTGCGCCGACATTGCCGGTGAGCAGGAGCGCGATGCAGCTTGCGCGCACGTTGGCGGTGCCGACGGTGTGCTGGGTCTGGCCCATGCACCACACCAGCGTCGCCGGCTTCTGCGTCGCGAACATCTGGGCGACGCGCTTGAGCTGCTCGCCCGGCACGCCGGAGACGCGCTCGACCTCCGCGGGCGTCCACTTGTCGATCTCCTTCTTCACGTCGTCGAAGCCGTAGACGCGCTGCTTGATGAATTCCTTGTCCTCCCAGCCGTTCTGCACGATGTGCCACATCATCCCGTAGAGCACCGGAATGTCGGTGCCGGGCCGCAGGCGGACGTATTCGGTCGCATGCGCGGCGGTGCGGGTGAGGCGCGGGTCGATGACGATCAGGTTCGACCGGTGCATCTCCTGGCCTTCGAGGATGTGCTGCAGCGACACCGGATGGGCTTCCGCCGGATTGCCGCCCATGATGATCACGGTCTTCGAGTTGCGGATGTCGTTGTAGCTGTTGGTCATCGCGCCGTAGCCCCAGGTATTGGCCACGCCCGTGACGGTGGTCGAATGGCAGATGCGCGCCTGGTGATCCGTGTTGTTGGTGCCCCAGAAGGCGCCGAGCTTGCGGAACAGGTACGAGCCCTCGTTGGTCATCTTGGCGGAGCCGAGCCAGTAGACCGAAGTCAGGTCCCGACTTGCCGCGGATCTCCGTCATCTTGTCGCCGATCTCGTTGATCGCCTGATCCCACGAGACGCGAGTCCACTGGCCGCCCGCGAGCTTCATCGGGTAGCGCAGGCGGCGCTCGCTGTGCACGAGCTCGCGCACCGAGGCGCCCTTGGCGCAATGCGAGCCGCGGTTGATCGGCGAATCCCAGGCCGGCTCCTGGCCGATCCACACGCCGTTCGAGACCTCGGCGAGCACCGTGCAGCCGACCGAGCAATGAGTGCACACGCTCTTGCGGATGGTGACGGCCGCGCCGGCGGCGGGCGGCGGGCCGGCCTTCGCCTGCCGCACGCTGGCGAGCGGCAGCGCGCCGAGCGCCGCGAGGCCGCCGGCCGCGAGGCCGGACCGGCGCAGGAAGGCGCGGCGGTCGAGGCTGCCGCCCGTGCTCTGCGTCAGCGATGCCGCCAGCATGCCGCGGCGGGACAGACTGTTCGATTGGCGTTCGGTCCGCTTGATGAGCATGGCGCGTCTCCCTACTTCGCATCCGGATATCGGTTGACGCGGTAATAGGCCTTCACGTGGTCGGTTTCCTTGTAGCGGGCCTTGCGCTTCTCATCGTTGCTTTCGCTGTCGGCGCGCGCCTCGCCGCCGAGCGAGGGCGTCATGGCGGCGGCGCCGGCGCCGATGCCGAGCACGCGCAGCACATCGCGACGGCCCACTGTCGCTTTTTCGCTCTGCTTCATGGCCGCGTCCTCCTTGCAAGATCCGTTGCGCGCCTCGCGCCTACGACGGCAGCGCGAAAGCCTCGCTCTCGATCGATATGAACAGGCGCCCGAGGGCGCCGACGCGCCGGTTAAGGATGCTGTAATAGATATCTGGGATAATGAGATTTCAGCTAAGAAACAATTTAATAAGTATATAGACTCAATGCCAGAGAGATTAGAGAAAGTTAGGGTACGGAAGGGAGCTCAAACAAAGTGGTAGTATAGAAATAAAGCAGCATTTGAAATTACCTAATTTGGGTGGCAGAATTTTAGTGCGTACAAGGGGGTGTTCATCATTTCTTAAAACCCCCTTCCGTACGATAAAATCAGAGGGAGAAATATCTAGAGTCCACTATATGACGGCAATGTTAAGGGGAGGAAGAGGGGGAGAATCAGCATGTAAGGGAAAGCACGAAAGAGGATGCAATTCAGAGTCTAGATTCTGGAATGTTCTACAAAGGCCAAAAGCAATCTTCAGGCAGAAGTTCAATTCTCTTGTGATGTGACATAAGTCTATATTTCACGTGCAACAGCTTAAAGCAGGGGAAATAAGCGAATGCAAGGGCCTGGGATAACCGATTTCCCTGGTCAGTGCACGACCCCAGTCAATGCACGATTTTTACCGATTTTCGTCCCCTCCTTCAACCCACTTTATCCTCCATGGCTTTATCCCACGACGCTCGAATGGCATTGGCTCTGGCTGAAATTGGGTCAGAAAACAAGCCCAATTACGCCGAATATGCAAGAAAGCACGAATTGGTCCCGAGTACGCTGTCTAGACGCCATAGAGGCATAACCACCTTATGTGACGAACCCAGCAGAGGCCAGTTCTGTCACGTGCTACTACTACGTTAGCTACGGTTAGGTAACAGCTTGGGGTAGTTAGCTACAGTTAGCTACGGGCAGTTGGCACTTACGGGCGACCCGTAAGCGAACCACGTGACCCGTAAGGGTTATATAAGGTCGTCCGTAGACCACAGACTTGCTTCTTCTCTTTCTTCTTCTCTTTAGCTTAGTATCCTTCGTTATATCGACTAGTTAGTTAGGGAATTGAGGTCTACCCTTGAAACTTTGGCTGGCGTCGTGACACCTTAAGAAAGGAGGCAACCTTTGAAAATCGACAAAACCTAACCACACTCTAAGAGCAGACTTTAATCAATCATATCAATCATCTATCTGATCGGAACCTCCCCCCAACTGCACAAATAGTCTAAAATATAGCAAAAGAGATGGTTAGGCAGAGTGTTGGAAAGAACTGGACAAGCCGCTTTATTAAGCGTTATTAGCAAGTGCTTAAAAGTCTATATTTGCGTAATATAGACAATCAACAAGTCAAAGCTAAATATTTGCCCTTATTTAAGTATTTCTATAACATAGTATAGTGATTTTAATACTTTAACTTCCTTCTAAATGCTCCTTAAAAACACTATACTAATTTGTATACAAGTTCTGTAAAGCAGTTGAAAAATACTACCTAACATTAAAAAGGATTATTAATTTAAATAAAAAGGGTTTTATAATTGGATATGTAAGGACAACAAAGCGCATAGTGTTAAAACAAGCATATACTTAAGGTTAATTAATAGGTGCTCAACATAATGGAAATTAAGAATGGATTACTCTACTTACCACAATTATTGCGATTAGGAGGAAGTTATCGCTAGCTCTGATATATAAAGGGGAATCCTATAACCTCTAGTCTACTTAGATTAAGGATGTTGAACTTGAAGATTAAGTATTTTTTGCATTATTATTAAATAGGTGGAGTAGTAATGACCATGGCATGGCTTACCTAAAGACTGTCCTTAAGCCTCAAACCTAGGATAGTAGTACTTAACAACAACTACTTATTATAAACAGGCACTCAAGTTATGTTAACCTAAAGTTTATAAACTTTTGTAATCAGCATCGCATCCTTATGCTGATTTTACTACTGCATTCTACCTATCGTCTTCAGCCTTTAGATGTTGGCTTGTTCTAGCTACTTTCAATAGCATACTTAGCTAAACTTAACAATTTAACAGCTAAGAGTGGTAGTATTGTGTTAATAAAGAAGAGAATGTTCTAGTCTATCTTCAAACCAGCTTGGGAAGCCAGTTTTACACTTAAGAACATTGTTAATGCCTTTGCTAAGTGTTGTTACGGCCCAGGCCGTAAACGCCCTTACGGGCAGCTAGCACTTAGGGCGTCGGTCCGTAAACCGAGCACGTGACCCGCAAGGGTCTATATAAGACCGTCCGCAACCCATAGACCTGTCCTTTCCTTCCTTTCTCTTTAGCTTTAGATTCTCGTTCTTAGAACTACCAATCTGTACAGGTCGTGCCGATCAACCCTCGTGCCAGGTGCCTCGATTGACTGAGTTCGTGACAAGTGTAGCATCTAGCTAGTCAATCCTTATACTGTCTGTAGTTTACTTCTACTTAAGAATGTCTTAGCAGCTTAAGACATAGATTCTATAACTCCAAATACGCTAATTTCTTACTAGGCTGTTTGGAAATTGGAGAAGTTATATAAAACATTGCCTACAGCAGCCAAACTAGGACAGGTCTTCTAAAGCTTGCACAGACTAGCTGCACAGCACAGTATTGACAATCATACCAACTATAGGCTTTAGTAGGCACTTGCTAATTAAAAAAAGCGTTAAAAGAAGCGTCAGAACCTTAATCTGCGTAGAGAGGAGGTGGGGAAGCTAGAGTTCTATAGCCCTAAAGAGGTCCTTGCTGCTAATAAGTATCAAGCAGCCCAAGACACCCAAACTGAGGCTAAAAAGCTGCAAACAGCTGATCGTAAGGCTAAAGCTGCTATAAACAAGGTCTAGAAAGCAATTGCTTAAAAAGGAAGCTGCTGCACGACGAATAGAGAGGGAGCGGGTCCGGAAGCTGAAAGAAGAACAAAAGACACAGGCTAGAATGGAGCGACAGGCTGCATTACTAGTAAAAAAGCAGGCTAAAGCACTTAAGGCGATGAGGAAAAACCTTAATAAAGCTGCTAGCCTGCTCCGCTCTTAAGGAAAGCCCCTGTTTATCAAAAGTTAGCGGTGGTAGTCCCTTAGGTAGAAAAGGAGGTTTCTGGGACAACATCACGTAGTAGAGCAATTAGACAGCCAACCCGATATAATAACTAAGTCATTTAGCTAGTCTTTTACTACTTTATATACTAATCTACTATATATTTCAATTTGAGCCCAAACGGACTAGAATTGGTTAAGATATATCAAGTTGAATATAAGGCATTGGTTGAGGATTTCCGAAGCGAGCGTGCATTGACTTGGGGCGTGCACTGACCAGGGAAATCGGTTAATGCTAGCCATAAGGGGTTAATGCATTTTAAAATGTGAGTCAAAAATAAAAATCAGAGAGTGTTCGGCTACGAAGCCGATTTCGAACTCTACTGTATACAAATAGTTTATACAAAACAATTTTATGTTTGCTTAATCTGCATGGGCCCTTGCCGCCCTAGCATTTGCTCGATCGTGCCATAAGCGAGCGGACAGGGGGTGCAACATCACATATAAATCCCTGTTTCACCCTCGACTTAACTGCCTCCCTCCTCTGCTCGCCAGTTGCCGGACTTGCCTCGGCCAGCATTCACGCCGGCACCGCTCTTGGTCACCCGAGTCGCAACTTCTCGCCCTCTATGGTGAAGGCTCTCCTCTCCAATCCACTACATCTTGGATTCCAAAGACCCATATCTCCAGAAGTGGTATTATGTAGGACACACTCTGAAATAATGAAAGCTCACCATATACGAAAATTTGACAAAGTAACTGGAATTACGACTCATGTAGCCGGGCTGAAGAAAGTGGTCTGCTTCATGCTGCTCATTTCCGTCGTCTTGTCAGCCTACTACCTATCACTATCGACAAAAGCAAGCAGCAGTGTGCCGGGTCAAGGGCTTAATCCCACCCGAGTTATCATCCCATATTTAATAATTGCCTTAACTATTTACATGTAGTGTGAGATGTTGAAGGGCCAAGTTAGAGGCTGCATTGACCGGGTAAGTGTGGTCGGCGACCTCGAGCATAAGCCGGATCTAAATTTTAATCGAAGCATGCAGTATTCGTCGGTTATAATCCCAGCATTGCGTGTTTCACGAATCATGCGACGGTTAATATACTTATAGGGCTGTTTACAGATTTATAAGTATGGTTGTTCCCCAATTATTTAGGCCAGAGTAGAAGTAATCACATCTCTACAGGCCTTTTGAAGCCTACCGAGCTTAATAAAGCCACTTCCAAGCATGCCTCTGCAAGTTGTCATCGTTGGGGGGGTCGCTAGCGGCATGTCAGCTGCAACTCGACTCCGCAGACTCAACGAGACAGCCATAATAACGGTATTCGAAAAGGGACCATACGCTAGCTTCGCCACCCTGGGCTCCCTTACTTCTGGGTGGCGTCATTAAAGACGATGGCGCACTAACTCTACAGACTCCTGAAAGTTATAAGACGCTCTTCAACATCGATGTCCACGTTAACACGGAAGTTGTAGCCATTAATCGACAGGGGCGCTTCGTTACTGTTCAACGGTTAGGAAGTGGAGAAGGACCTAGTCAATTCTACTACGACAAACTCATCTTATCGCAAGGAGCTGAACCCTTTCGGCCGTTAATCGAGGGGATCGATTTGCATCACGTATTTACTTTCCAGACCATTCCAGATCTCCGGACAATTAGACAGTTCATGTTAGAGCACAAGGTCAGACATATAGTCATTATTGGAGGTGGTTTTATTGGACTTGAAACGGCTGAAGCATTAAGTCATGTTGATCACGAAGTCACTATTATCGAGTACATGCCGCAAGTATGTCCTTTAATTGACGAAGACATAGCAGGATTTCTGCACAAAGAAATCCAACGTCACGATATACGCCTACTCCTTAGTACTAGGATCTCCAGGATCGAACTAGGTCGTGTAGTGCTCTCTGATGGAAATGTGGTACTAGCTGATTTAGTTATTCTATCCGCAGGGACGCGGGCTAATACAAGGTTAGCACGAGAGGCAGGTCTGAAAATCGGGAAGACTGGTGTAAGAGTGAACTCGTCATTGCAAACTTCGGACCCATATATCTACGCCGTTGGCGACATGGTTGAAACTTACCATCGCATCGCAAAAGTTCCATCTCTACTCTCATTGAAGGGAATCTACGCTGTTGGCGAAATGGTTGAAACTTACCATACCGTCGAAGTTCCATCGCAACTCTTATTGAGGGGACCAGCCAACCGACAAGGGCGCTTGGTTGCAGACCATATATGTGGGAAATCAATATATTATCGAGGCAATCTAGGCGCCTCAGTTTGCAAAGTCTTCGATCTCACGGTGGCTAGTACTGGCCTAGCAGTTAAGGCCTTGCGGGCGATAGGCCAAGACCCGCTTTGGGTCACAATTCACCCTCCTGACCACACCGGCCATTACCCAGGTGCCAACAGTATGACACTGAAAGTGATCTTCGAGAAGAGGACAGGACGCCTCCTTGGAGCTCAAGCTATAGGCGCTAGTGGTATCGACAAACGAATTGATGTTCTCTCTACTGCACTACAGGCACGCATGACGATTTTCGATCTGGAGCACCTAGAACTCTCCTACTCGCCGCCATACAGCTCGGAGAAAGATGCAGTTAACGTGGCAGGCTTTGTGGGTGGCAATGTCCTTCGGGGCGACGTGCACATCATCCACACTGAAAACTTGGAAAGAGAGATGAGTGGAGCACTGATAATTGATGTTCGGTCACCCGAGGAATTCCACTCATGCCATGTGCCGGACGCTGTGAACTTGCCTATCAACACACTGCGCGAAAATGTGAGCACGCTTGAAAAGGGTCGGCGACTCATCGTGTATTGCCAGATAGGGGACCGTGGTTATTTGGCTTATAGGATTTTGAAGCAGAATGGGTTCGATGTCGTGAATCTTGATGGTGGATATAAATTGCTAGTCAATGGGGTTAGCTACCAGGAATCGCGGGGATCTCCTAGCTAAAGCAGGCAGTGGCTTCCGTTATTCATCCTCTCACGCGGCTCATAATACGAGTGCTGCAAGGCCGAATTCGCCTGTACCGTACCGGCGAATCGGCC
>CAVPGG010000355.1:0-26633 GCA_963703755.1 uncultured Pseudomonadota bacterium
CGACGCGCGCGACTTGAGGATTTCGAGGCGCAGCTCCTCGCCCAGCGATCCCATCTCGACGACGAGGCCGCCGGCAAGGCGCGAGCGCACGCGCTCGTCGAGGCTTTCGAGATCGAGCGGCGGCCGGTCGGCCGCGATGACGACTTGCCGTCCGCCGTCGATCAACGAGTTGAGCGTGTGGGAGAATTCGGCCTGCGTCTGCTTGCCCTGGAGGAATTGCAGATCGTCGATCACCAGAACGTCGATGCCGCGCAGGGCCTCCTTGAACGCAATGGCGGTCTGGTTGCGCAAGGCCGACACGAAGCCGAACATGAAGCGTTCGGCGGTCAGATACAGCACCTTGCGGTCGGGTTGCAGGTTGCCCATCCAGGCGATCGCCTGCAGCAGATGGGTTTTGCCGAGACCGACGCCCGCATGGATGTACAGCGGATTGAACATCACCGGATCGTTGCGGCGCGCCACCGCGACCTGCTTGGCGGCCGCGTGGGCGAGCGTGTTGGAGCGTCCGACCACGAAGGTGTCGAAGGTGAGCCGCGGATCGAGCGGCGAGCCGCCATGCACCTCATGGCCGGACGGCGGCAGGGTGAAGTGGCGCCCTTCGCCGCCGTCGCCCCTGACATCGCGGTGCTCGCGCGGCGGCACCACCGGGGCGGCCGCCTTCGTGGGCGGCACGATCGGACGGATCACCGCCGAGCGCACCACAACGTCGATGCGTCGGACCTCCGGCAGCTCGGCCTGCCAGCATAGCAAGAGCTTCTCGCCGTAGTGCGATTGCGTCCATGTCTTGAGAAATCTGGTCGCGACCGACAGGCGAGCCGTGTCGCCGTCGACCCCGTCGCACTCCATGCGCGCGAACCAGCTCGTGAAGATATCTTCGCCGACCTCGGCCCGTAGCCGCTCCTTCACGCGCCGCCAGCGCTCCGAGCCTGAACGCTCGGGTTGCTCCTGGTTGGGACGCTCCTCGTCCGAATGTGCCATGTTTCTTTTTCTTTCGTCGGATTTTGCGTTCACACGTCGGGTGGAAATGGCGCGACCAGGCGCACGCGGCCGCGCGACACGGATCGGGCGTCCATCCGAGAGACGCTTCGCCGGCCCTCCGCCCCGCAGCGGGGAAGAGGAGGCGGGAAGGCTCGGGCGGAACGGACGCTCGCAGCCTTTACCCGCCGGGCGGCGACACCCGTCTGGTGGCGCCTCCCGCGGACTGATGGTCAGGGCTGGGCGAAAGCGCGGGCGCGGCGTCGCGCGGGTGCTTTCGGGTGAAGCTTGTCGGGCGGCTCACATGCTGGAGCGTTGTTGCCGCGCTTTGACACGAACTTGTCATGATCTGGCCCCCTCCGGTCTACGCCCTAGTCCTTGGTTGTTTCTGTATTATGTCGGGGATTCCAAGTATTCGAAAGCCATTATTCGTACGTTCGACTACGTAGAGCTGAAAACGCAAGCTCACGTGAAGTTCCTGTACGCTCGCGGGCAGGCCAAGACGCATCGAGGACTTGGGAGAATAAGACAAAATTCTCCCGTTCTCATCCACGATGAGCGCGAAACCAGACCCGTTTACCTGCTGAAGCCTCCGGGCGGCCCCGGGTTGAGACAAAAATACATGTTGCCGATCGGCATGCAATGGCCGAGTGGAATATAGTTTTTACCGGCCAAGATCTGATATTGAAGGTTTCAAGTCGCTTGTGCAAAAGTGGGACATCAAACTGTTGAAATCCCGTGTTAATTCACCTAGGCGCCAATCGTATGGGAGGTATTCAAAAAAGCGATGGTGGGAAAATAACGTTTGCATGACCGTTGCGCCTCAGTTCCTGGAATTCCAAGTCCCGTTTCGACCCTGCCCCTCAAGCCGTTGTTCCGTGGACGAAATATTTGCCCGATCCGGCAACGTAACCCGGCCTCTGGAGCGGTATGAAAGCCGAGTCTCGCCACAATCGGATCAATACGTACAAATACGTATACGGGCCTTCGCGGGAGTATTTTCCTGGCAACGTGACTTTTCAACAACAGGGACAAGCCTGGAAAAGCCCGTCGTCAGGAGGTGGACAACCCCAGCCGTCGGTATCGGCTGGGGCGCTGCGCGCATCGCCTTTCGCCGCAGCGCCTGCCCCGGCGCCACGGCTTCATTCTCGATCTCCGGCTGTGAATTGTCCAGCGTCTCGCGCGGCTATTTGCCGAGCTTGCCGATCTGCTGGGTCAGGCGCGAAACTTTCCGGCTGGCGGTCTTTTTGTGAATGATGCCGCGTTGGGCGGCGCGCATCAGCTCGGGCTCGGCGGCGTGCAGCGCGGCCAGTGCCTTCGGCTTGTCGCCACCCGCAATGGCCTCCTCGACCGAGCGCACATGACTGCGCATGCGCGAGCGCCGTGCTTTGTTGACCTCGGTGCGACGCGCGATCTTGCGGGTCGCCTTCTTGGCGGACTTGGTATTGGCCATCAGTGTTCCGTTGTGACGCCGTGCGCGCCAAGTCTCTGACGAGCGGCCGCGGCAGCGCGAAAAAGTTGCGGCGGCGAGCCGGCGCCCGCCGCCTGTTGCGCCCGCTTATAGTTAGGCGCCGGAAGGGCGTCAACGCCCGCCGGCGCGCCCTTCCGGAGCGGTTCAGGCCACCTTCTTGGCGCGCGTCTGGTCGTATCCGGCCGTGACCGCGGCGGTGTCGGCGGCCGCGAAGGCCGCGAGCGGCGGCATCACGCGCGCGAGCGCGGGATCGCCATGGATATGGGCGAGCAGCGCCTTGACGCCCGGTACCAGCGGCCGGCCGTCGAACAGCTTGCGGATCGTCACCGCGGCGTCGAGCGCGGTTGCGTCGCCCCTGCTCCAGGCGCGCTGGCAGAGATCCGGGTTGAGATTGGCGGTGGCCGAGATGCAGCCCGCGAAGGCGCCGGCACGCGCCTCGAGCAGCACGGCCTCGGTCGAGGGAAACACCTTGAAGTCGCGCGAGATCGCGGCCGCCTCGCGCGCATAGGCCATGTCGCCGGAGGAGTCCTTGAGGCCGACGAGACGGCTGCCGTGCGTGTCGAGCAGGCGGCGGATCAGCTTCGCGTGCCAGCGCAGGCCGGACTGCTGTGGGAAGTGATAGAGGTAGATCGGGATCGGTTTCGCCGCGGTTGCGGCGACGATCGTCGCGATATAGGCCGCAAGTCCATCGTCGGGCACGCCCTTGTAGTAGAACGGCGGCAGCACCAGCGCGCCCGCGAAGCCAAGCTCGGCCGCGTGGCGCGTGAGCGCGACCGCGTCCGCCACCGCGGCCGCGCCGGTGCCGACCATCAGGCGATCGAGCGGCAGGCCGGCGTCGCGGTAGGCGGTCATCACGCGCTGGCGCTGCGCGAGCGAGAACGAGGTCGCCTCGCCGGTGGTGCCGAGCACGTTGAGGCCGTCGCAGCCGTTGTCGAGCAGGAAGCGCGCGAGCTTGGTGGCGCGCGCGAGATCGGGCTCGCCGGTCGGCTCGACCGGGGTGGCGACCGCGGCGATGACGCCGGAGAGCGCGGGCACGGGCATCTGAGAGTCTCCTGATGTTGCGCGACGTTCAGCCGCCGACATTGTAGGCGGCAAGCGCCGCCATGTTGACGAGCTCCAAGTCGGTTGCCGACAGGCCGACGATCTGCACCGGGCGGTCGAGGCCGACCAGCAGCGGTCCGATCACGGTCGCGCCGCCGAGCTCCTGCAGCATCTTGGTCGAGATCGCGGCGGAATGGAACGCCGGCATGATCAGCACGTTGGCAGGCCCCGTGAGACGGCAGAACGGGTAGGCGGCCATGAGATCCGGATTGAGCGCAACGTCGGCCGCCATCTCGCCGTCGTATTCGAAGTCGACGCGGCGCTGGTCGAGGATGCCCACCGCCTCCTGCACGCGCGCGGCGCGCTCGCCCGGCGGATGGCCGAAGGTCGCAAAGGCGAGGAGTGCGAGGCGCGGCTCGTAGCCGAACTTGCGCGCGACGCCCGCCGCCTCGACTGCGATCTCGGCGAGGTCCTGCGCCTCGGGCATCTCGGTCACCGCGGTATCGGCGACCAGCACGGTGCGGCCCCGCGTGATCACGAGCGAGACGCCTATCACGCGATGGCCCGGCTTGGGGTCGATGCAATGGGTAACGTCGGCGAGCACGCCTGAAAAATTGCGGGTGACGCCGGTCACCATCGCATCGGCGTCGTTGTTCGCCACCATGCAGGCGGCGAAATGGTTGCGGTCCTGGTTGACCAGGCGCTGGCAGTCGCGCTGGAGGAAGCCCTTGCGCTGCAGCCGCTCGTAGAGGTAGGCGGCGTACACCGCGTTGCGCTTTGAGAGCCGCGCATTGATGATCTCGATGCCGTCGCCGAGCTCGATGCCGGTGCCCTTGGCGGTTTCGCGCACGCGATCCTCGCGCCCGACCAGCAGCGCGCTGCCCAGCCCCTGGTGCACGAAACTCGCGGCCGCGCGGATCACCTGCTCTTCCTCGCCTTCCGCGAACGCCACCCGCTTCGGCGAGCGGCGCAGGCGCTCGAACACGCGCGTGAGCACGCCGGCGGCAGGATCGCGGCGCGAGCGCAGGGTCGCCCGATAGGCGTCCATGTCGACGATCGGCTTGCGCGCGACGCCGGTGTCCATCGCGGCCTTGGCAACCGCCGGCGGCACATAGGAGATGAGCCGCGGGTCGAACGGCACCGGAATGATGTAGTCGGGCCCGTATTTCGGCCGCGCGCCGTAGGCCGCCGCGACCTCGTCCGGCACGTCCTCGCGGGCGAGGTCGGCAAGCGCGTGGGCGGCCGCGATCTTCATCTCCATGTTGATGGTGGTCGCGCGCACGTCGAGGGCCCCGCGGAAGATGTAGGGGAAGCCGAGCACGTTGTTGATCTGGTTCGGGTAGTCCGAGCGCCCGGTCGCCATGATGGCGTCGTCGCGGACGGCGGCGACCTCCTCTACCGTGATCTCCGGATCGGGATTGGCCATGGCGAAGATGATCGGCTTCGCCGCCATCGATTTCACCATGTCCTGCGACACCGCGCCCTTGACCGAGAGGCCGAAGAAGATGTCGGCGCCGTCGAGCGCCTCGGCGAGCGTGCGTGCCTTGGTCTTCACCGCGAAGGCCGACTTCCACTGGTTCATGCCCTCGCGGCGGCCCTCGTAGATCACGCCCTTCGTGTCGCAAAGGACCAATTCTCGGGCCGGAAGCCGATCGCACGCAACAGCTCGAGACTCGCGATGCCGGCGGCGCCCGCGCCGTTGCAGACGAGCCTGGCGGTCGCGATCTCGCGCCCGGTGAGATCGAGCGCGTTGATCAGGCCCGCCGCCGAGATGATCGCGGTGCCGTGCTGGTCGTCGTGGAAGACCGGCACGTCGAGCAGCTCGCGCAGCTTCTGCTCGATGATGAAGCACTCCGGCGCCTTGATGTCTTCGAGGTTGATGCCGCCCCAGCTCTTGCCCAGCACCTTGACGCAGTTGATGAACTCGTCGGGGTCCTCGGTCGAGACCTCGAGATCGATCGAGTCGATGTCGGCGAAGCGCTTGAACAGGACGGCCTTGCCTTCCATCACGGGTTTCGCGGCGAGCGCGCCGCGATTGCCGAGGCCGAGGATGGCGGTGCCGTTGGTGATGACGGCGACGAAATTGCCCTTGGTCGTGTAGTCGTAGGCGAGGCTCTCGTCGGCCGCGATGGCGAGCACCGGGACGGCGACGCCGGGCGAATAGGCGAGCGACAGGTCGCGCTGCGTCGCCATCGGCTTCGTCGCCACCACCTCGAGCTTGCCGGGACGCCCCTGGCTGTGAAACAGCAGGGCTTCCTGGTCGGTAAACGTGGGACGTTTGCCGCGGCCTTTCGACGAAGTGGGCATTTCAACTCCTAGCGCATCTTTCTGGGCGAACGCCTGTCCCGGACTCGATCCCGGATGGATCCCGGTTCGCCGCGAAGAATGCGATCCAGTCGAGAATTCCAGACGCCCAGCCACCGCCCTGGCGGATGGCGGAAAGTACAGGAAGGGCAGGGGCTTGCTCAAGGCACCGAACAGCCGTCAGGGCCGCGTCGCGGCGACCGTATCGGCCGCTTCGCTGCACGGCGGCGCGGTTGAATCGGAAGGGCGCCGGTAGTAAGTCCAGCGCGGCGACACCTTGTAGGCCAAATTTCATTCACGTGACGGACCCGCCATGATCCGCTTTGTGTTGCGCTCCCTCGGCCTGTGGATTCTCGCCGCCGGCTTCGTGTTCTTCGTCTACGACGGCACCAAGTCGATCGCCGGCGACCACATCTACGTCACCAAGCTCGGCGATATCTGGAATGCGGTGAATTCCACCAGCCTGCTGCTGCTGCAGCCGGCGATCGAGCGTCACGTCGCGGAATGGCTGTGGAATCCGGTGATCCTCACGGTGCTCACCGCGCCGGCCTGGCTCGTCTTCGCGGTCATCGGCGCGATCCTGATGCTGCTCGGCCGCAAGAAGAAGCCGCTCATCGGCTACGCGCGCTGACACCTGCGCGGGTGACGCGCGCGGCTTCGCCATCACGCCCATAGGCGCGGCGCGCCCGATCCGATAAGGTTGCATCGTCTCCGGGGCCGCCAAGCGGGCGCCCGGCGCAATCATATTCTAAGGGAGGAATGCATGCGTCGATTGACTGTGATGGCGGGCGCGTTGTGCGTCGCGCTCGCGGCCGGCAGCGGTGCCCTTGCGCAGGTGCCGCCCGATCCGAACAATCCCAACGAGAACGTGCCGGCGGAAATGAAGCCGATGCCGTATGGCGCGCCGATCAACATCGAGACCGCCAAGAAGGTCGCCGCCGCCGCGGTCGCCGAGCTCAAGAAGCGCAACTGGAGCGGCATGTGCATCGCGGTGGTCGATCCGCATGGCGAGCTCGTCTATTTCGAGCGCGACGACAACTGCCAGTTCGCCTCGATCCCGATCTCGCAGCACAAGGCGCGCGTGGCGGCGCGCTATCGCCGCCCGACCGTCGTGTTCGAGCGCCTGATCGGCAAGGGCCCGTTCTTTGCCTATCTGCCGACCCTCGATGACGTGGTGGCGTCGCGCGGCGGCAATCCGCTCGTCGTCGACGCCCATGTCATCGGCGCGATCGGCGTCAGCGGCGGCACCGGCTCGCAGGACGACGTGATCTCGCAGGCGGGCGCCGCCGGCCTCAAGTAGGCGAGCCTCGTTGCGATCAGCGCCGCCGGGACCGATGTTCCGGCGGCTTTTTCCTGCCTGCGCCGGTTCATTGTCGAACTTGTGATACCGCGGCCGGTGCCGGACGCGCGGGCAAATATTATATTCGGCCGGCACAAGGGAGATCGGCGATGTTCATGTTCAAGAAGTCATCGGAAATGCCAGCCCCCGGACAGGCGCTCCCGGGCCGCGCGCGCGCGATCCCGACCGCCGAACGCCATTTCATCAACGGTCATCCGCTGAAGGGGCCCTACCCGGAGGGTCTCGAGACCGCGATGTTCGGGCTCGGCTGCTTCTGGGGCGCCGAGCGGAAATTCTGGGAGCTGGGCGACGGCGTGTATGTCACGGCGGTCGGCTATGCGGCGGGCCAGACGCCGAACCCCACCTACGAGGAAGTCTGCACGGGGCGGACCGGGCACAACGAGGTCGTGCTCGTGGTCTATGATCCGAAGAAGGTCTCCTACGATCGGCTGCTCAAGACGTTCTGGGAGAGCCACGACCCGACCCAGGGCATGCGCCAGGGCAACGACATCGGCACCCAGTATCGCTCCGGCATCTACGCCCACGCGCCGGCGCAGCGGCAGGCCGCCGAGGCGTCGAAGACGATGTATGCGCAAGCCGTCAAGGCGAAGGGCTACGGGGCGATCTCCACCGAGATCATCGACGCGCCGCCGTTCTATTTCGCCGAGGACTACCACCAGCAGTACCTCGCCAAGAACCCGGGAGGCTATTGCGGCCTCGGCGGCACCGGCGTGAGCTGCCCGACCGGAACCGGCGTGGCGGCCCACTGATCCTGCCGTGCTGACCGCGGCTGTTCGGCCACGGCCAGCCTATATCGACGCGCACCGGCGGCCCGCAGGGCCGCCGGTTATGTTTTGTTAACCATATAAGGCGCTAATCCGGCTTCAGTTCTCGAGAACCGGTCCGATTCGCCGTATGCGGCCTGCCCGCTTTGTGATCATGCTTCTGGCTATGATGCTCGCGGCCGGCTGTACGCGGTATCCGCCGCCGCCGCCCGCGGCGCTTGCCATTCAGCCCGCCTCGGACCTCGACACGTTTGCCTATGGCGGTGCGCGCGGCATTGTGCAGACGCCCATCGCGCGCGCGCCGATCGTGCAGGCCCCGGTCATGCAGGCTCCCGCGCCGGCGCCGGTCGCGATCACGCGCGCGGCGCCGCCGAGCGCCTACACGCTCGAACTCGGGCGACAAGCTCCGCGTCGTGGTGTTCGGCCAGGACGGCCTCACCAACAGCTACAGCGTCGATGCCGGCGGCAGTATCACGATGCCGCTCATCGGTGCAGTCGCGGCGCGCGGGCTCACCACCGCTGAACTCTCCGCCGCGATCGCGGCACGGCTGCGCCAGGGATACATCCGCGACCCGGCGGTCGCGGTGGAGATCGAGACCTATCGGCCGTTCTTCATCCTCGGCGAGGTGACCTTTCCGGGGCAGTACCCCTTCGTCGCCAATATGACCGTGGAAACCGCCGTCGCGATCGCGGGCGGCTTCAGCCCGCGCGCCTTCCGCCAGCAGGTCGAGATCAGCCGCACGCTGCGCGGGCAGACGATCCGCAGCACCGTGCCGGTGACGACGCCGGTGCGCCCGGGCGATACGATCAACGTGTCCGAGCGCTGGTTCTGAGGCGCATTGCGGCGCGCAGCGCCACGCCGCTTACCCTACGTTCTTCCCGAGCCACGCCACCGAGCGATCCCACGCGACCTTGTGCGCGGCCTCGTTGTAGCTGCCGCGCTCGTCGCACGAGAAGCCATGGCCGGCACCCTGGTAGACGTGGATCTCGCAGTCGGACCGCTTCTGCTTGATCAGGTCGACGTCGGACATCGGGATCGACTGGTCCTGGTCGCCGAAATGCAGCAGCGTCGGCACCTTCGGCTTGAGGTCGACGTTCTTGGCGATCTGGCCGCCGTAGTAGCCGATCGCGGCCGAGAGCCCGTCGAGCTTGCCGGCCGAGAGGAACGCGACGGTGCCGCCCATGCAGTAGCCGACGATGCCGACCTTGCCGGCCGACTTCACATTGTCGATCGTGGCCGCGACGTTGCGCAGCATCGCGGCCCAGTCGATCTTCGGAATGATGGCGCGCGCCTTCGCGATCTCGTCGGGCGAATAGCCCGACTCGAAATTCGGCTGGATGCGATCGAACACGGCGGGGGCCGTCGACGTGTAGCCGATCGCCGCGAAGCGATCGCACATGGCGCGAACGTGATGATTTACGCCGAAGATTTCCTGGATCACCACGAGGCCGCCCTTCGGCTTGCCCTGCGGCTCCGCGCGATAGCCGCCGAGCTTGAATCCGTCCGACGCCGTGAGTGTGATGTGCGTGCCCAAGGTAGAGCTCCCATTCGGGGTTGAAAATCGATTGCGGTCTCGCCGCTGTGCGGCCACCGCGCGAGCGGCGCGGCTTTATATCATGGCGGCGCGCGCCGTGAACGGGCATTCAGGAAAGTCTTTGGGTTTCAAGGTGAACCTGCCCCTCGAAGGCTTCGACCAAGGTGTGGACAGAGAAACTGCCCGATACCCCGAACCCCGAACCCCGACCCCGAACCTTGGAGACACTCATGTTCCGCAAGTCCATCCTCGCTCTCGCCGCCGCGGCGTCGCTCGGCGCCCTCGCGCTGTCGACGAGCAGCGCTTCCGCCTTCGGCCACTTCGGTGGCGGCGGCGCCCGCGCCGTGCACTTCAGCTCCGCGCGTGTTGCCGGCCCGCAGTTCCACCGCAACTTCGCGTTCCGCCGCGTCCTTGGCCTGCGCGTCGTCGGCATCCGCATCCCGCCGCGCTGGCACTGGCACTGGCGCTGGCACGTGTGGCACCGCCCGTACTGGGGCGCGCCGGTGATCGCGACCACCTACGGGTCGAGCCCGACCTACGCGGCGACCCCGACCTGCAACTGCCTGACCAAGCAGTACACCCAGGAAGGCGCCGTCGTGTTCAAGGACGTGTGCACGAACGAGATGGCGATGAACCCGCCGGCCGACGCAGCGCCGCAGGGCCCCGCGTCGCAGCAGCCGATGCAGCAGGGCTACCTGCAGCCCCAGCCCGCTCAGTAAGCCGCGGCGATAGCTGAAAGTGCGAGAGCCCCGGCCGGTTGCCGCGGCTCTTTGCGTTTTGCTTCAGTCTTGAGGCGCGGGCGGTCTCAGCCGTAATGCACCGCGAGCCACACCGTCGCCTGCGACGGATCGGTCCACGCGACGCGATGGCGGCGATGCGCCGGAATGTGCAGGTAGTCGCCCGGCCGCATCCGCACCGGCGCCGCGTCGTTCTCGAACGCGAGCTCGGCGCTCCCCGCGAGCACGATCACCCACTCGTCCTGCGGCTGGTCGTACCAGAAGCCCGGCGGGCTCGCCTGGCCGCACGACGCGATGCGCTCGATGCGCAATCCGCCCGACGACACGAGCGTCGTCAGCTCCTCCCGCGCGAGCTTTTCTGGAATGTCAGCGAAAAGGTTGCCGCTCGCGCGCATGGCCTCACGCGCCTTGCAGCCTGAACGCCTGCGCCAGCAGCTCATACGAGCGCCGGCGCGCCGCGTGGTCGTAGATCATGGTGGTCACCATCACCTCGTCGGCCTGCGTCGCCGCGATGAGCGGCTCGAGGCGGGCCACCACCGTGTCGGCCGCGCCCGCGAACACGCGCGCGCGGTTCTGCGCGATGCGCGCGCGGTCGATCGGCGAATACTCGTAGGCCGCGGCCTCCTCGGGGCTCGCGAGTGGCAGATACTCGCCTTTCGACCGCCGCACGTAGTTGAGATCGATGGTCGCGACAAGCCGCTCGGCCTCCGCGTCGCTGTCGGCCGCGACCGCCGCGATGCCGAGGATCGCGTGCGGCCGCGCCAGGGCGGGCGACGGCTTGAAATGCGCCCGATAGCTGGTCATGGCGGCAACCGCATCATGGCTCGCGAAATGATGCGCGAACGCGAAGCCGGCGCCGATCGCGGCGGCGAGCTCGGCGCTGTAGCCACTCGAGCCGAGCAGATGGATCGGCGGCAGCGGCACGTCCGCCGGCATGGCGCGCACGTTGCGGAACGGATGCCCTTCGGGAAAGCCGCGCGACTCGAACAGCATCAGCTCCTGGAAGCGCTCGAGAAAGTCGTCGTCCTCGCGGATGTCCTGACGCCGACGCAGCGCCACCGAGGTGATCGGATCGGTGCCGGGCGCGCGGCCGAGCCCGAGATCGATGCGCCCGGGAAACAGCGCTTCCAGCACCTTGAAGCGCTCCGCCACGTTGAGCGGTGCGTGGTTGGGCAACATCACGCCGCCCGAGCCGACGCGCATGCGCCGCGTGAGCGCCGCGATCTGGCCGATCATGATGTCGGGCGCCGAGCTTGCGACCGACGGCAGGTTGTGGTGCTCGGCGACCCAGTAGCGCGTGTAGCCGAGCCGATCGGCGAGCTGGGCAAGGTCGAGGCTGTTGCGCAGCGCGTCGGCGCCCGAATGGCCGGTCGTGATGGGCGAGAGGTCGAGGACTGAGAGCGGCAGCATCCAACTTATTTAGCCGCGGCGGTCTCCCGCGCCAATCGCCGTGGACGCATGGGCGTCCGTCGACGCGCTACTTGCTTGCGGTCGTGGTCGCGGGCGTGGCCGGCGCGGCCGCCTGCGCGGTCGTCGCCGTAAAGTCGGTCGCCTCGACCACCAGGTTGCCGAGCATGCTGGCGATCGACAGGCGGAACGGCGCCAGCATGCGCGTGCCGGCGATCGGCGCGAAGGCCATCTCGATCTCGCGCCCGTCGGTGAGATATTTGAGCAGCTTGCTGTCGGGGCGATGGCCGGCGATCGGCCGGAACGTGACCGCGCATACGATCGCCGGGCCCGCATAGCCCTTCGCGGCCTTCACCTGGTCGATGCGCTTGAACGAAAGCGCGAGATCGAAGCGCCGGCGCCCGTCGAAGATCGGCAGCGTGCGCTTGCAGGCTTCCGCCGCGACGGCTTCGCCCGTTCCTTCCATCTGGATCAGCATCGCGGTGAGCGGATCGATGATGCCCTTGCGGTCCGCGTCGGTGACCGGCACGCGGTCGTCCTTGGCCTCGGTCGTCTCGACGGCGAGATCCTTCACGTTGCCGCCGTCGATGGTCATCTTGGCGGCGTCCTTCTCCTTGTCGCGCGTGGTGGTCAACGTGAAGCTTGCCGGAACCAGCCGTCCGTCGACCACGGCGCCGCGCGTCGTGATCGTGCCTTCGCCGCTGACCAGGAAGCGCACGGCGCCGCTCGCCTGTCCGGTCGCCGACGTCGTGTAGTCGGCGGCGCCGATCACGGTGTTGACGTCGCTCTTGCCGACCGAGATGCCGGCGACCTTGATCGTGTAGTGGACCTCGATCCGGGTGTCGGCGCGCGCCTCGCCGGCGAGGCCGGCAATCAGCGCGGCCAGCGCAACGGCGCGCAATTCACGGCTCGAACCGGGAAATTGACAGAACATCCATTGACAGGACATCGATTGAGTTCCTCCGCGATCGCGCCCGCTCTCCGTTCCCGCGCCGTACTTAGGCACGGTTCGTGTCGCGGGGGTGACCGGGCGCGACGATTGTTGCGGGTTGCGTTAATGCGGCGCGGATCGGCGCCGGTTAACCACGCGACGTGACGCGGAAAGCAACCGGGACGTACGCGGCCGACAAAACGCAGCCGTCAGAACCAATGGGGCGCGACGCTCCAGTCGCTCTTCCAACCGCTGAGGCAGCCGCGGCGGAACTGCAGCCAGACGCGGCGGTCGACACGATAGAGGCCCGGCGTGCGGGCGGGGCGCTCGGCGTAGAATACCTCGTTGCCGCGACGGCCATGATCGTAGGTGAGCGGCGTTCCGAGCGCGCTCGCGGCATCCTGCGGGGTCATGCCGAAGGCGAGCGGCAAGGTGCTGGGCGGATCGGCATTGGGCACCGTGAGCCAGCCCGCGCACGCCAATGCAACCAAGGTTTTCATGACATCCGCCCTCGCACCCAGCCCCATCGTGGGCACGCGGGGCGTTGGCGTCAACCCTCGCGGCGAGGGCTGTACGGGCGTCAGCGCACCGCGGTGGCGGGGCCGGCGGCGGCGGTCGGCGGCTGGTTCGGCCCGGGCAGCACGACCACGCGGGTGCCGACCTGCACCCGGCTGAACAGGTCCTCGATGTCCTCATTGACCAGCCGGATGCAGCCCGACGATACGAAGGAGCCGATGGTCGAGGGCTGGTTGGTGCCGTGGATGCGGTACAGCGTCTTGCCGAGATAGAGGGCGCGTGCACCGAGCGGGTTCGACGGGCCGCCCGCCATGAAGCGCGGCAGGTAGGGCTGGCGCTCGATCATCTCCTTGGGCGGGAACCAGTCCGGCCACTGCGTCATCTTGCTGATGCGCTCGGTGCCCGTCCAGGTGAAGCCCTCGCGGCCGACGCCGATGCCGTAGCGCATCGCCTGGCCGTGACCGAGCACGAGATAGAGGTAGGTGTTCGGCGTATCGACGATGATGGTGCCGGCCGGCTCGTTGGTCGGGTAGGGGACGACCTGGCGCCGGAACTGCGGCGGCAACTCGGTGCGCTCGTTCTGCTGCTCGGGCCGGATATCCGGCGGCAGCGCCGCGGTGCCCTGGTCGGCCGGGGGCGCGCTGTTCGGGCCGGCATCGATCTGCCCGGGCGGCCGCGGCGCGTCCGGATTTTCGTTGAGCATGTGGCCCTGATAGGGCCCGGCATTCGGCCGCTGGCTGTCATAGGGCCCGCCCGGCCCATTGGCGACCGGTGCTGCCGGTGCTGCGGGATACCCATTGCGGTCATGGACCCACGGATAGTCGGCGGGCGGCGGGAAGTTGGTGCCCGCGGCCGGCGCCGGCATGGCGGCCTGGCCCGGGTAGATCGGCTGGGGCGGCCGCGGCGCGTAGTTCGGCGGCGGGGGCGGCGCATAGGACTGCTGATCGTCCGGACCATAGGCCGGGCCGCCCGGATAGGCCGGACCGGACGGATAGACCGGGCCCGACGGGTAATATTGTGCGGAGGCCTCGCCCAGCACAAAAGCAAAACCGGTCGCCAGGGCGACCCAGGTGGCGGCACGCAGCGCGTTCATGTGAAATCCCGATTTCCCCAGGCCCTTTATGGGCGAAACTTGGGGCAGGATGAAGGCGGGTCGCGTTCCCCAATCGCCCTGCCGGCGGCCAATCGCAGCATTCTGCGTCTGCCACTGTAACCCGGGCAATTGGCTAGTGCCGCGAACCCGAAGTTCGCACGGTCTCTCGGCGGGCACGGTTGCGAACTTCGGGTTCAAAAAGCGGCACTAGAATTATAGAGTTGCTAGTGTCCTTTTCGATTCCGAAGTTCGCTCAGAAGTCGCTGCAAAGTCTTGCGAACTTCGGAATCGGGACACTAGCCGCCAGCGGCGCGGAGGCGGGCGACGCCGGCCGAGCCGCCGTGTAAAATCGGGCTGATCCGCCCAGCGGCGGTGGACAGGGGACCAGCAGGACATGGATTGGACTGACCGGCGCGAGCGTCTGCGCGCCATCGTGGCAGGCGGGCGCTGCATTCACCCGGGCTCGGTGCATGACCCGATCTCGGCGCGCATCGCCGAGGATCTCGGCTTCGAGGCGGGCATGTTCGCGGGCTCGGTCGCCTCGCTCGCGGTGCTCGGTGCGCCCGACATCGTGGTGCTGACGCTGACCGAGTTCGCCGAGCAGGCCTATCGCATCAACCGCGCCGGCAAGCTGCCCCTGCTGGTCGACGCCGACCATGGCTACGGCAACGCCCTCAACGTCAAGCGCACCGTCGAGGAGCTGGAGACCGCGGGCGTCGCCGGCCTCACCATCGAGGACACAGCTCTGCCGACGCCGTACGGCGCGACCGAGCCCAAGCTCATTCCGATCGCCGAAGGCGTCGGCAAGATGAAGGCCGCGCTCGCCGGCCGTCAGGACCCGCGCCTCGTCATCGTCGGGCGCACGGCCGCGCTTACCATCACGGGCGTCGCCGACACCATCGCGCGCCTCCAGGCCTACGAGGAGGCCGGCGTCGACATGCTGTTCATGGCCGGCGTGAAGAGCCGTGCCGAGCTCGACGAGGTCGCGGCGGCGGTGAAGAAGCCGCTCTTCCTCGGCAGCGCCGCCAAGGAGCTCTACGACCGCGAGTATCTGGCGGCGCGCAACGTGCGCATCTGCCTGCAGGGGCACGCGCCGTTCAACGCCGCCGTCAACGCGATCCACGCCACGCTCAAGGCGCTGCGCGACGGCAAGCCGTCGTGGGAATTGCAGAACATCTCGCCGCCGTCCGACCTCTTGAAGCAGGCGACGCGCCAGGCCGACTATGCGGCGTGGAGCAAGGACTTTCTCAATGCAAATCCCAAGGCCTGAGCCGGATCGCCAATGAGCAAGCGCCCCTTCGCCTGGCCGAACGGCAAGCGCATCGCGGTGACGATGACCGCGATGCTGGAGACCTGGTCGGAAGGCAAGCCGCCGCCCTACGGCGTGCAGGCGACCCCGCTCAAGCCCGGCACGGTCGATCATGGCGGCATCGCCTGGGGCAGCTATGGCGGCAAGGTCGGTGTGTGGCGCATCATCGAGCTCATGCGCCGCAACGGCATGCGCGGCACATTCTGCGTGAACGCGCGCTGCGCCGAGCTGTTTCCCGAGGCGGTGGCGCAGATCGTCAAGTCCGGGCACGACGTGGCGGGGCACGGCTACCTGCAGGACCAGCTCCTTGCCTACATGACGCCCGAGGAGGAGCGCACCACCGTCCGCAAATGCCTCGACATCCTCGAAAAGGTCTCCGGCCAGCGGCCGGTCGGCTGGCTCAGCCCCGTGCTCGCCTATACCGAGCACACCCGGCGCATCCTGATCGAGGAGAAGCTCGCCTGGCACGGCGATGGCCGCGACAGCGATTTACCTAACGTGATCGAGACCAGCGGCGGCTCGATCGTGCACATTCCGGCGAGCGACTTCACCGACAACCGGGTGCTGCGCGCGAGCCCGATGGACCTGTGGGACGTTTACAAGGAGACGTTCGACTACCTATATTGGCGCGAGCCGCCGGCGTTGCTGGCGCTGTCCATGCATTGTCATTTCGGCGGCCGTCCGCTGGTCTCGGCAATCATGGAAAAGATACTTAAGTACATGGCGCAGTACCCGGACGTGTGGTTCGCATCCTACGGCGAGATCGCGCGTTGGGTGCATGACACCCAGCGCGGCGCCGACACGCACCCGCGCCGGCTCGTGCAATCCGCCGGATAAGCATCGATTCCGAAAAGTGGATACCGGTTTTCGGAAAAGATCATGCTCGAGAAGACAAGCAGAGGAGTTGCCGCATGGCATCCGTAGGCGACTGGCAGGTGCCGCCCTCGGCCCGTCCGAAGCAGGCGGACTACGGCTATGATCTCGACCGCGCGCTGTCGGCGGTGGTCGGCGTCCACACCAAGATCCCCGAGGACGCCTTCACGGCCGAGACGCTCGGCACCGAGCGCATGGGCCACGGCGTGCTGATCCGCGACCGTGGCGTGGTGCTCACCATCGGCTATCTCGTCACCGAGGCCGAGGAGGTGTGGCTTGCCCCGAACGAAGGCCCGCCGGTACCCGGTCATGTGCTCGCCTACGACCAGGAGACCGGCTTCGGCCTCGTCCAGGCGCTGGCGCAGCTCGACCTGCCGGCGCTCTCGCTCGGCCGCTCGAACGATACCCGGGTCGGCGATCCGGTGGTGGTCGGCGGCGCCGGCGGGCGCGCCCGCTCGGTCGCGGCGCGCATCGTCGCCAAGCAGGAGTTCGCCGGCTACTGGGAATACGTGCTCGACGAGGCGATCTTCACCACGCCGGCCCATCCCAACTGGGGCGGCACCGCGATGATCGGCGCGGCCGGTGACCTGCTCGGCATCGGCTCGCTGCAGATGCAGCAGGCGCCCGAGCGCGGCAAGCCGGGCGGCGATCTCAACATGATCGTGCCGATCGACCTAGTGAAGCCGATCCTCGACGACATGCTCAAGACCGGGCGCGCCAACCGGCCGGCGCGGCCGTGGCTCGGCCTCTACGCGACCGAGATCGAGGATCGCATCGTCGTCGTCGGCCTTGCCAAGGGCGGCCCGGCGCAGAAGGCCGGCCTCAACACCGGCGACGTGGTGCTCTCGGTCGCGGGCGGCGAGGTGAGCGACCTCGCCGGCCTCTACCGCCGCATCTGGTCACGCGGCCCGGCCGGCGCCGAGATCCCGCTCACCATCTATCGCGACGGCAAGACCTTCGAGCAGAAGGTCGTGTCATCCGACCGCAACCGCTTCTTCAAGGCGCCGAGTTTGCATTGAGGGGTGCGGTGAACTTGTAGCCCGGATGGAGCGAAGCGTAATCCGGGAACTGCCGTCCCGCATTCCGCTTCGCTCCATGCGGGCCGCTTATCTTCCGAATACGAAAATATGCAGCCCCAGCCGGCGCTTCGTCACCACGTACAGCAGCGTCGACTCGACCACGATCGCGCTCGCTGTCGAGGCGGCGGCGCCGATCAGCCCGAAGTGCGGGATGAGCGTGAGGCACAGCACGAGGTTGGTGGCGAACGCGCCCGCATAGATCGCGGCACTCGCGCGCTGCTGGTCCTGCATGCTGAGCAGCCGCTCGGCCGGCCCGACCGAGGCGCGCGCCATCAGGCCGATCGCCAGCACGAACATCAGTGGATAGCCCTCGGCGAAGCCTGGGCCGAACAGCGACAGGATCGGCTTGCCGAGCGCGAGCAGCGCGAGCCCAAGCGCGAGCGAGGGCCAGAAGGTCCAGCGCACCGCGTCCTTGAGGAAGCCCGCGAGCTTGTCGTGCTCGCCGGCGACGTAGTACTGCGCGAAGCGGTGCGCCGAGGCGGCCGAGACCGCGAAATAGATGAAGTTGAGGATCGCCAGCGTCTTGGTCGCCGCATAGTAGACCGCAATGTCGGCCGGACCGACGAAGACCTGCAGGATGAGCGTGTCCACGTAGGTGAGCAGCAGGAAGAAGCCGTCGACGAAGGCGATCGGCAGCGACGAGACCATCCAGTAGCGCAGCTCGTAGCGGCGCTCGCCCGGCGCGACCGCGCGCCTGAGGCGGCGGCGCAGCAGCGCGGTCTGGATCAGCGTCATGATCCACATGCCGACCGCGGCCGCGACGAGGCCGTGCACCGCCGTCACGCCGCCGCCGAGGAAATGCACCGCCGCCACGGCCGCGCAGATGATCAGCGGATGGATGACGTAGTTCGGGATCAGCCCGAGCTCGATCCAGTTGAAGCAGCGCGCGATCGTGTCCTGCACCGAGGAGACCGGGAAGATCGGGATCACGGCGGCGCCGATCAGCAGCGGCAGCCAGTAGTAGGGCGCGATCTTGTCGCCCAGCATGAGGACGGCTGCGGCGAGCAGCAGGCCGACGATCGTGCCGTAGGCAAAGCTCACCCAGCGGCTGCCGAACAGGAAGCCGCGCAGGCCCGGCTGATCGTCGCGCGCGCGGTATTCGGGAATGAAGCGCTGCGCCGCCGGCGCGATGCCGCCCGCCGCCCACATTCCGAGGAAGCCGACCCACGCCCAGGCATAGACGTAGACGCCGAACTCGAAGCGGCCCATCCAGCGCGCGAGCAGCACCTGCGTGAGGTAGATGATGCCCGCGCTGGCGCTGCGGATCAGGAAGGCGGCGCCGGCGTTGCGCTGCGCGATCGCGCGGTCGCTGCCGTCGCGGCGCCACGCGTTGAGGCGCGCCGCGGCCGCGCGCAACGACAGTCGCGCCGCGCCCACGGGCTCGCCTCCGGTCTGCGTGATCGCCACGTCGTGCCTCCTCGCCTCGCCCTATAGATAGAGAGCGCGCGTTAAGGGTTGGTGGGTATGCCGTCGTTAAGGTGAATCGATCGTTACGCCGGTAAGTAGGGCTGCGTGCGCACGATGTGCTGGATCAGGCCGGTGAAGCGCACCGGCTGCGCGCCCGCCGCCTCGGAGGCCGGCGCGGGCGCATGCGGCGGCCGGCGATCGCTGGTGCCGGGCGGGATCTTCGCCCGCATGAGCACGCTCTTGAGCCGGTAGGCGCAGAGTGCCGCGCCCGTCACGGCGAGCTTCACCAGCGACTTCGGCGCGCCGTCATGCGCCACCTTGGCGCCGGCGAAGAACGCTTCCCACACGAGGTTGGCGCTGTCCGGCCGGTTGAGGATCGTGCGCGTCAGGCCCGTCGCCGCGGCGCCGTGCGTGTCGATCAGGTGGCGCGCGACGTCGTCGACCTCGATGTAGTTGGCGCGTGCCGCGCCGCGCATGCGCGGCGGCAGGACGACGCCGTTGCGGCGCGCCTGCTCGAGCACGCGCGACCACGAGCCGCCCTCGCCCAGCACGACCGGAAGATACAGCAGCCGGATCGCGAGCGCCGGATAACGTGCCGCCTCGACGCCGATCGCCTGCTCCTGCAGAAGCTTGCCCAATCCGTACGGCGCCATCACCAGCGGCGATTTGCCGAAATTGAAGCACTGCGGGTCGAGCCGGCCGAGCCCGTGCAGCGTGGCGAAGCTCTGCAGTTGCACGAACCGCTTCACCCGCTTGCCGACCGTCGCCAGCACATCGGCCGTGAAGGCCGCATTCTCGCGCGGGTCGCCATGGATGTTGGCGCAGTGAACGAAGGTGTCGGCGGTCTCGCTGCCGTCACGAAACGCGCGGTAGCGCGCAGTGGTCATTCCGGCGACGGCGAACGCGGCCGTGAGGTGGCGTCCGATGAAGCCCCCGGCGCCGCTGATCACGATGTCAGGCATGAACGTTCTCCGCCAGTCGCAGCGCCAGGGCGCCGATGGTCAGTCCCGTATTGGCGTAGCCCGCGGCCGGGATCGCCGAGCCGTCGCAGACGAACAGGTTCGACGTGCCGAAGACGCGCCCGTCCGCGTCGGCGACGCCGCTCTCGGCCGTCGCCGCCATGCGGCAGGTGCCGCAGTGATGCGCGGCGGTCTCGAGGCGCTCCGCCCAATCGGCGAACACCTTGCTGCGCGCGGTGATCGGCGCGAGCGCGGCGAGCAGGCGGTCGATCGCCTCGCGCGCCGCGGCGAAGAAGTCATCATCGAGCCGCCAGTCGCGCGTCACCGCGCCCGGCGTGCCTTCGATCGCGCGTTCCTCCTGCGGCAGCTGCTCGGCCGACATGTAGAGCACGAAGCGCCGCGTCGGGATGTTGATGCCGGCGCGCAGCGACAGCGCCTCGACGATGTCGTTCGTGCGCAGCAGGAGCTGGGCGTAGAGGCGCAGGTCGAGCGGCCGGTTGCGCAGGTCGGAGAGCACGCTCTTCGCCTTGAGCGCGGTTGGCCCGGCCGGCCGCAGATAGAACGCGAATTTCCGGCCTCGTGTCGCGATCACCAGCGGCAGCCGCACGCTGCCCGCAAGCTCGCGGTCGAACCGGTTCCACAGACGGTTGAGATCGGCGCGCACCGCGATCTCGCCGACGAAGCCGACCGGATGGTCGAAGTAGAAGCGGCCCGCGTTCTTGAACGCATTCGGCGCGCTCGCCTGCAGGATCGCGGGGCTGCCGAGCCCGCCCGCCGCGAGGATGAAGATGTCGCCCGCGATCGGCGCGGTGGCGCCATGCAGGAGTGCGCCGGTGACGCGGCCGCCGTCGTCGAGCGCGAGCCGCGCGACGCGGCCGATCACGGTCTCGACGCCGCGCGGGTTCTCGGCGTGCCAGAGGTTGCGCCGCCGCGCCGGATAAAACATCGGGCTGCCGAGGAGCTGCGGCGGCACGCCCGCCGCCGCGAGCCCGCCGCGCAGCTCGTCCGCGATCGCGCGCACCCGCGCGATGCTCGCGCCCGACAGCGCCGTGTGCGCCTCGGCAATATGCGTCTGCAGGTCGGCCGGCCGCAGCGGCCAGGCCGCGTAGTCGCTCGCCGCGAGCTCGATCAGGCCGTTGTGCCAGAGCGAGGTGGTGCCGCCGAGGCCCATGCCGACGTGCGGGTCGAGGCCGGCGGCGCGGCCGCGGTCGATGACGGCGAGCGGCGCGCTCTTGCGCGCCTGCTCGATCACGATGACGCGATGGCGCGCCGCGAGCCGGCTCGCGAGCAGGCTGCCGGCGAGACCCGCACCGATGATGACGATCATAGCCATTGGCGGCGTTCCGCGCCTCGCGACGGACGAGCGGGGCAGCGATGATCGCCGTCCGCCGCGGCGCCCCGCGCGGACTTGAACAGAATTTTATGAATAAGCCGTAAGGGGCGCTTTCTTGCCGCAACACACTCGTATCAAATGCGCGTTGCCAAGCGTCGACGATTGACCGCGGCCACGGCGCGCCGGCTCGGCCGGCCTTCATGGAGGCCTTGCGATGGACACGACACAAATCCTTCACGCCCTCGCGACCGTCGAAGGCATGCCGGTCGACGCCATCCAGGGCGCGCGCGAGAACCGTGCCACGGTCGCGCCCGCCTTCGTGCAGCTGGTTGAGCGTTTCGTCGCCGGGGACGAGGATGACGAGGATGCGGAGGCGCTCTTCCTCGTGTTCCACCTGCTCGGCGAGTTGCGCGAAAAATCCGCCTACCGGCCGCTCGCCGCGCTGTTGCGCCTGCCGCAAGATCGGATCGACGTCCTGGGCGACGCGATCCCCGAGACCAGTCATCGCGTGATGGCGTCCGTATACGACGGCGATCCGGATCCGCTCTGCGATATCATCCGCGACCCCGATGCGGACGATATGGTTCGCTCGCGCATGTGCGAGGCGCTCGCCATGCTGACCTTGCGCGGCGACGTTTCGCGCGAGCAGGCCGCCGCGTTCCTGCGTGACTGCTTTCATGACCTGAAGCCGCAGGACGAGTGCTTCGTGTGGGACGGCTGGCAGAGCGCCGTCGCCATGCTCGGCCTCGTCGATCTGGTCCCGCTCGTGCGGCAGGTGTTCGAGCGCGAATTCATCTCGCCCGGCTGGTTGAGCTTCGAGGACTTCGAGGAGGATCTCGAACAGGCAGTTGCCGACGGCGTGCCGTCCGAATTGCCTCCCGATCAGGAGTTCCAGCTGTTCGGCGATACGGTCGAGGAGCTGTCGAACTGGTCGTTCGCCCGCCCGAAAGCGGATGCCAAGGGCGCCTATCGGGAGCCCATCGACTGGAGCCCGCCCGCCCCGGTCGTCAATCCGTACCGGAACGTGGGCCGCAACGATCCGTGCCCCTGCGGTAGCGGCAAGAAGTTCAAGAAATGCTGCCTCGACAAAGTCGAGGCGCAGCAGCGCGAAGCGGCCGCGGCGGCGCGCCTGCCCGTCGCCACCGAGCTCGACGACACATTCCCGTATGACGACGACGATCTGGGGTCGCCGATGGCCGCATATGACCCGCTGGTCGCGCCCGATCCGGACGAATGGCTTACGCTCGGGGAAGACGAGGCGCTTCGCCGCGTCGAAGCCTACCATCGGCGCGCCGGTATCGATATTCCGGGCGCCGACATGCATGCGACCATCCATATGGTGGTCGAGAACCAGATCGCCGAGGGCGACGTGTTGCCGGTGCGGCGCAAGCTCGACGCCCTCGTCGACGAGGGGCTCGACCGCCACGACGCGATCCACGCCGTCGGGTCGGTGCTCGTGTTGTATCTGCGCGACATCATGGGCGATCCGTCGGCCGCGAAGGCGGCGCTCGACACATACTATGCCGAGCTCGACAAGCTTACCGCCGCAAGCTGGCGCCGCGCCTTCTCCTGAGCGGCGTCGCGCCGGCTCCGTCTACTCCGCCGCGACCGCCGCGTCCGCGACGAACTGCGATATCCACTTGTTGCGGCGCTTCACGTTCGCCCGATACATCGCCTCGAACTCGGCGCGCCGGGAACGAGTGGGTCGAGGGCCGCGCCATGAGCGCCTGTCGCCCACGCCTTGAGCCGCGGATATTTCTCGATCTGGCCGAGCGGACGGATGCGGTCGAGGAAGAAGTAGCGCTGCAGGAACGGCGCGTAGGCGGCGTCGACCAGCGAATACTTCGCGCCGTTGAAGAACGGCCCGGCGCCCTGCTTTTCCAGCGCCTTCTCGAGCCGGTCGAACGGCGACCGGAATCTTTCGCCACCGCCTTGGCGTAGTCGGCCTCGCTGTCCGCATAGGCGCAGCCGGTCACGCCCTCGGAGAAGGTCGGGATGTAGTCGGTCCAGGCGCGGTTGACGGCGCGCGCCACCGGATCCTCCGGATGCAGGCGCGGCGCGATCGTCTCGTCGAGATACTCGTTGATCGCGTTCGACTCGAACAGCGACACCTTGTCGTCGACGCGCAGCACCGGCACCTTCTTGTGCGGCGAGATGGCGAGGAACCAGTCCGGCCGGTTGTCCGGCTCGATGTGGCGGAACTCGAACTCGATCTTCTTCTCGCGCAGCACGATCGCGGCGCGCTGCACCCAGGGGCAGGTCTTGAAGCTCACCAGCAGATATTTGCTCATGGAAACGGCCTTTCTGGAAACGGTCTCTCGTCCGGCAGGGAACGCGCGATCGTGCTAGTGCCCCGCTTCCGAAGTTCGTGATACATTGCAGCAGTCTCTGACACGAACTTGGGAAGCAAAGGGGCACTAGCAAGCATATGATTCTAGTGCCGCTTATCGATTTGACGTTCCTGAACGAGTTTGCTGCGGGTGGTGCAGGAACGTCAAATCGGCGGCACAAGGCTCGTCGCCGCCGCAGCGGAGGAACGAGAGATGTCGACGCGCGACCCTGCCATCATCCGGGACTACCACGCCCATGTCTACTACGATCCGGCCGCGACGCGCGACCGCGCCGAGCGCTTGCGCGCGCACGTCGCGGCGGCCTTCCCGCAGGCGAAGCTCGGGCGCTGGCATGACGAGCTCGTCGGCCCGCACACCCGATCGATGTTCCAGATCGCTTTCCCGCGCGACATGCTCGCCGCCTTCCTGCCCTGGCTGATGCTCAACCGCGACGGCCTCAGCGTTCTGCTGCATCCCGAGACCGGCGACGACGTGGCCGACCATTCGGACCACGCGGCTTGGCTCGGCGAAATGCTGCCGGTGCGGCTCGAGGTGCTGCGCAAGGGGGGGTGACGTTGGGCGGCTGCGACCGCCGCGGCTCGTCGACTGCCGCAAGAAAAGGAAAAGGCCCCATCCGGGGCCTTTTAAGTCACCGGCCGGGCAATCCGCCGGGCCGGACAAGTGGCTCAAGTACGCTACGCGAGCCTGTCATATTGTCGCGCCCCTGGCTGTAAAATGCAACAGGCTATCCGCATACCGGCGGACCTGTCCGCCGTAGCCCGCAGGGCGCAGGCGGATCACCAGCTGTAGCGCAGCCGCGCCGTCCCCGTGTAGGTCTGGTCGCCGTTGCCGAACTCGCCGTCGAAGCGCGCCATCAGCGACCACTGGCGGCTCATGCGCCACTCGGCCCCGGCCGTCACCAGGGCGAGGTCCGCCGGCGGCCGCACGCCGTTGACCACGAAGCTCGCGCCCGGCAGCGCCTGGAAGGTCGGCGTGAAGGCGAGGTTGGTGAACCAGTCGTGCGCCCAGGCGACGCGGCCGAACAGCGCGACGCTGTCGCCGTCGTCCATCGCGTAGCTGCGGCTGATCCAGCTGCCGAGCTCGGCGCGTTCGGCGCTCGAGGTCTGCGGCCTGAAGGTAAGCGCGAACTGCGGCGAGCCCGAGGCCGCCGTCTCGGCGAAGTTCGGCGTGTGGAACGCCTGCGCCTGCAGCGCCGCGTAGGGCGTGAGCGTGAACGGCGCGAGATCGAGCCGGTAGCCGCCCTCGAAGCGCGCCGCGAAGCTCTGCGCGGCGAAATTCGCCGTGAGCGTATCGGCGCCCGCGACCGTCACGATGCGCCTGGTCGAGGCCCAGTAGTTGGCGAACGCGAGCGCGCCCGACACGTAGGCGGGGCCGAGCTGGTGCGTGCCGTAGACGCCGGCCTGGAACGCGTCGCTGCGGCCCGAGCCGAAGCCTTGCGCGAGGTTCCAGCCGGTGCCCGCGCCGGCGAGTGCGAAGCCGTACACCGTATCGGCCGAAGCGCGGTAGTCGAGGCCGGCCGCGAAGCCGCCGGCGCGTGTCGTGATGTCGTGGCTGCCGACCGTCGCGGGCGCGCCGCTGATGCTCTGCGTGCCGCCATAGGCCGCGCCCCAGGCGTGCCACGGGCCGTACGCCGGTGCTGGCGGCGCCAAGGGGGACTTGACCACCGACGCATAGGCGTTGGCGACGTTCCGGCGTGAAGGTCGTCTGCTGGCCGACCGGCGCGAACGCCACCGGGCCGATGCCGGTGTTGTGCCCTTCCGTGAACGGATCGAGCATCAGCGCCATGAACTCGTTCATCAGCTGGAAGCCGGCGATCTGCGCGCCGGTCGCGGTCTCGCCCGCGAGCTGCTCGAGCCCGTTCACCAGCTGGCCCGGCGGCAGGTTGAACACGGCCTGGAAGCCCGGCGGCAGGGCGCCGCCGCCGGTGATGAAATGGTCGATCGCGCCCGCGACGTTGGCCGCGTTCTGCGGCGCGTTCGGCGGCAAGAGGCCCGCGAGGCTGGCGAACTGGAAGGTGAGGAAGACGTTGTTCGGGTCGTAGGTGAGCGTGCCGACGAAGTTGCCGAACCTGACGTTCGGGTTGAACTGGCCCGTGACGCCCGCGGTCGCAGTGAGGATCGTGTACTTGTCGCCGACGATGATGCTGCTGCCGCTCGCGATGTTGACCATGGCGCCGCTGTTGAGCGTCGCCGGGAGGATCGAGGCGTTCAGCTTGCTGGCGGTCGCGCCATTGATGGTGATCAGGTAGGAGGCGCCCGACGCGAACGCGACGCCCTTCGCCTGCAGGGTGCCGACGCTCCCGGGCAGGCCCGGCATCAGGGTGCCGCCCGCGTTGACGGTGACGGCCGGCACCAGGCCGATGCCGTTGAGCGTGGCGCCCGCGTTGATCGCGACCCCGCTCGAGCGGTCGATCCTGCCGGTGACCGACAGCGTGCCGCCGTCGACCGTGGTCGCGCCCGTATAGCCGGTGAGGTTGCTCGAGAGCGTTAGCGTCCCGGTGCCGACCTTGTCGAGCCCGCCGGAGCCGATGAAGAACCCGGCGTAGGTCGTCGAGGCGTTGTTGCCGCCGACCGTGAGCAAATCGTTGAGAATGATGAAGGTGTTGGGGACGGCGCTCGCGATCGAGCCCGCCGTCATCGCGGTCGAGTTCACCACCATAAAGGAGCCCGCGCCGAAGACGAAGCTCGCCGTGCCGCCCGTGCTCGTGTCGTTGAAGGTTATCTGACCGCTGCCGGTGTTGGTCGTGATGCTGGCGCTGCCGGCGGTCGCCGAATTGTTGAAGGTCAGCGTGGCGCTGTTGGTGATGGTGATGACGGCGGTGCCGGCGGTGGCGGAATTGTTGAAGTTCGCGGTGCCGCCCGTGATGCTGATGTGGGCGCTTTGCGCGTCCGCCGAGTTGTTGAAGGCGAGCGCGCCGGTGCTGGTGATCGCCGCGGTGCCGCCGAGGCTGGAATTGTTGAAGTCCAGCGTGCCGCCGTTGGTGATGCCGGCGCCGCCGGCCGTGCTCGAGTTGTTGAACGCGACCGTGCCGGTGTTGTTGGTGATGGTCGCGGTCGCGGCCGAGCTCGTGTTGTTGAACGTGAGCGTGCTGGTGCCGTTCTGCGTGAAGGTGGCGCTGCCGGCGGTCGACGAGTCGTTGAAGGTGACCGACGCGGTGCCGGAGCTGGTGTAGCTCGCGGTCGTGCCCG
>CAVPGG010000356.1:0-32141 GCA_963703755.1 uncultured Pseudomonadota bacterium
CAACTACCTTCTGCCCAAGTATGATGACCCGGTAGTCTGCACCTACGATCTGGCCCGATTCAGTTCACGCGTGGCATTCGACATTTTGCGCACCCATCCGGTGGTCATCGTCGGCGGTGTTCTTCAACAAAATCCGTTCTTTGTCCCCCCGGACCAGTTTCTATTGGAACTCCGCGAACGCAAGCACTCTCGCAGGGCTGAACGTGTGAATTAGCCGATGGAAGCTCTAGGTACGCATCCGGAGGCGCGCGAACTCCGGCGCATGATGCGCGATTTCGCTGCCCCTTCGGCGATGCCCGCCGCCTGGGTAGGACGCGAGCTCAGAGAGATTACCGAGGGCTGCCTTCGGAGTCCTGACGGGTGCTGTCGGACGTGTCTGCTGCGTTTGTCAGGCTCCGCGATGCCAACAACGGCGAAGAGAGCGAAGCAGTTTATGACCCGAGCAAACCGCTTTCGGTGACTCATACAACACAGGAAGCCTTAGACGGCCCCCCACAGCGGACCAGAATTCTGAACTACGATCTCTCTGGGCGCCGCCTGCCGGTAGCTGTTCTCCCGATCGGTCTGAACTCGGCCTCTGGATTGATGGCAATTGCATCTGCCGTAACCGACTTCCCATCTGAATCCGAAATGCTCATGGCTTCGGTGGTTGCGAATCACGCGTCAATCGCATCGCGCACCGCCTGTCTGCGGGAGGAAGCTGAAGTCGAACGCCGCCGATTACAGGAACTCCTGTCGCAGGCTCCGGCTGCCATCGCCCTGCTCAATGGACCCGAGCACCGTTGGACCTACGTTAACGACCTATATATCCGCGTGACAGGGCGGAAAAGCGCAAGGGATTTCATTGGGAAGACGCTTCATGAGGCACTGCCGGAACTGGAGGGTCAAGGGTATATCGAATTATTCGATAGGTTTACGAGACGGGAGAGCCCTTCATCGGCCGCGAAATGCGGGCAACCCTCAATCGCTCTGTGCATTCTGGGCCTGAAGAGGCTTACTTCAATTTCGTATATCAGCCCATATTGAATCGGGCCGGGAAGGTCGATGAATCTTCTCACGCGGTCGAAGTCACGGACCAAGTCCTAACCAGGAAACAGATCGAAATCAGCGAGAGACGGCTCCGGCTGGCGCAAGCTGCGGCCCACATTGGCACCTGGGAGTGGGATTCGGCCCGGAATACACAAGTCTTGTCCGACGAACTCCATGACATCTTCGGATATGAAAAGGATGATCCACATTCGGCGCAAACATGGGCATCCCGAGTTGCGCCCGAAGACTTTTTCAAAGGGTTTGCGAATTGATGGAAACTGGCTACCATTCTGGCCACATGGACTTCCAATATCGCTATCTACATCCGGTTCTCGGACTGCGATGGCTGCATTGCGAGGGCAGCAGGACGAATCATGATTCGCGGATGTTCGGTGTAGTGATTGACATTACCGAGCGAAAGCAGACCGAGAAGGCCCTCAAACAGAGTGAAGAGCGTCTCCGCGCCATTATCGAGACCACGCCAGAATGCGTGAAAATTGTGGCTTCGGACGGGAAGTTGTTGCAGATAGTCGGGAAGAAGGCATCGCGCGCCACCTCGACGCTGAAGTTCGCCGAACGCAGATTGGCCTCGGCCTCGCGGATGTCCGGACGCTGGCTGATGAGGTCCGACGGAAGGCCGGGCGCGACCCGCGGAATGGCGATGCGGCGGGTGCCGCCGCCCCTCAGGATGAAGTGCTCGGGCGCGCGTCCCACCAGCAAGGCAAGCGCCATCTTGTTCTGCCGCAGCAGTATCTCGAGCGGCGGAATCGTGGCTCGGACTTGCGCGACCAGGCTTTCCTGCTGCGATGTATCGAGTTCCGACGCCGTTCCGGCTTTGAATCGGTCGTCAATCGCGGTGAGAATTCGTCTGGCGGCTTCGAGATTGTCGCGGGCGATGCTCAGCCGGTCCTGCGCGCTGAGCACATTGAAATAGGCGTTGGCGACGCTCACCAGCGTCGTCAGCGCGACCACGTCCTTGGCGTAGCGGCTCGAAATGGCATTTTCGTCGGCGGCGAGGAGGGCCGCGCGGTTCTTGCCCCAGAAGTCGAGCGTGTAGCTCGCCTGCAGATTGACGTTGTAGAGCGTGTGCGCAGATCCGCCGCCGGTACCCCCGCCGCCGCCGGCGGTTGAGGTGAGCGAGCGGGTCGCGCTGCTGTTGAAATCGAGGATCGGCAGCAGCGCCGCATTCGCCGTGCGCACCGCCGCGTCCGCCTGCTCGATGCGCGCCACCGCGGCCGCGATGTCGAGGTTGGCGGTCTGCGCCTCCTCCATCAGCAGGGTAAGCTCATGCGAACGGAAGCCGCGCCACCAGTCGAGCGGCGGCAACGCCGAATCAGGCCCCTTGCGCGCCGTGACGAAGGAATCCGGGACGTCCAGCCTGGGGTCGGGCTTCTCGATATCGAGGAAGCATCCCGCGAGCGCGTGGACGACAAAGAGGCAAGCGCCCCCGCGCGCGACAAGGCGCGCATGATGGCGCACACGACCTCGCACTCTCTCCGACAGGGAGAACCAACCCCCACGCATGCGACGATCTCTCGGACGCAACGACGCCACAAGCCTTCCGGCCGCCGCAACTCGGCGCCGGGCAGGCCTTATGCCCCGCATCAGGCTAGCAGCCCGCGAAGGCCGCACAAGCGCGCCGGTGGGCGCGAACGCGCCGCGATGCGCGATCCCGCGTCCGGTGTGCCCTTTTTGTGACTACCGGCGCTGCGGGCAGCAAAATGGCTGCACGTGTCCGCTTGGCCCCTGTGGACAACTTCGCGGCAACGTCGCCCGTCGCGTCGCCAAGCGCGCGGCGCAATGCTTTGATCCGGCGGAGAATTCGCCCCGGGCGCCAACGTCTCGTCGGACCTGGTCAGTCTTTATGATCGTCGTCCAACTCGCCGATATGGTGCTGGGCGTAGAGCTCGAGGCCGAGCTTGGCGACGAGGTCGAGCTGGGTCTCGAGGAAGTCGATGTGCTCCTCCTCGTCGTGCATCAGCTTCTCGAACAGGTCGCGCGTGACGTAATCGCGGGCGCCATGGCAGTAGGTGGCTGCCTCTTCGTAGAGCGCGCGCGCCGACATCTCGGCCGCGAGGTCGCAGTCGAGCACTTCCTTCACGGTCTGCCCGATGTGCAGCGGGTCGAGCACCTGCATGTTGGGGAAGCCGTCGAGAAAGATGATGCGATGAACGAGCTTGTCGGCGTGCTGCATCTCCTCGATCAATTCCTTGCGCCATTGCTTCGCCAGCGCCTGGTAGCCCCAGTTCTCCAGCAGGCGATAGTGCAGCCAATACTGGTTGACGGCGGTCAGCTCGTGCCGCAGCGCCTTGTTGAGATATTCGATGACCTTGGCATCGCCTTTCATGGCGGCCTCCGATGGCGTTGCGCCCAACCTAGAGCATTTTCAGGAAAAGTGGCCACCGATTTTCCGTGGAAAATGCGACCAAATATCAAATCTCAGGCCGGATTCCGATCACGCTTGATCGGACGTTGGTCCAGCGCATGATTCGGCGGCAGCGGAATATGCTCCGGGGGCGCGGCCGTTCGCGACCGGCAAGGCGGTTGCCGAATGCCGCCCGTTCCCATACTACATTTTCGCCAAAAAGCGGGTGCGATGGTAGATTGGCGCATGTTCCGGCGAAGCCCGCCCCGGACCTGATCCGGGGCCTGCCCCGGACCTGATCCGGGGTGGGGGCCGGTTCGTCGACGGGGCCATACGCCACACAATGAACGCAAACGGACGAGTTCCATCGTCCGGCACGGAGATCGTACCGAATATGCGCAAAGTTTCCTTGCTTCTCGTCGGCGCCGCCTCGGGCGTCGCGCTGATGCTCGTCGCGGGCCAGTCTTTCGTGGCGCTGGGCGGGACGGATGCGCGGTCGGCCGCGCCGCCGGCGAATTATCGTTTGCTCGATATCTTCGGCGACGCCTACGAGCAGGTGCGCAAGCACTATGTCGAGAAGCCCAATGACGGCCAGCTGATGGGCACCGCCATCAACGGCATGCTGTCGAGCCTCGAGGACTCCTACTACGTGGATGCGCAGACGCTGCGCAAGTCGCAGGCGTGCACCGCCCACTGCGATTTCGGCAGCGTCGGGATCGCGTTCACGATGACCGACGGGTTTGCCAAGATCATCACATCCGTCGATAAATCGCCGGCCGCCAAAGCCGGCATCCAGGCGGGCGACATCATCACCGAGTTCGACGGCCAGTCGGCGCAGGGGCTGAGCTACTACCAGGTCGCCGAGCGGCTGCGCGGCGACAACGGCACGACGCTGCGCCTGACCATCGTGCGGCCCGGCCGGGAGAAAACGATCGACCTTGCGCTCGTGCGCGAGCGCCTGAAGACGCAGTCGGTCAGCGCACGCGTCGAGGGCGACATCGGCTATATCCGCATCGCCGAGTTCAACGAGCAGACCGGCGCCCAGCTCAAGAAGGCGATCGCCGACCTCGCAGCGCAGATCCCGGCAGATCAGCTCAAGGGCTATGTGATCGATCTGCGCAACGATCCGGGCGGACGGCTCGAGGAAGCCGTCACGGTCGCGGACGATTTTCTCGACAGCGGCGAGATCGTCTCGGTCCGCGGTCGTGGCGCCGATGACGCCAAGCATATCCGCGCCACGCCGGGCGACCTCGCCAACGGCAAGCGGATCGTGGTGCTGATCAATGCGGGCTCGGCTTCCGCCGCCGAGATCGTCGCGGGCGCGCTGCAGGACGGCCACCGGGCGACCATCGTCGGCACGCGCTCGTTCGGCCAGGGGACGGTCGGGACCTTGATTCCGCTCGGCGCGGACAACGGCGCCATCCATCTCACCACCGGCCACTACATGACGCCCGCCGGCCATCTGATCGAGAGCAAGGGCATCGCGCCCGACGTCGAGATGCATCAGGATCTGCCCGACGAGCTCAAGTCGCAGGCCAAGACCGAGCCGAAGGAGCCGCCGCTCGAGTCCTATATCCCGCGCGACCCGAAGGCCGACAAGGCGCTCAACCGCGCCTACGAGCTGCTGCGGCAGGCCAAGGACGAAACGCCGCCGAAGGCGCCGAAGCCGAACTGAATTGTGCGTAGCGGGCTAGAGCATTTTCAGGAAAAGTGGCCACCGGTTTTCCGTAAAAAATGCGACCAATTATCGAATCTAGGCCGGCTTCCGATCGCACTTGATCGGAGGCTGGTCTAGCCGTTCGCGTCGGCGCAGCAGCCGCCGGCCGGCGGACAGGCGCCGAGCGTCTCGTTCATGAGGCGGCGGATCGTGGCGACGCAACGCCCGCATTGCGGGCTGCAGCCGAGGCAGCCGTAGACCTGGGCGGCCGAGCGCGGCGTCGCGTCGGCGACCGCGGCGCGGATCTGGCTGTCGGACAGCACGTTGCAGGAGCAGACGATCATCGGACGAGGTGGCACTCGGTGAACGGCCGCTCGTAGATAGGTCAGCACGGCTTCCGTGGCAAAGGACAAATTTCAGTTTCGATTTATTCCAAACTCAGTATTGCGACGCATCCATTGAATTGACCTAAGAATCTGACGGCAATCTGCCGGCGCGCGGAAACTATAATATCTCTAAAAGTTCGGCGTTTGATTGACTTCCCGGGCCGCCGGCCGATCATCAGGTGGTTAATGTTCGGCGTGGACCGTGATAGCATCCGCGCCCACGCAGGGATCCTCCAGCCGTGGCGTCGCAAGACCTTCTGGGTCAAGACCTTCTGGGTCAGGCTTGGCCGCATCCGCTCGGCGAGCACGGCGCGCTCGACGAGAGCCGGCGGCGCGAGCAGTCGCTGTGGCTGCATCAGCCCGAGCCCATCCCGGTGGACCGCCGGCCGCCGGCGCCGTCCGACCGCATGGGCGCCTGCCACATGCCGGGCCACCATTTCCTCGCCGTGGCGATCGGCTGGGGCGCGCTCGTCGCGGTCCTGCTCGGCGTGGTGCTTGCCATCCGCTGGCTCGGCTGACCTCGCGCGCGGGCACCGTTTCGGGCATCATGGCGCGCCGGCGCGCGTGCCGCGCCGTCTCCTCCCGCATCCCGAAAGGCCGCCAGGAATGCCGACGACTGTCATCGACTCCGCCGTTTTTCGCGACATCTTCTCGACCGAGCCGATGCGGCGCGTCTTTTCCGACGGCAATCGCATCCAGAAATATCTCGACTTCGAGGCGGGGCTTGCGCGTGCGCAGGCGCGGCTCGGCATCATTCCGCGGAACGCCTGCGACGAGATCCTCAAGCACTGCGACGTCGCGCAATACGACCTTGCCAAGATCAAGACGCAGACCGAGCGCATCGGCTACCCGGTGCTGCCGGTGGTGCAGCAGCTCGTCGCGCTCTGCCGCGACGGCCTCGGCGAATGGTGCCACTGGGGCGCCACCACCCAGGACATCACCGATAGCGCGACCATCATGCAGATCCGCGAGGGGCTCGCGCTGGTCGAGGCCGATATCGCCGGCATCAGCGACGCGCTCGCGCGCCTCGCCAGGAAGTATCGCGACACGCCGATGGCGGGCCGCAGCAACCTGCAGCAGGCCGTCCCGATCACCTTCGGCTACAAGATGGCGACCGTGCTGGCCGCCTTCGAGCGGCAGAAGCAGCGCCTCGCCGAGCTGCGCGCGCGCGTGCTCGTGTTCGAGTTCGGCGGCGCCGCCGGCACGCTGTCCTCGCTCGGCAAGGATGGCCTGCGTGTGCAGGTCGAGCTCGCCAGGGAGCTCGAGCTCGCCCAACCGGAGATCGCCTGGCACACGGTGCGCGACCGCATCGCCGAGGTCGGCTGCTTCCTCGGCCTCGTCACCGGCCTCTGCGGCAAGATCGCGCTCGACGTGAAGCTGATGATGCAGACCGAGGTCGAGGAGGTGTACGAGCCGTTCCACGAGGGGCGCGGCTCGTCGAGCACCATGCCGCAGAAGCGCAACCCGATCTCCTCGGTCTACATCACGGCGCTTACCTCGGTCGTGCGCCAGCACGTGGCGGCCCTGCTCGACGCCATGGTCGAGGACCACGAGCGCGCCACCGGTCCGTGGGAGATCGAATGGATCGTGCTGCCGGAGATCTTCTCGCTCTCCGCCGGCGCATTGGCGCAGACGCGCTTCCTGCTCGAGGGGCTGCAGGTCGACGAGAAGCGCATGCGCGCCAACCTCGACATCACCCGCGGGCTGATCGTCTCAGAGGCCGTGATGATGGGCCTTGGCCCGCACCTCGGCCGTCAGTACGCGCACGACCTCGTCTACGACATCTGCCGCCAGGTGATCGCCACCGGCCGCCCGCTGCTCGACCTGCTCGCCGAGAACCCGGAGATCGCCAAGCACATGACGCGCGACGAATTGGCGAAGCTGGTCGATCCCGCGAACTATCTCGGCCAGGCCGGCGAGATGGTGGATCGCGTGCTGGCGATGCGGAAGTAAATGTCATTGCGAGGCACGCGAAGCGTGCCGAAGCAATCTCGACCCGCATACGCATGCCGATCGCGATTGCTTCGTCGGCCTGCGGCCTCCTCGCAATGACGGTGGCCTACGCGCTCTTGCGTGCCGGCGGCGCTTCCATCGCGCAGAACAGATCGAGCTGCGCCACGGTGTCGTCCGGCTTGCGCGGCGCCGCCTGCACGTCGGCGATGTGCTGGTAGAGCTCGCCGATCGACTCGTATGCCGCGCGGCCGCCCGCGATGCCGTCGAGGAAGCGGCCGATCTCCTCCATTTCGGCGACCCAGCGGTAGGCCTTCGGCGGCATCTTCGGCATCTGCCGGCCGAGCCAGCCGAGCAGCGGCGCCTGGCTTTCGGCGAGCTCCTTATGCAGCATGTCGGCGCAGCCCGCGCGCGTCGCGCCGAGCATCATCAGGGCGCTGATCGCCGTGAAGCCCTTGGTGATGCCGGCGTACGACATCTTCAGCGCCGAGGCGGCGCCGATCGGGCCGTCGAGCAGCCGCACGTCGAGGCCGTACGACTTGAGCCGCATCACGTCCTGCGCGCGCTCGCCCGAGACGTAGAGCCGCGCGCCCGCCGTGGTCGGCGTCGGCGGCGCGCCGATGATGCCGCCGTCGACATAGTGGGCGCCGCTCCCGTGCAGAATGACGCCGATCTCGCCCGCGGTCTGCGGCGCCACCGCGTTGCAGTCCACATAGATCGGCTTCGTCGCCGCGCGCGCGAGCGCGGGCTTGAGCCGCTGCGCGAGGCCGGCCGCGTCCTTGGGCGGGACGACTGACAGGATGATGTCGGCCTTGACGATCTCGTCGTCGCTCGCGACCGCGACCATGCCGGCGCGCTCGGCGCGCTTGCCGCTCGCGGCGGTGCGCCCGGCGAGCGACGTGATCACCCGCGCGCCGCGCTCGTGCAGGCGCTGGCCGATGCCGGCGCCCATCTCGCCCGGCGCAATGACGGCAATCAGATCGGACATGCGTTCGCTCCAAGTAGCCCCGGCTCGGCGCGCAATGTTGCAGAACCGATGCGCCGGCGCCAGACGCTTTGGCTTGCGTGTGTCGGACTCAGCGATACCTGGTCCAAGGCCGCCGCGATGTATGTCGGACGTGCAGGATTCGCACGCGGTCGTCCAGGACCCGGTAGAAGATCTTATATGGGTAAGGCGCAAGCGGGATGACTCGAACGCCGGGACGTTCGGTGATTCCTCGAGGCACCCTCAGGCCGATCGGCGATGAAGGCGATGACGTCTCGAATGCTTTTTTCTAGCGCCTCGCTCACGCGATCGCCGAATACGCGACTGTCTGCGGATGCTTTGCGAAGGTCGACGAGCGCGCGGTTCGAATACTCGACCTTCATGAACGGCGAAATGTCCTGAAGGCAGCCTCCACGTCAGCTTCAGTCGCAACGCCGGAGCGATCTGCTTCGTCGATCGCCTCGAGTTCCTCGGGCGTCGCGCGATACCGCTCCCCGAGGCTCGCCTCGATTTCGAGTGCGATCTCGGCAAGCTCCTCTTGAGCGCGCTCGGGCCAAGCCTGCGCCCGTTGCAGGACTTCTTTCAGCTTTGGTGACATGGCCGCAGGATATCACACGCATTTGTGCTCAAATAGGGTCGCTGCATCGGCGCCCCTCACCTCGCCCCCAGCCGCTCCGCAATAAGGTTGGCCAGCGCAGCATGGATCTCGTCGGCGACATCGATCGCGCCGTCCGCCAGGCGCCGGCGCCGCTCGGCGATCGAGTGGTCGAAGGGCATGCGCGCGCCCGTGCCTCCTTCGACCGGACGGGCCGCGCGCACCGCTTGCGCGTATTGCGTCACCTGCGACCTGTACGCTTCTTCCGAGCCGAACAGGGACGGGCTGACCGCCAGCACGAGGAAGCCGAAATTCGCGAGCTCCGGCGGGATGGGCGGCGAGCCCGCGAGCGTGCCGAGGAGCTGCACCACGAGGCCGAGCCCCGAGCCCTTGGCGCCGCCCCAGGCCGCGAACGCACCGGCGAGCGCAGCCGCCGGATCGCGCGTGGCGCGACCTTGCGGATCGAAGGCCACGCCCTCGGGCAGCTCGAGCCCAAGCCGCTGGTGCAGCGTCACGTCGGCATGGATGATCGCGGACGTTCCGAACGTCCCAGATGACCGGGTCCGCCGTGCTGGGAAAGCCGAAGCAGATCGGATTGGTGCCGAAGCGGCCCTCGCTTGCGCCGTGCGGCGCAACCCACGGCGAGGTGTTCGACGCGATCATGGCGACGAGTCCCTCGGCCGCCAGCATCTCGGCGTAGTAGGACAGCATCCCGGTGTACCAGGTCTCGTTGGCACCGACGATGGCGATGCCCGCTGCCTTGGCCTTGTCGATCGCGAGTCGCGTCGCGCGATGGGCGACGAGGTAGCCGATCTGGTCGCCCCCATCGATCATGGCCGACACCGGCGTCTCGCGGACGATGCGCATCGATGCCCGGCGGTCGCCGATGCGCGTGAGGCGTTCGCCGATGCTGATAATGCGGGCGAGCCCGCCGTAGGGAAGTCCGCGCAGCTCGCAATCGAGCAGGTGATCGGCGATCAGCGATGTTTCGCCCCCGTCATAGCCGAGCGCGCCCAGCGCCTGCCGCGCGAGCGATGAAGCGGCTTCGATCGTCAGGCGCATCGGTATAACCTCGGCATAGCTGCGGCGGCACCCTAACCCAGCCGCTCCGCCATCCAGTCCGCGCTCTGCAGCCGCCAGCGATAGCCGCGGTTGTTGGCGACGTGGCCGCCGTCGTCGATCAGCCGCAGCTCGACCGGCCCCTTCACGTCGCGCGCGAGCCGCTCGGCGTCCTGCCACGGGATGACGCGGTCCTGCTTGCCGGTGACGATGAACATCGGGCAGGTGATCCGGCTCGCGATGCCCTTGAGCGACAGCGTCGCCGCGTTGCGCTTGGCGTCCGCCTGGGTGGCACAGTGGCTGCGCACGCGAAACGTCTCGCGCGTGAGCTCGGGCAGGCCGTCCCAGCAGTCGGCCATGTCATAGGGGCCCGAGAGCGAGATGCAGGCCTTCACGCGCGGCTCGAACGCGGCGGCGCGCGGTGCGTAGTAGCCGCCGAGGCTCACGCCCCACAGGCCGATGCGCGCCGCGTCGAGGTCCTTGCGCGTCTCGATGACATCGAGCACCGCCTTGACGGCGGTCTCGTAGTCGCCGCGGATCGCAAAATCGTATTCGCCCTCGCCCTGGCCGGGCCCGTCGAATACCAGCGTCGCGATCCCGCGCGCCAGGAACGGCGCCTCGTAGGCGTCGGTCTCCTCCTTGCAGGAGTCGAGCCCGCACGCCATCGCCATCACGGGCGGCTTGACCGGCGGCTTGGCCGGCCCGAGCGGCTTGCGCAGGATGCCGTAGAGCGTCTTGCCCTCGAACGGGATGGCGATCCGCTCGCCCGGCGGCGCGAGATGCGGCAGCGCGAGCGTGCGGCATTCGACGGCCTTCGTGTGTGCGGCCTTCATCTGCGCCAGGTCGTGTACGAACAGGAACTTGGCAAAGTGATAGTAAACGCCCGCCCGCTGCAGGTGCTCGCCGGCGCTCAAGTGCTTGCCGGCGGCGAGGGCCTGCCGCCCGAGCTGCTCGTGGATCGCGGCGCGCGCCGACCAGGCGGCGCACCAGTCGTTCCAGGAAGCGAGCGAGCCAGTGATCTCCTCGAAGTCGGTGAGCACCACGCCGTTGGCGACGAGGCGCGGCGCCCAATGCTGCATGGCGGATTTGACGAGTGCGTCGGTCATGGGTCGGGCCGATCGTGGCGGATGACGAGAAGCGGGTGGGTCGCGGCGGAGAAACGATCTGTCGCCGGTTGATCGCGGGCGCGCCGACGTGCGGGAGGCCTTCTGGTTAATGCGATGCCGCGATCGCATCAAGGGCCGCGCGTGCGGCAAGCCGAGGGTGCCAAGGCGCGCACAAAAAGCGCACGCAAGGGTGCGCCGGTACGGCACGCGCGGCGCGTGACCGGCGTCGCCGTCGCCGCAATGTCACGGTCGCGCGACATTCGGCGTCGCCGGATGGTGAATCCGTTTCAGGGTTACGCATAAGTTTATTCGATTTTGCACTTTTCATAAACGTTATGGATTCAGTCAAACTTCAGCATAGCGCCAGAACATCCTTATTGTTCACCGATTCAATACTGTCGACGTTTCTATATTGGCCGCGAAGAGTCCTGCCAAAAGCGGGAACAAATTCAGGAACGTAGCCGTGCGCAGCAGCACCATCATCATGATCGCCGTGGCGGCCGTATTCGGCCTGCTCGCGGTCTATGTGGCGCAGTCGTGGCTCGCCGCCCAGTCGGAGGCGCGCCTGCGCAGCCTCGAGGCATCGAAGACCAAGCCGACCGCGACGGTAACGCTCGTGGTGGCGAGCCGCCAGCTGCGCTTCGGCAATGAGGTGACCGCCGCGTCGCTGCGCGAGCTGCCGTGGCCGGCCGAGGCGCTGCCGCTGGGCGCGTTCCGCTCGATCAAGGAGCTGCTCGCGCACGGCCGCCGCGTCGTGCTCACCGCGATCGAGGCGAACGAGCCGGTGCTTGCGTCAAAGATCACCGGGCAGGGCGAGCGCGCCACGCTCTCGGCGATGATCGGCGAGGGCCACAAGGCGATGACCATCCGGGTCAACGATGTCGACGGCGTCGCCGGCTTCGTGCTGCCGGGCGATCGCGTCGACGTGATGCTCAGCCGCACGATCGAGAAGGGCGTCGCCGTCAACGACGTGGTGCTCAAGAACGTGAAGGTGCTGGCGATCGACCAGCTCGCCGACGAGCGCGCCGACAAGCCGTCGGTCGCCAAGGCGGTGACCCTCGAGGTCGACATCGCGGGCGCGCAGAAGCTCGCGCTGGCGAGCCAGATCGGCACGCTCGCGCTGGCGCTGCGCAAGGCCGGCGACGCGGAGCCGACCCCGACGCGGCCCATCACGGTCACGGATCTGACCTCGAAGACATCCGACGTCGACGACGGCGGCCACTTCGCCACCGTCTCGATCACGCGTGCGATGAGCCGCACGCTCTACAGCGTTCCCCGCGAAACTCCCGGCGTTCACGCCGCGGCGCTCGCGGGGCAGGGGGCCATGCATTGATGCGACATGCCGGCGAATGGGGATTGGCCGGCGGTTGCAGCAGATCACAAGGCGGGGAGGCCGATGTGAAGAACGATAAGCACCAAGACGCCGCGGTGAGACGCACCCGGCACGCGGACAGGACCTTGCGGCGGCGCCGCACTTCCACCTTGCGCTCGCTGCTGATCTCGGTGACGGCCGCGCTCGCCGTCGCGGCGCTGCCCGGCCTGCCGGGCTTCACCGGCGCCGCGCTGGCGCAGCGCATGATCATGGTCGGCGCCGGCAACCGCACCGCCTCGGTGGTCGTGCCGGTCGGCAAGTCGGATGACGTGCGCACCGACCAGCCCTTCGTCAACGTCATGGTCGGCAATCCGGAAATCGCCGACGTCAACGCGCTCACCGACCACACCCTGTCGATCCTCGGCAAGAAGATCGGCACCACGCGCGTCTCGATCTACGGCGCCGACAAGCGGCTGATCGGCGTGTTCGACGTCGAGGTCTCCTACGACACCTCGGCGCTCGCCGCCGAGCTCAAGCGCCGCTTCCCGCACAACACCCTGCGCGTGTCGACCGTCAACGGCCGCATCCTGCTCACCGGCACCGCGACCGACGGCGTCTCGCTCGACGAGGCGATCCAGGTCGCCAAGCAGTTCGGGCCCGAGATCATCAATTCGGTGCAGGTCATGCAGCCCCAGCAGGTGATGCTGGAGGTGCGCTTCATCGAGGCCTCGCGCGAGGCCGACCGCGAGCTCGGGGTGCAGTGGAACGTCGGGCCGCGCCCCGGCCACCAGGGCAACTTCATCGCCAATATCGGCTCGAGCCAACCCGCCAACACGCTGCCGATCACCTCGAACTCAAATACCTCGCCGCTCACCTCGCTGGTCAATATCGCCGGCTCGCCGGTCGGCGGCGCCGGCGTCATCGGCACGGCGACCGCGCCGTACGGCTTCATCGCCGCCAGCATGGTCGCCAAGGGCCTGCAGATCGACCCGATGCTCAACGCGCTCGAGCAGCGCGGCCTCGCGCGCCGCCTCGCCGAGCCGAACCTGGTCGCGCTCTCGGGCGAGACCGCGAGCTTCCTCGCCGGCGGCGAGTACCCGATCCCGGTTCCCGGCCTCGGCTCCGGTCAGATCACCATCGACTACAAGCAGTATGGCGTCAGCCTCGCCTTCACGCCGACCGTGCTCAACGGCAGCCTGATCAACCTCAAGATCATCCCGGAGGTGAGCCAGCTCGACCCGAGCAACAGCGTCGCGGTCGGCAACGGCATCGTGGTGCCGGCGCTCACGGTGCGGCGCGCGACGACGACGCTCGAGCTCAGGGACGGGCAGAGCTTCGTGCTCGCCGGCTTGTTGCAGAACAACCTGTCGACCGCGCAGCAGCAGCTGCCCTGGCTCGGCGACGTGCCGGTGCTCGGCGCGCTGTTCTCGAGCAAGTCCTACCAGAAGAACGAGACCGACCTGATCATCATCGTGACGCCGCATCTCGTGAACCCGACCCGCCCGGGCGACGAGGTGCGCACGCCGCTCGATACCGCGCTGCCGGCGAACGACCTCGACTTCTTCCTCAAGAACACGCCCGAGGTGCTGCGCACCTCGGTGCGCGGGGGCGGCGCCAAGGTCGAGCGCGGCCCGATCGGCCACATGCTCGAACTGCCGAAGGGAGGCTACGATGCCGCGGCGCGCTGACATGATCCGCATCGGCACCCGCATCGGCGCCGGCGTGCTGCTCGCCGCCATGCTGGCGGGCTGCTCGGACCTCTACTACGACCGCCGCGACACCGTGTCGTTCGCCGCCAATGACGCGATGGCGACCGCGCGCGCCGCGCAGATCATCGACCCGTGGCCGGCGGCGAGCGCCAATCGCAACATCGCGGCGAACGGCGTCGTGGTGCAGAGCGCAGTCGAGCGCTACCGCACCTGCCAGGTGATCCCGCCCAAGGGCGCGAGCTCGAGCGGCGCATACGGCAACCAGCAGCAGAGCACGCAGCCGGGCTGCACGCCGCAGCCGGCGGCCGCCGCGAGCGCGGCGACCTCGACCCAGGGCGTCAACAAGTAGCGCGCGGAACAGACCCGAGATCGCCATGCGCAACAGCCGCTCCAAGCCCGCCTCCAGCAAGACCAGGGTCATGGTCGTCACGGCCGACCCTGTCTTCGAGGAATCGGTGCGCACGACGTTCGCGGCCGCCGCGCAGATCGAGCTCGCGCTGGTCAGCGGTCCGCTGTCCGCCAACGAGGCGAAGGTCACGGGCGAGGACCTGACCGTCGTCATCATCGATCTCGATCCGGCGCAGGAGTCCGAGATGGCGGCGCTCACGCGCCTGATGGGTCGTCTTAGCGGCTGGCCGCCCGTCGTGGTGGTCACGCCGCATTTCGACAAGGAGACCGCGCGTCAGCTGCTGCTGATGCGGGTCGCGGATTTCCTGGTCAAGCCCGTGCAGCCGGTCGAGCTGGTGCGCACCTGTGCGCGCGTCGTCCAGGCGCCGGCGACACCGGAACAGACCGAGGCGGAGATCTTCACCTATCTGGGCGCCGGCGGCGGCGCCGGCGTCACCACGCTGGCGATCCAGACCGCGCTGCTGCTGCTCAACAGCGGCAACAGCAAAGCGCGGCCCGCCACCTGCCTGGTCGACCTCAACTTCCAGAACGGCACCTGCGCCGACTATCTCGACCTCGAGCCGCGCCTCGACCTCAAGGAGATCGAGCCGCGCCCCGAGCGCCTCGACCGCCAGCTGCTCGAGGTGATGACCGCCTATCACGGCACCGGCCTCGCCGTCATCGCGGCGCCGCCGCGGCCGGCCGAGATGCGCTCGTTCGACCAGGATCTCGTCACGCGCCTGCTCGATCTCGTCTCCTCGCACTTCAACTACGTCGTGATCGACATGCCGCGCACCTGGTTCTCGTGGACCGACAGCGTGCTGCTCGGTTCCAACCGCCTGTTCATCGTCAGCGAGATGACGGTGCCGGGCCTCAAGCATGCGAAGCAACTCGTTGCCGCAATCAGCGAGCGGCTGGGCGAGAACCAGCGCCCGCAGGTGGTCATCAACCGCTTCGAGCAGCGCATGTTCGGCTCCGGCCTGCGCAAGAGCAACGTCGAGCAGGCGATCGGCAAGGATTTCGTCGCCGCCATCCCGAACAACTACGCGCTGGTGCGCGAGGCGATCGACCGCGGCGTCCCGCTCGACGAGGTCAAGGCCGGCAACAAGATCTCGGCGGCGCTCAAGAAGCTGATTGCGCCGGCGCCGCCCGAGAAGGCGGCAGCCGGTGCGGCGCCGGCGAAGAAGCCCGTGCTCTCGTGGGCGCGGTCATAACGGCGACGCGCGGGTTCAGGGCGCAAGGGGTGAGCCGAGCTTAAACCATGGCTGGTCAATTCAGCACACGCCGCGCAGTGCCGGATCTTCCGCCCGGCGTGATGGCGCCTGCGCCTTCCGCACCGGCGCCGCCGGCCGAGGCGGTCGCCTGGACCGTATTCCCGCAGGGGGATTCGGAACCCGATCCGATCATGCCGATGATGCTGGCGCCGCAGGCGGCATCGGCCATGCCGGCGACGCCTGCGCCAACGTCGTCGAACCCCCTGCTGACCGACAAGCTGCTCGACGCCAAGGTGCGGCTGCACCGCAAGCTGATCGAGGAGATCAACCTCTCGGCGCTCGAGAAGCTGCCCGAGGAGGAGATCCGCAAGCACGTCCAGCAGCTCGTCTCGCAATACATCCTGGTCGAGCGCCTGGCGCTCAACGCCCAGGAGCTCGCCAGCTTCGTCAACGAGATCCTCGACGAGATGACCGGCCTCGGGCCGATCGAGCCGCTGCTCAAGGACCCGAGCATCAGCGACATTCTCATCAACGGCCACGAATGCGTCTACGTCGAGCGCGGCGGCATCCTCGAGCCGACCGCGGTGCGCTTCAAGGACGAGCAGCATCTCCTGCGCATCGTCAACAAGATCGTCTCGGCGGTCGGCCGCCGCGTCGACGAGTCCCATCCGCTGTGCGACGCGCGCCTGCTCGACGGCTCGCGCGTCAACGTCGCGGTCCGCCCGGTCGCGGTCGACGGCCCGCTGATGTCGATCCGCAAGTTTTCCAAGCGGCCGTTCAACCTCAACAAGCTGATCGACATCGGCGCGCTGAAGCCGCAGATGGGCGAGCTCTTGGCCGCCGCCGTCAAGGCGCGCGTCACCACCATCATCTCGGGCGGCACCGGCTCGGGCAAGACCACCATGCTCAACGCCTTGTCGGCCTTCATCTCCGACAAGGAGCGCCTCGTCACCATCGAGGACGCGGCCGAATTGCAGCTGCAGCAGCCGCACGTCGGCCGCATGGAGACGCGCCCGCCCAACATCGAGGGCAAGGGTGAGATCCGCCAGCGCGACCTGGTCAAGAACGCGCTGCGCATGCGACCCGACCGCGTCATCCTCGGCGAGTGCCGCGGCGAGGAAGCCTTCGACATGCTGCAGGCGATGAACACCGGCCACGAGGGCTCGATGGCAACGATTCACGCCAATACGCCGCGCGACGCCATCTCGCGCCTCGAGCAGATGATCGGCATGGCTGGCCTGCCCATGACCATCGCCAGCGTCCGCGGCCAGATCGCGGCCGCCATCCGCCTGATCGTGCAGCTCTCGCGCCTGTCCGACGGCAAGCGGCGCGTGATGAGCATCGCCGAGATCACCGGCATGGAGGGCGACATCGTCCAGATGCAGGAAATCTACAAGTTCGTGCGCACCGGGACGCTGGAGGACGGCAGTGTGCAGGGCCACTTCCAGGCGACCGGCATCCGCCCGCGTTTCCTCACCGATCTCGCCGCCAAGGGCATCAAGATCCCGTCGAACTACTTCGATCCGAGTCAGCCGCTGTAGACAGCCAAGCAGAGCCATGTCGTTCGATATCGACCCGACATATGCGATCTACGCCTTCGCGGTGGTCTCGGCCATCCTGTTCGGCGAAGGCGTCTATCTACTGTTCTTCTCGGCCGCATCCTATCGCAACCGCATCAATCGCCGCCTGTCGATGCTCAACGAGACCGTCGACCGGCAGAGCATCCTGGTGGAGCTGCGGCGCGCGCGCGGCCTCACCATGGGTGGCGACTTCCGCCTGCCGGTGGCGGCCTTCAACCGCCTGATCGTGCAGTCGGGTGTCTCGGTCGGCCTGTCGCGCATCGGGATCCTTGCCGGCATCGCGGCGTTTGTCACGCTGGTCGCGATGATCGTCCTGCGCGGCAGCATCGTGCAGGGGCTGCTCGGCGCGCTGTTCAGCGGCCTGGTGCTGCCCTATTTCACGCTGCGCGTGCTGCGGGGGCGTCGGCAGAAGAAGTTCGGCGCGCAGTTCCCCGACGCCATCGACATCATCGTGCGCAGCCTGCGCGCCGGCCACCCGGTGCCGATCGCCGTCAACATGGTGGCGCGCGAGATGCCCGATCCGATCGGCAGCGAGTTCGGCCTCGTCGCCGACGAGATCACCTACGGCTCGGACCTCGAGACCGCGATGCGCAACCTCTATTCGCGCGTCGGCCAGGACGACCTGCCGCTGTTCGTCACCGCGGTCGCGATCCAGGGATCGACCGGCGGCAATCTCGGCGAGATTTTGGAAAATCTCTCCGCGGTCATCCGCCAGCGCTTCAAGATGCGCCGCAAGGTGCGCGCGCTCGCCGCCGAAGGCCGCGCCTCGGCGCTGATCCTGTCGTCGCTGCCGATTCTGATGTTTGGCGTCGTGCAGGTGGTGGCGCCCGACTTCTATGGCAGCGTCTGGCACTTCGACCTGACCAAGATCATCCTCTGCGTCGCGATCGGCTGGATGCTGGTCGGCAATCTCGCCATGTACAAGCTCGTCAACTTCAAGATCTAGCGCATATCCCGGCGAACTGGATAGCGGCTCGCCGACAAGGATATGCGCCAAAGATGATGTGGGCGCGAAAAATGGAAACGCTGCTCGACTTGATCCCGAACAACAGCGCCATCACCAATATGGTGGTGATGGCGGCCGTTTTCGTGCCGACCGCGCTGCTCGCGTTCTTCGTCATGCGAGCCGTGCGGGTGCGCGGCACGGTGCGCCGCCGCGCGGCCGGCCTCACGGGTGAGGAGCTCGTGTCCGCGGGCGGCAGCAACTCGCTGCGCCATTCCGGCATGAAGGCGGCCCAGCGCCTGCTCGACCGCACCACCAAGCACTACTCGTCGATGGACGACAAGAGCATGAAGATGCTGCGCCAGCGCCTGGTGCAGGCCGGCATCTTCGATGCGCGCGCGGTCGGCATCTTCTTCCTCACCCGCGGCATCCTGGCGGTGGTCCTGGGCGGTCTCGCCTTCGTGGTGGTGCCGATGGTCACGACCAAGACCGGCCTGCAATGGCCGCTGGTCGGCGTCGGCGGCATCGCCGGCTATCTCGGGCCGAGCCTGGTGCTCGACCGCATCGTCGCGAAGCGCCGCCTGGAGTATCGGGCAGGCTTCCCCGACATGATGGACCTGCTGGTGGTCTGCGCCGACGCCGGCCTCGGCATGGGCGCCGCGTTCGAGCGGGTCGGCCGCGAGCTCGGCGAGTCCTATCCCAATCTGAGCGCCAACATCCACATGGCGAACCTCGAGATCCGCGCCGGCCGCACCATGAGCGAGGCGCTGGACCATTTCGGCGACCGCCTCGGCCTCGCCGAGGTGCGCTCGTTCGCGACGCTGATCCAGCAGTCGGACGAGCTCGGCTCGAGCGTTACCGACGCGCTGCGCGTCTACAGCGAGGACATGCGCCACCGGCGGCTGTCGACCGCCGAGGAGAAAGCCTACGCGCTGCCCGCCAAGCTCTCGATCCCGCTGATGGTCTGCGTCTTCCCGGTGCTGTTCGTGGTGATCCTGCTGCCCGTGTTCGTGCGCATCAAGATGGGCGCCTACTGACCCTGTACTGACCCCCTACTGACCCTCGGGCAGGGCGCCCCGGCCCCCACGCGCGGACCAAAATACCGTGGATGCACCGCCGCTTACGCCTTCCGGCGAGAAATTCTTAACCAACGTCGCCTAGGGTCGTTACGGGGTTGCCGTAGCACCACTTCCTCACGCGCGCGCCGGTGCCTGGACCCACGAGAGTTTCTTCGGCGCCCGGGGGCGCAGTGCATGAGCGTTGGCGTCAAGCGTAGCGTGATCGTGGCGTTGACCGGCCTGCTGTGGCTGTCCGGCTGCGAGACCACGTCGCTCAGGGCGCCCGATTTCCTCACGTCGAAGCCGGACCCGGCGGCCGATACGACCGGCACCATCGGTCCGCACGATATCGGCGACAAGGGGCCGGCCGTCGAGCCGGTGCCGCCGCTCACCCCGAGCAAGCCGAACGACGATGTCAACCTCGGCCGCATGCATTTCCGTGAGGGAAACTACGGGCTCGCCGAGCGCTATTTCCGCCATGCCGTGGAGCAGGGCCCGCGCGATGCCGAGGCCTGGCTCGGGCTTGCGGCGTCGTACGACCGGCTCAAGCGCTACGATCTCGCCGACCGCGCCTACAAGCAGCTCTTCGCCATGCTCGGCCGCACGCCCGAGCTCCTCAACAACCATGGCTATTCCTACATGCTGCGCGGCGATTTCGCGCATGCGCGCGCGACGCTGCTCGAGGCCCAGGCAAAAGACCCGAGCAATCCCTATATTGCCAACAACCTCGCGCTGCTCGCCGAGAGCATCCGGACCCACAAGGCGGTGCGTTAGGGCGTACGCCCAGCCCGCTCGATCTTCCGGTCGCCTGCGCGCATCGCACTGGAAGGATCACATGCTGGCCGACCTCAGACATTTTTTCGCCGAGCTCACCGGAGGCGAGAAGCCGCAAGACCGCTTCGCCGAAAACGACTACCGGCGCGCGGCCGCGGCCCTGCTCGTCCATATCGCGACCCTCGACGGCGAGCTGACCGACGAGAAGCGGCGCAAGCTGCATGCGATCCTCGAAGGCGCAATTCTCCCTCAATTCGGCCGCGACCGACGCGCTGATCGCGGAAGCCTCCGCCGACGATCGCGAGGCGGTCGACTTCTATCATTTCACCAGCCTGATCATGCGCACGCTCGATGAGGCCGGCCGGCTGCGCATCGTCGAAATGCTGTGGGAGATGGTCTACGCCGACCGCAAGGTCACCGAGTTCGAGGCCAACGTGATGTGGCGCGTGGGCGACCTGCTCGCCGTCTCGTCGCGCGACCGCATCGCGCTGCGCGAGCGGGTCGCGGCCGCGCAGGGCGCGAGCGCGAGTGACATGTGAGCGGCGGGCCAGTCATCGACGGAGCGCATGGAAGGCCTGACCGGCACGGGTCTTGCAAACCATTGGCGGGCGGGTAGGAATTCGGGTGGTCATGCATGCGCCACTGAATCATCGGGCTGCGCCACCGGCCGCATCGCGGCCGGTGCTGCTTGTTCTGCACCAGGAGCACTCGACCCCGGGCCGGATCGGGCACTACCTGACCAAGATGGGCGTGCCGCTCGATATCCGCCGCCCGCGCTTCGGCGACCCGCTGCCTGCGACGCTCGCCGAGCATGCGGGCGCGGTGATCTTCGGCGGCCCGCAGAGCGCCAACGACACCGACGACTTCATCCGCCGCGAGATCGACTGGATCGCGGTGCCGCTCGCCGAGAAGAAGCCGTTCCTCGGCATCTGCCTCGGCGCCCAGATGATGGCGAAGCACCTCGGCGCGCGCGTCGACTATCACGCCGAAGGCAAGGCCGAGGTCGGCTACTACCCGATCCGCGTCAGCGACGGGGCGCGCGCCGTGTGCTGCAATTGGCCCGATGTGGTCTATCAGTGGCACCGCGAGGGCTTTATGCTGCCGCACGGCGCCGAGCTGCTTGCCGAGGGCGAGATCTTCCCGATCCAGGCGATGCGCTACGGCAGCGGCTTCGCGATCCAGTTTCATGCCGAGGTCACCCACGCCATGATGTGCCGCTGGACCACCCGCGGCCACGCCCGCATGGAGATGCCCGGCGCCAAGCAGCGCGCCGCCCACTTCGCCGAGCGCCCCATCTACGATCTCGCGATCAGGACATGGCTGCAGACGTTTCTCGAGGCGTGGCTGAAACTGGACCAGGGTGCGGTGGCTCACGCCGCAGTCGCCACTTGATATCATGACGTCATGGCCGGGCTCGTCCCGCTGCCGTATTATTCGCGACAGCCATGACGAGCCATGCGCTGGTCGCAGCCAAAAATGCGAGTGCATCGTGCGGCCGATACACGCGCATTGCAAATTCATTGTTGTTTACAGTAGCCGCCGGGAAGCGCGGCGAGCGGGGCATGCGCGATGAGCATGGCGGAAGGTGTGCGTGATCCGCGGCGGCCAGGTTGGCAGAACAAAGCCAACCGAGAAAATCGAATGATTTCAGCGGCGACCGGTTTTCATCCGCTCGCCAGCAGCGTCGCCATGATGCGCTCTCGCGTGAGCGGCAGGTCGCGGATGCGGGTGCCGAGCGCGTGCGCGACGGCATTGCCGATCGCGGCCGCGGTCGGGCCGGCGGTTGCTTCGCCGGCGCCGAGCGGCACGTCGCTGTCGCTTGCGATCAGCTCGACCGTGATCGGCGGCACGTCGGAGAACCGCAGCACCGGATAGGTCTCCCAGTCGCGCGACGCGATGCCGGTGGTCGCAAGCTGCACCTGCTCCTTGAGCACCCAGCTTGCTGACTGGATCATGCCGCCCTCGAGCTGGTTGACGGCGCCGTCCGGATTGACCACGAGGCCAACGTCGGCCGCGCACCACATGCGCGTGAGGCGGATCGCCTCGTCGGCCTCGAGCTCGACCACAACGGCCGCATAGGCGGCGCGGTCCTTGTAGCGCGCGAAGCCGATGCCGCGGCCGCGGCCGGTGCCGGCCGGCAGGCCGGCCTGCCACGCGGCCATCGTCGCGACGCGCTCGATCACGGCCCGCGCGCGCGGGTCGGAGGTGATCGCCACGCGATACTGCACCGGGTCCTGGCCGGCGCGCTCGGCGAGCTCGTCGATGAAGCACTCGATCGCGAACACGTTCGGCATGGCGCCGAGCCCGCGCAGCGCCGAAGTGCGTACCGGCGTCTCCGGCACGAGGTGATGCACGATGCGCTTGGCCGCCACGTCGTAGAGTGGCGTCCCATTGCGCGTCGCGCCGCCGCCGGCCGCATCCGGCACGTCGGCGGGCGGATATTCAGGCGGCGGATTGGGCAGTGCCTGCGCGGCGAGCAGGTTGCCGCTGCCGGGGCGTCGCCGCTGTGCGTGCCGCTCCAGATTTCCGCCGTCCAGTCGGTCGGCTTGCCGGCATCGTCGAGCGCGGCGCGCACCTTGACGACCATGGCGGGGCTCACCGGCTCGAAGGCGAATTCCTCCTCGCGCCGCCAGCGCACGCGGATCGGCGTGCCCGGCTTCTGCATCGCGATGATCGCCGCATCGGCCGCCACGTCATCGGCGCCGTTGTGGCCGTAGCAGCCCGGACCCTGCACGTGCCGCACCGAGATGTTCTTGGCGTCGAGGCCGAGCGATTGGGCGAGCGCCGCGCGCAGCGGGAAGACGCCCTGCGCGTGCGTCCACACGGTCAGGTGCCCGTCGCGGAATTCGGCGAGCGCGCAGGACGGCGCGATCGCGGCATGCGCGAGGTAGCCGCGCGAGTAGGTCGCCTCGTAACGGCCGCCGCGCCCGGCCGCGTCGGAGGCCGGCGCGCCGACCGTACGGTCGATCGTCGGCTGCTGCAGCAATGATGACGCCTGCTGCTGCTGCCGATTGAGCGGCTCCACGCCGTGCCACGTCACGTGCGTCGCGGCCGCGATCGCGGCCGCTTCCACGGCGGTCTCGTCGTCGCCCACGATGGCGAGGAAATTGCCGTGGCGGACGAATTCGATCTCGCCGCGTGCCGCACGGCGGATCGCGGCCTCGTCGATGCTCGCGATCGTCGCGCCGCGCTGCGGCTGGCGCACCGCGCGGGCGTGCCGCATGCCGCCGAGGATCATGTCGTGGATGAAGGCCGGCGCGCCGAACACCTTTGCGGGCAGGTCGATGCGCGCGGCGCTGCGCCCGACGACGCTGTAGCCCGCGGCGGGCTTGCGCGGCGCGACCCCGGTCGCCTTCGTGCCGGGCTTCACCAGCGATGCCAGCGTCCAGTAATCCTCGCCGGTCGCGATGCCGCCGCGCATGACGCGACCGTCCGCGATCGACAATTCCGCGACCGCGCAGCCGAGCCGCTCGGCCGCGTAGCTCAGGAAGAGCGTGCGTACCTCGGCGCAGGCCTGCCGCAGCGCGACGCCGCCGAACTGCATCGACTGGCTGCCCGCCGTGAACCCTTCGTTGGGCGTGAAGTCGGTGTCGCCGGACGACATCGCGACGCAATCCGGCGCGACGTCGAACTCCTCGGCGGCAAGCTGCCGCATGGCGGTGAGCACGCCCTGGCCGATCTCCACCTTGCCGGTGCGGATCGTGATCCGTCCGGGCGCCGGGAACGCGACCCACTGGTCGAGCGCGGGATGATCGGCGAGCGCGCCGGTCAGCGTCGGGGTCATCGCGCGGCCTCGCGCTGCACGGCGGCCGCCTTCTCGACCGCGCGCAGGATGCGGTTATGCGAACCGCAGCGACAGATATTCTCGTCGAGCGCCTGCGCGATCTCGGCGCGCGTCGGCGCCGGATTGCGGTCGAGCAGTGCCTTGGCCGAGACGATGATGCCGCTCAGGCAATAGCCGCATTGTCCGGCCTGCTCGTCGAGCAGCGCCTGCTGCAGCGGATGCGGCCGCTCGGGCGTGCCCAGTCCTTCGACCGTTGTGATCGACTTGCCGGCGACGCTCCAGGCCGGCTTGGCGCAGGATTTCGTAGGCTGGCCGTCGACCAGCACCATGCAGCAGCCGCACTGCTCGAGGCCGCAGCCGAAGCGCGCGCCGACAACGCCGAGGTCGTTGCGCAAGACAGAAAGAAGCGAGGCTTCCTCGTTTGCGACCGTCACCTTGACGGTGCGGCCGTTGACGGTGAGCTCGATCGGGCCGGGCATTGCGGTGGTTCGTTTCAGCCGAGCGTGAAGGCGTCGTGATAAGCGCCCTGGATGCTGCCGCCCGGCACCGGGCCGCCGCCCGGCACGTGCACCATGTCGCCGATCACCGCGACGGTCGCGCCGTGCAGGCCGTGGCGCGGCAGCTTCATCGGCGCCAGCGTCTCCCATTTGTCGGTCTTCGGATCGTAGGCCTCGTTGGTGCCAAAGACCTTGCCGGTCGCCTCGCCGCCGAAGACGATGATGCGGTCGCGATGGTAGACGGCCGACACGCCGCTGCGCGGCGTCGGCAGCGGCGCGCGAAAGCTCCAGCCGTCGGTCTTCGGATCGTAGACGGCGTTCAGGCTGGTGTTGAAATCGTACGAGTCCATGCGCCCCGCGATGGCGTGGATTTTCCCGTCCACCACCGCGACGCCCATGTGGTCGCGCTGGCCGACGAACGGCTGCGTTCCGGTCGAGCCGCGCATGCCGCCGAGGATCTGGTACTTGTCGGTCGCGGGATCGTACACCTCGTGCCATTCGACCGAGCGCACGTCGCGCCCGCCGAGCAGATGGATCTTGCCGTCGAGCACGATCGCCGAGGAGGCGCCGCGCGGTCGCAGCAGGCCGGCGATCGGCGTCCACTTGTCGTCTGCTGCGTCGTAGGCGAAGCACTTCGAGTGCGGGCAGCGGTTCTGCTCGATGAAGCCGCCGAACGCGTAGATCTTCGACCCGATCGTCGCCAGCGCGACGTGATTGCACGGCGCCGGGAACGGCGCTTTGAGCGTCCACGTGCCGCTCGTCGGATCGAACACCTGATGGAAATCGCCATCGACGCGATGGCGCGCGTAGCCGGCCACGATGTGAATCTTGCCAATGCACGCGATCACGCCGTGCTCGCCGACCGGGATCGGCAGCCGCGGCTGCTCGACCCATTTGCCTTGGTTGGCAGCGGTCGGCGCGACGCTCGTCATATAGCGCTGGCCCTGCGCGGTCGCCGGCACTTCGGTGATCTTGCGGTCGAACAGGCCAGCGAACAGCGGATCGGTCGTTGCGGTGCTCATGATGCTTGTCTCCGGCTTGTCGTCGTGTCGCGCGTCGATGCGCGTCTCAGGCGGCATATTGCGGAACGGCCTCGCGCAGCAGCGCCCGCGTGAGCTCGACGCCCTCGCGCGCGACCTCGAGGGGCGGGCGCGCCCACAATTCGGGGTTCGGCGCCTCGTAGCTGAGATAGCCCGTGTAGCCTTTCGCAGCGAGCAGCCCGAGCACCTCGCGCCAGCGCACCGTGCCCTTGCCGGGCGCGAGGCGATCGGTCGGCCGCGCCACGCCGGTCACCGGATTGGGCGAGAGGTCGCTGAACTGGAAGCAGAAGATGTCCTCGCTCGGCACGTCCGCGAAGCTCGCGCCTGGCGCGCCGCTGCGCGCGAGGTGATAGGCGTCGAGCAGCAGGCCGACGTTCTTCTTGCCACCGGCGCTCACGATCTCGCGCTGGACGCCCATGTTGTTGAGCACCGGATGCTGCGAGTTGAACTCGATCGCGAGGCGGAGCCCGAACTCGGCCGCGATGTCGCCGGCGACGCGCAGGTTGGCGATCGCCTCCGGCACCGTGCCGACGAATGGCCCCGGCGCGCTCATCAGCATATTGCAGCCGAGCGCGACCGCGTTCTCGCACAACTCGCGAAACACGCCGAAGATGCGCCTGCTGTCCTCGCCCTTGGCGAACAGCCAGCCATACTCGACGCCGAGCACGCCGACCGGAATGCCGCTCTTCTTCACGAGGTCGAGCACCTGCGCGTTGCTCAGGCCCGCCTCGAAGCAGCGCTTGAAATCGATGCGCCGCAGCTCGACCGCGTCGTAGCCGGCGTTGCGTGCCGCCGCGAGTGCGGTCGCGAGCGGCGTCGTGTCGATGGTCCACATATGCAGGGCGAGGCGCCCGAACCGATTTGCCATCCGCTCCTCACTTGCTTAAGCGTTACTCCCGCGGCGGGCCGGGATAGTTGCACCACGGCGCAACGCTGTCGACCCTGCAGCCCGCATGGAGCCCACGGGTCTTGCCTTCGGCAAGCCCGAGGACAGGCTCCGCGGAATGCGGGACGGCCTCCCCGGATTTCGCTACGCTCCATCCGGGCTACGAGAATCTCGGGAGGAGTCCGCAACATGGTCGCAGTGTCTGCGCGCAACATCAGTTTCATCAGCCATTGCGACCAGGGTGGGCGCGGCGACGGCGTGCAGGTGATGGTGCATCGCGGCTACGCCTATGTCGGCCATGGCTTCAGCAACGGCATCACGGTCATCGATGTGCGCGACCCGAAGAATCCGAAGACCGTCAACTTCATTCGCGCACCGCCCAATACCCGCGCACTGCATCTGCAGACGCACGAGGATCTGCTCGTGTGCGTCAATGCGCCGAGCATGTGGACGATGCAGATCGACCCGAAGGCCTATTTCTCCGGATCGCCGGCCGACCTGGTGAAGGGACAGGTCTTCACGTCGGGCCTGCGCGTCTACGATATTTCGCGCCCTGAAACGCCGCGCGAGATCGGCTTCATGCCGGTCGAGGGCGTCGGTCCGCATCGCATCTGGTACGTGGGCGGGCGCTACGCCTACGTGTCGATTTATTTCGCCGACTTTGCCGACCACGTGCTCGCCGTGGTCGACATGTCCGATCCGACCAAGCCGCATGTGGTCGGTAAGTGGTGGCTGCCCGGCCTGTGGTCGGGCGGCGGCGAGACGCCGACCTGGCCGAAGGGCAAGCGCTACGCGCTGCATCACGGGCTCGTCGCCAACAATCTGTTCTACGGCGCCTGGCGCGATGGCGGCATGACCATCCTCGACGTCGCCAATCCCGAAAAGCCGCAGCTCGTCTGCCATCGCAACTGGGATCCACCGTTCGGCGGCGGCACCCATTCGCCGCTGCCGCTGCCCGACCGCAACCTGCTCGTCATGGCGGACGAGGCCAATTTCGCCAACTGCAGTTTGGGCCTGCGCTACATCTGGCTCTTCGACGTGCGGGTGCCGGGCAATCCGATCAGCATCTCGACCATGCCGATCCCGAATGAGGCCGACTACTGCGCCAAGGGCGGCAATTTCGGCCCGCATAACCTGTGGGAGAATCGGCCGGGCGGGCTGCAGAGCTCGCGCTACATCTTTTCAGCATATCATAATGCAGGCGTGCGCGTGTGGGACATCGAGAACGCGTTCCATCCGCGCGAGGTCGCTTATTTCGTGCCGCCCGATCCCGAGCGCATGGTCGATCCGCGCCCCAATCGACCGAAGGTCATCCAGTCCGCCGACTGCTACGTCGACCCGCAGGGGGTGATGTTCCTCACCGACTCCAATGCGGGGCTTTATATCCTGCAGTTCGAGGGCGGTTGAATCGCGCGGCATCGGTGCCGGGGCTTGTGACTCATCGTCCCAGCGCAAGTTTTTCGTGCGCATCGATTGACAGCAGGTGGGACGAATCCCAGACTGCGCATGCAAAATAAGAACCGCGCGTCAGCGCGGCCAGCCCGGGGAGGAACCACAGTGGCTCAGACAATCGAGGCATTCGTCGGCAAGTCGCTCGACGAGGCGAAGAATCTCACCGCTCCATATCAAGATCATCGCGCTCATCGCGGCGGGATATTTCTTCGACGTCATCGACTACATCGTCCAGGGCTCGTTGTTCCCGGACATGAAGGCGAGCGGCTTCACCAACGACGCGGGCGCCGCCTTGATCGTCAGCGCCACCACGATCGGCATGTTCATCGGTACCATCGCCCAAGGCGAGTTCACCGACCGATTCGGACGCCGCTTCGTTTATCAGTTCAACCTGCTCCTGTTCGGCGTGTTCACCATTGTGGGTGCTTTCATGCCAAACATCACGCTCCTGGTCATCTGTCGCTTCATCGCCGGCCTCGGGCTCGGCGCCGAGCAGCCGCTCTGCTTCACCTATGCGGGCGAGTACTCGCCCAAGCGCATCCGCGGGCGCATCCTGGCGATCATCCATTTCATTGGCGGCGCCTGCGTGTGGCCGATCTCGACGCTGTTCGTGCTCGCCTTCCGCGACACGCTTCATTGGCAGGGCGTGTGGATCTGCTTCGGCGCCGGCGCGCTGATCGTCTGGGTGCTCCGCTTCACGCTGCCGGAATCGCCGCGGTTCCTTGCGACCCACGGCAAGGGCAAGGAGGCGATCGATGTGCTCGGCAAGCTCGGCATCGCGGGCCCCACCGAGACGCTGACGACGGATGCGGCGAGCAACACCAAGAGCGATCCGTTCGCCGTCGTCTTCCGCTCGTTCCCGGTGCGCGTGATCGCCGGCATGATCTGCTTCTCGGCGTTCTTCGGCGTCGCCATCGGGCTGGGCTCCTGGCTGCCCAGCATCATGGTCGACAAGGGCTTCACCATCACCAAGTCGCTCACCTACACGCTGGTGATGAATATGGCGGTGCCGTGCGCGAGCATCTGCATGATGTATACGCTCGACAAATACGGCCGTAAGATCACGTCGGTCCTCGCCTTCGTTGGCGCCGGCATCATGGCGGTTGTTTTCGCCAACGCGGGAGCCGATTGGCAACTGCTGACCGCCGGCTTCATCATGGTCTTCTTCATCCAGGTCGCCGGCAACGCGATGCAGATCTTCGCGTCCGAGGTGTTCCCGACCAACGCGCGCGCATCCGGTTTCGGGTGGGCCGCGGGCGTCGGCCGCCTCGCCACCGCGGGCATCGTCCCGGGAATCCTGTGGGTCAAGAATGGCTGGGGGCTGACGACGGTTTTCGGCAGCCTCGCGGCCGTGCTCATCGTCGCCGCCGTCTCGGTCAACTTCCTCGGCCCGGAAGCGCGGCAGAGGAGCCTGGACGAGATCGCTCCGCCGACCGGCTGAGCGCTGCGGCGATTGGCGATTGGTGACTGAAAATCCGCGGCGCGCCCGGCGTGCCGCGGATTTGCTTTATCGCCAAGTGTTCGTGAATGAGGACGTGAGATTCAGCAACCCGCCTACGCTCTTCGAGCTTCGGCGCGACAGCCTTCGCCCCTCTTTTCCCTTGAAGCAGATGTGTTCGCCGGGGCGGCTTGCCGAGCCGTAGCCCCCGAAGGGGGCGAAGGCTGGTGGAGCCGAGGGGGATCGAACCCCTGACCTCCTCATTGCGAACGAGGCGCTCTCCCAGCTGAGCTACGGCCCCTTGCCGCCCAGCGGCGCAATGCGCCGAAGGCCCTGGGAAACGGTGCCATTTAGGGCCGGGGTTGGGGCCTGTCAAGGATTGTGCGCCAGGATCGCGCACAGGATCGCGTGCTCAACGCCGCGGCTTGTTTGGGCCCACGCGACCCGCTAAATGTGCGCGTCGCCACCTCAGGACGAATCGGATGCGCCCATTCCTGGAAGTCATCATTTATCTGTTGTGGGCCTACTGGTACATCATCATTGCGGCCGTGATCGTGTCCTGGCTCATCGCCTTCAACGTGGTCAATACGCGCAACCATATCGTGGCGGTGATTGCGGATTTTCTCTATCGCGCGACCGAGCCGGTATTTCGGCCGATCCGGCAGATGATGCCAAACCTCGGCGGACTCGATATTTCGCCGCTCATCGTGCTGTTGATCATTTACATCATCGAGCGCTCGATAGCGCTTTACATTTATCCCTACGTCTTCTGAGCGATGGCGGAGGGACTTCCCTGGCACATTGTCGGGGACGGACTGGCGCTGACCGTGCGCCTCACGCCGAAAGGCGGACGCGATGCGATCGACGGTATCGAGCAAATGTCGGACGGCCGATCCGTGCTGAAGGCGCGGGTGCGCGCCGCCCCGAGTGACGGCGCCGCGAATGCCGCGCTGATCCGGCTCATCGCGGCCTCGCTCGCGATCGCGCCGCGCGACGTGGCCTTGGTGGCGGGTGCGACTGCGCGGCTCAAGCGGCTTAGGATCGCCGGCCCGGGCGCGGCGCTCGCGGCCGCATTGGCACAACTTGTCGAGGCGCGACACCCGTGACCGCGACCATCATCGACGGCAAGGCGATCGCCGAGGAGCTGCGCACGCGCGTCGCCGCCGAGGTCGCGCGCGTGTCGGCGGCGCATGGCCTCGTGCCGGGAATCGCCGTCGTCCAGGTCGGCCACAATCCGGCGAGCGAGGTCTACGTGCGCAGCAAGACCCGCCAGGTCGCGGCGGCCGGGATGCGCTCGTTCGACCATCGCCTGCCCGAGGACGTGCGCGAGGCCGAGCTGCTCGCCCTGCTCGCGCGCCTCAATGCGGACGCGGCCGTGCACGGCATCCTGGTGCAGCTTCCGCTGCCCGCGCAGATCGATGCGCAGAAGGTCATCGACGCGATCGATCCCGCCAAGGATGTCGACGGCTTCCACCCGCTCAATGTCGGCCGCCTCGCGACCGGAATTCCGGTCATGGTCCCGTGCACGCCGCTCGGCTGCATGATGCTGGTCAAGCGCGTGCGGCGGTCGCTCGCCGGCCTCGATGCCGTGGTGATCGGCCGCTCCAACGTCGTCGGCCGGCCGCTGCTGCATCTGCTGCTCGCCGAAAGCGCGACCGTCACCATCGCGCATTCGAAGACGCACGACCTGCCCGCGCTTTGCCGCCGGATGGACCTGCTGTTTGCCGCGATCGGCCAGCCCGCGCTGGTGAAGGCCGACTGGATCAAGCCCGGCGCGACCGTGATGAACGTCGGCATCAACCAAATCGCCGCCGCGGACGGCAGGACGCACATCGTCGGCAACGTCGACTTCGCGCAGGCGCGCGACATCGCGGGCGCGATCACGCCGGTGCCCGGCGGCGTCGGTCCGATGACGATCGCGTGCCTGCTGGTCAACACCCTGCGCGCCGCCTGCGTGATCAGCCATCTGCCGGCGCCGGCCGTCTGATCTGAACCCGGCGCCGGTACGCGGCGACCAATAAGGTCAGGACACGGATGCGTGTCCGGCAGAACAGATCAGGAGGACGGACCTTGCGGCTCACCGCCATGCGCATATGGGCGGCGGCTGCGGCGTTTGCGGCCTTGCCCGCAGCGCCCGCCCGCGCCCAGACCATCGAGGCGGTCACGACGGCGTTCGATGTCGACAAATGCGCGCACACGCCGGGGCGCGAGCCCGAGGATGACGGCGAATGGCGCTGCAAGGGCTACGACCGCATTCCGATCGTGATGACCATGGGCGACGCGCGCGTCTACATCAGCTTCGGCGCCAAGGCCCTTCGCGAGCCCGCCGCGCGGGAGACGCTCGGCGTGCCGAACGGCGAGGGTAAGAGCATCGAGTGGCGGATCGTCCGCGAGCGCGGCGGCAAGGCCCGCGCCTTCGCGACCATCATGCGCTGGACGACGGTCGTCGTCGTCGACGATCCCAAGGTCGCGGACGGCACTTTCCGCGGCGAGGTGCTGGTCGTCACCCGGCTCGGGCCGGGCGGCGTCTGTCACGTTGGCTATGTGGACGGCCGCCAGAATGCGAACGCGCTCGATCTCGCCCGCCAGATCGCCGACCAGTACGCGCGCACCTTCCGGTGCGGCAAGGACAAGCCGATCGTGCTGGGCGAGAAGGGCCGAGGCTTCAGCGGGCCATACGGCGCCAAGGACTAGCCGTTTCGCAGACGGAATGTGGAGGTCGCGGCTGCGGCGGCTCAACGCCGCTCAGTTCCAGGCGTAGGCGACCTTGTCGAGGGTCTTGTCGCCGAACTTCTCGGAGGAGCGGGCAACCGCCTTGCCGCCGAGTGCCCGATAGAACCCGACCGCCGGCTCGTTGTCGGACAGCGCCCACACCACCAGGCTCTTCATGCCGCTGTGCACCAGGTCGCGCCGCGCTGCCGTGAACAGGCGGCAG
>CAVPGG010000357.1:0-8974 GCA_963703755.1 uncultured Pseudomonadota bacterium
TATGTCCTCTACTGGTTGCCGTTGGTGTTGCTCACCGGCCGCAAATCCGCAAAGCACGGACGGTTGCCCATCCACGGCGTCGCCTCGACCTTCTCGCCGAGCGGAAACAGGCCGCTCGCCGCCGGCATCAGGCGGCCGAACTGCACCGGCGTCGGCGGCGCATCGCGGTCGGCGAACTCGGCGCCGGTGGTGAGGCGGATGCCCTGCCGCATCGGGGTGAGGCAATAGCCGTTGTCCGCATCGAGGATCGGCCGCGCCAAGCTCGCATTGCCCTGCGGCCGGAAATGCAGGTGATAGCCGCGCTTGACCGCCATCGGCAGGCGGATGCCGAGCGGCGCCAGCAGATCCGGCGACCACGGCCCCATCGCCACGACCGCGTCGGCCGCATCGACCGGGCCCTCTGCCGTGTCGACGCGCCAGCGCGTGCCGGCGCGGTGCAGCGAGCGCGCGTCGCCCGTGAGCACGACCCCGCCCAGCGCGGCAAATTGCTTCGCGTAGGCGCGCGTCAGCGCGAGCGGATCGGAAATGCTGGTGGCACCCTCCAGGTGCAACGCATGGCGGAAGACCGGATTGAGCGAGGGCTCGAGTGCCCGCGCGCCCTCCATGTCGAGCACGCGGATCGGAATGCCGAACTCCTCTGCCAAGGCGCGCTCGCGCGCGGTCGATGCGAAGCTCGCGTCGCGGCGGTAGAGCTTGAGCCAGCCGGTCGTGCGCCGCAGATGCGCGGCGCCCGCCTCCGCCATCAGCGCCTCGTGCTCGGCAACCGCGTGGCCGAACAGCGGACGCATCACCCGCGCGGTCTCAACCAGCTTGTCGGGCTGCGACCAGGCGCGGAAGGCGAGGAGCCACGGCGCGACCTTGGGCAGGAACGTGACGTGATAGTTCGCCTCCGGCGCGCGCTTCAACGCGACACGGGCGAGCGCCGCAAGGCTGCGTGGGAATGCGGCCGGAAAGATCGTATTGCCCTCGATGATGCCGGTGTTGCCGTAGGAGGTCTCCTCGCCCGGCTCGCGGCGATCGACCAGCGCGACCGCGAGCCCGCGCTTGGCGAGGTGCAGCGCGATTGTCGTGCCGACGATGCCGGCGCCGAGCACGATGGCGTCGGTGCGTGCCATGGGGAGGTCCTCTCTGTACCCTCCCCTGAAGGGGGGGTCGCGAGCGCAGCGAGCGGGGTGAGGTGGGTGGGGTGGCTGAGCTTGCCGCGAGCGCTGTCACCCCACCCCGACGCCGAGCTTGCGCTCGGCGTCGACCCTCCCCCTTCAGGGGAGGGTGAAGCGACGAACGCTCATATATGGCAGCCGCGGCGCGAAATCACTATCAAGGGTCGGCGCGGCATGACAACCCTGCCGCAGAACTTGATTGCCGGGAATCCCGATGTCTTGGCTCTTGCGGCCGGCCGCCGCGCTCGCCTGGCTCGGCCGCCAGGGCACCGGCGCGGTCGCGCTTTCGCTCTTCGCCGGCCTCGCCCTGCCGTGGCTCGCCGCGCTGATGAAGCCGGCTTTCACGCCGAGCGTGTTCGTGCTGCTCACCCTGGCGTTCCTGCGGGTCGACCCTGGCGCCCTGCGCCAACGTTTCGCCCGGCCCGGCCTCGTGCTGGCCGCGACCGCCTGGATGGTGATCGCGACGCCGCTGATATGCGGCCTTCCGCTGATGGCCGCGGGCTTCGAGCGCGGGCTGCTGATTGCGCTGGTCTTCCAGTCCGCTGCGCCACCGGTCATCGCCACCTCGTCTATTGCGGCACTGTTGGGGCTCGACGCGGCGCTGGTGCTGGCGGTGCTGACCGCCAGCGCGGTCGTGACGCCGGTGACGGCCGCCGCGTTTGCGGCCCTCTTTCTCGGCGGCGCCATGGACCTGTCGCCGCTCGCGCTCGGCCTGCGGCTGTTCGGAATGCTAGCGGGCGCCGCCGCCGTCGCGGCGCTGCTGCGCCAGGTCGCCGGTCGGGGCTGGGTCGAGCGGCAAAGCGAGCAAATCGACGGGCTGAGCGTGATCGCGCTCTTCGTCTTCGCGGTCGCGGTGATGGACGGGGTCATCGCGCAGGCGATCGCGCGCCCCTGGCTGCTGCTCGGGCTGATCGCGCTCGCCTTTGCGACCTCGCTCGTGCTCGGCGCCACGACTGCCCTCGTGTTCTGGCGCGCCGGACGCGATGCGGCGCTCACCCTCGCGCTCGCGGCGGGCCTGCGCAATCTCGGCGTGATGATCGCGGCGACCGGCGGCCAGGTGCCCCAGCTCACTTGGCTCTAGCATCGCGACGGCGCAGTTTCCGGTCTATCTGCTGCCGCACGCCCTCAAGGCGGTGTCAGGCCGATTGCGCAAAGACCCTATGCACTGACCGCGACCGATTGCCGGCCGCCGCGCTCGCCAGCATCTGCGCCTGACGCTGGATCATCTGCTCGATGAAATTGTTGAGGTTGCCGACCGAATTGCCGCCCGAGCCCGAGCCCGACCCCGAGCTCGAATTGCCGGTGCCCGGGATCGTCATCGTCACCTGCGATCCATGCCACCGTAGGTGATCGTCGTGGTCATCGAGCCATCCGTATTGGTCACGCTCTGGCTGGTGCCGTTCTGGCGAAAGGATCGTTGGCATTGCTGCCCGCGCTGCCGCCCGCCCCGCCGGCGCCGCCCAGGGCGCCCAACCCACCGAGAGGCTCGCGATGTCGAGACCCGCCGCCGTGATGATGATGGTGATGGGCGCCTTGCGTGTCGGAGCCTTGCGAGGCCCCCTGCGTGCCGCTCTGGTCCTGCCCGTCGAGCGCGTTGGTGAGCTCCTGCGGGCTGACCGAGCCGTCGCCGTTGGTGTCGAGCCGTGCGAACAGGCTGTTCGCCTGGGTCGTGTTGCCGTTCTGCCCGAAGGCCGCATTGAACTCCGATTGGCTGATGCCGCCGTCACCGTTGCTGTCGAGCAGCGAGAACATCTCCTTGCTGAGCGCGTCGCCGTTGACCGCCAGCAGCGGCTGGCCTTGCTGCCCCTGCAGCGAGAACAGCGCATTCAGGGTCGAGGAGGACAACGGCGTCGAGAGCCCGGCCGAAGCGCTCGCGCTGGTCGAGACGTTGGCGGTCGGGGTTTGCGGCGTCGTCGCGGTTCCCGGCATGCTGGCCGGGTCGAAGGTGGCCGGCGACTGGGCCGACGTGCTGCTGCCTCCGAGAGCTTGCTGCAGCGACGAGATCAGGTCGAGCGCGCTCGATGCGGCGGCACCGGCAAGGAAGAACATGGCACTACTCCACTGGAATTTAACCCACCTGGCCGTGCCAACTGCAAAGCCTATGCCGCCGTGGCTCCCTGCTTAAGTATCTGAAATCGTTGGACGAACCCGCGCCCGGCTGGGCAGAAAACGCCTCGCGTCGCGTTTCACCGGCAATTCCTGCCGGGGCACCGGCGCGCGTTGCCCCTGCGCGCCTTGCGTGTTACGCGATCCACGAAACTCATGAGGAACCGATGGCCCGTCCGCTGCTCATCGCCCCCTCCATCCTGGCGTCCGACTTCGCCCGGCTTGGCGAGGAGCTGCGCGCCGTCGACGCGGCCGGCGCCGACTGGATCCACGTCGACGTGATGGATGGTCACTTCGTCCCCAACATCACGATCGGTCCGGATGTCGTGAAGGCGCTGCGCCCGCATACAAAGAAGACCATCGACGTGCACCTGATGATCGCGCCGTGCGATCCCTATCTCGAGGCCTTCGCCAAGGCCGGCTCCGACATCATCACGGTGCATGTCGAGGCGGGGCCGCACATCCACCGCTCGCTGCAGGCGATCCGCGGGCTCGGCGTGAAGGCCGGCGTCACGCTCAACCCCGGCACGCCTGAGAGCACGATCGAGCACGTGATCGACATGGTCGATCTCATCCTCGTCATGTCGGTCAATCCGGGCTTCGGCGGCCAGCCCTTCATCCCGAATGCCGCTGAGAAAATCGCGCGGCTGCGCGCGCTCGCGGGTGGGCGGCCGATCGATATCGAGGTCGATGGCGGGATCACACCGGAGACCACGCCCGTCGTCGCCCGCGCGGGCGCCAACGTGCTGGTCGCGGGCTCCGCCGTATTCAAGGGCGGCAAGCCGGAGAACTACCGCGCCAACATCGCAGCGATCCGCAATGCGGCGCTGCTCGCGCGCGGGGAAGCGGCCTAGACCCTTTGCTCGACCAGCGCGCGGGCAGCGGCGACCAGCGCGCCATCGGGCCGGCGCAGCTCATCCATGATGGTGAAGTGGTCGGCGCCCGCAACGGGGATGAGCGGGCCGGACGCATGGGCTGCGGCGCGGCGCGCGTGGAGGTCGCGGCTGTCGTCGACCAGCGCGCGCAGCTCCCGCGTGCCATAGGCGATCGCCATCTGCTTGGGCACGACCGGCAGCCGCAATGGCGAGAGCGTCGCGACCTCCTGGTCGGTCAGGCGCAGCTTCTCGTTGAGGTAGGTTTCGCGGATCGGCGCCAGCTCGTAGACGCCCGAGATGGCGAGACCCGCCGCGACGCGCGGATGCGCGAGCGCCATGGCGGCGAGATGGCCGCCGGCCGACCAGCCGGACACGACGATGGGACCGGCCGCGACGCCCTTCGCGGGACCCTGCGCGGCGAGCCAATCGAGCGCGCGCCGGATTTCGTCCACGATAGCCGCGAGCGTCGCGTCGGGCGCAACCGTGTAGCCCGGCAGCGCCATCGACCAGCCATGCGCCATGATGCCTTCGGCAAAGCAGGCGAAATCCTCGCGCGCGTTGCGCTGCCAGTAGCCGCCGTGGATGAATACGAGGCACGGCGCCGACGGAGCCGGCGCGGCGAACAGGTCCCATTTTTGCCGCGGCGCCGGCCCGTAGGGCACGTCGAGGCCGGCCGGATGCGCCTTACGGAAGGCCATGGACGCCGCGTTGCGCCGCTCGACCAGCTCGGCGCTGTTCGCGACCGCCAGGTTGTTGTTGTAGGCGGCGTCGCGCTCGGCCTGACTGAGCGTCGCCCAGCTCGCGATCATGGCGTCGACCGGCCGCTCAGGCCGCGATGGCGCGCGGCAGGATCGGCGCGGTCGCGTCGTAGCGCCGCCCGGCGCGCAGGCAGAAGGCGGGCTCGAGCAGCCGCTCGGCCATGATCACGGTGCGCTCGTTGTCCTGCAGCTTGAAGCGGCCGCGCACGTCATCGAGCACGGAGACGTCCGCCGCCATCCCGGGCCTGAGCGCGCCGATCTCGTCCGGCAGGCCGGCCATCTGCGCCGCGTTGCTGGTGACCATCGGCACCACCTGTTGCAGCGTGAGGCCGAGCGCCAGCATCGAGCTCATGGCCTGGCTGAGGCTGAAGCGCGCCTGGCCCGCGAAGGGATGGTTCTCGTCGTCCGGATGCTCGGCGGGCGTGCCGGGCGGCGGCGGCAGGAACGTGTTGTAGCCGTGCATGTCGGCGCCGAGCGTGTGCGGCACGATGCCTGCGTCGAGCGCGCGCCGCGCCACCTTGTAGGAGAAGTGGCTGCCATGGCCGACGTCGATCTTGAGGCCCATGTCGATCGCGGCGCGCACGATCGGATGCACCTTGCCGCTCTTGTCGACGAAGCCGCCCGGATGGCGGGTGAACGGATGCGCCAGGATGTCGCCCGGCCGCAGCAGCGCGACCGTGCGCTCGACGATCGTGTCGGCATCGACGCCGTTTGCGCCCTCGGGCGGCAGCGACCACAGCTGGCCGAAATGCACATAGACCGGCAGGTTCGCGTCACGGCCGATCTGCGCGCCCAGCTCCATCACTTTCGTGCCCCAGCGCGCGTAGCCGCCGATCTCCGCATGCGCCTTCACGCCCTTCACCAGGTCGCGGTTGGCCTTGGCGGCCGCGACCGTGGCGTTCACGTCGACGCCCTCGGGCGAATAGAGCTGCGGGTAGTAGTGGCCCTCGAGCCCGCCGACCAGATAGGCGGAGATGAACGCGTAGCAGCGGCTCGCCGCCGGCTCCGCGACGAAGTGGCGGAAGCCCGGGAACGTCATGCAGGAGGCGCCGCCCTGGTCGATCAGCGCCGTGACGCCGCTCTGCACGCCGACCATGTCGGCGTCGAGCCCGAAGCGGCCGGTCACGTAGCGGTAGATGTGCGCGTGCGTGTCGATCATGCCGGGCAGCACCAGCTTGCCCCGCACGTCGATCACGCTCTTGGCCGACGACGGAATGACGCTTTTCGCCACCTGCGCGATCTTGCCGTCCGCGACCGCAACGTCCATGACGCCGTCGATGCCGGAGGCCGGGCAGATCACGTGGCCGCCTTGGAGGATGAGATCGTAGACAGGGGCTGCGTTCATGACTTCATTCCTCTGCTGACCGCACGGCTTGCGGCGCGCTTGCCGGCATCCGGCAAGAAGCATGGCGTGGCGAAAGACTATTGTGGCGATCCCGCGGTGACAAGCAGCCTCCCGCCATGCTGTCTCCCGCCATGCGCCGTCTCTATTGCGCGCTGCGCATGGCTTGTTCATGCGGTGGCGCCACGGAGACGGTCGGCACCTTCGCTTTGCTCACCCGACGCGCTACGCTGATCGAACGGCGGCAACTCGCGCGAGGACCAGCGTGACCGAGCAGGGCATTGGGGCGCGGCTCGTTCGCAAGGAGGACGACCGCTACCTGCGCGGCCGCGGGCAGTTCGTCGGCGACATCGCGCTGCCGCGCATGCGCGAGGTCGCGTTCTTGCGCAGCCCGCTCGCGCATGCGCGCATCACGGCGATCCGCATTCCGCCGGCCATCCGCGATCGCGTCTTCATCGCCGAGGATCTTGTCGGCGTGCAGGCGATCCGCGCCGACACGGCGCTCGCCGGGTTCAAGTCGTCGCTGCAGCCGGTGCTGGCGAGCGGCAAGGTGCGTCACGTCGGCGAGCCGGTCGCCATGTGCATCGCGCCGAGCCTCGGCGAAGCCGAGGATCTGGCGGCGCAGATCGTGCTCGACCTCGACCCCCTCCCCACCGTCCACGACATGCTGGCCGGGCGGCGCGCCGACGCGCCGCTCGTGCACGAGCCCTGGGGCGACAATCTCTTTCTCACCACCGAGATCGACGTTGACTTCGCGGCCGCCAAAGCCAATGCCGCCTATTCGGTCACGCGCGAGCTCGTGACCTCGCGCCAGGTAATGAGCCCGCTCGAAGGCCGCGGCGTGCTGGCGCATTGGGACAGCCGGCTCGACCAGCTGGTGCTGTGGAGCGCGACCCAGCAGCCGCATATCGTGCGCTCGGGGCTCGCCGAATGCCTCGGTCTCGACGAGGGGTGTATCCGCGTGATCGCGCCCGACGTCGGCGGCGGCTTCGGCTACAAGGGCGTGCTGCTCGGCGAGGAGGTGGCGCTCGCCTGGGCGAGCCGCAAGCTCGGCGTGCCGCTGCGCTGGATCGAGGACCGCCGCGAGAGCCTGACGGCCGGCGCCAATTGCCGCGAGCACCATTATCGCCTCACCGCCTATGCGGACGCGCAAGGCCGGCTGCTCGCGCTCGATTGCGACGCGACCGTCGATGCCGGCGCCTACTCGGCCTATCCGTTCTCGGCCTGCCTCGAGGCCGGCCAGATCGGCAGCATCTTGCCCGGCCTCTACGACTTTCCGCACTATCGCTGCCGCACGTTCTCGGTCGCGACCAACAAGCCGCCGATCCTGCCCTACCGCGGCGTCGCGCGCACGGGCGTGTGCTTCGCGCTCGAGGTCACGCTCGAAGCGCTCGCGCGCGAGATCGGCATCGAGCCCGCGGAGCTGCGCCGGCGCAGCCTGGTGCGGCCGGAGCAGATGCCGTTCGACAACATCGCCAAGCGGCATTTCGATTCGGGCGACTACCCCGAGGCGCTGCGCCGTGCGGTCGCGGCGATCGGGCTCGATGCGGTGCGCGCGCGGCAGCGCCGCGGCGAGCCCGACGGCCGCCGTATCGGCGTCGGGCTCGCGATGTATTCGGAGCAGGCCGGGCATGGCACCAGTGTCTATGCAGCGTGGGGCATCCCTTTCGTGCCCGGCCACGAGCAATGCTTCGCGCGCTTCACCCCCGACGGCGGCCTTGAGCTGCGCATCGGCGCGCACAGCCATGGCCAGGGCCTGGAGACGACGCTCTCGCAGGTCGCCCATTCGATCCTCGGCGTGCCGCATGCGCGCATCCAGCTCGTGCATGGCGACACCGCGCTGACCCCCTACTCGACTGGCACCTGGGGCTCGCGCTGCGCCATCATGTCGGGCGGCGCGGTCGCGACCGCGTGCGAGCGGCTCGCCGAGCGGGTCAAGCGGATGGGCGCAAAGCTCTTGCAGGCGCGCGTCGAGGACGTGCGGCTCGCGGATGGCGCGGTCATCGCCGCGCAAGGGCGCATCTCGGTCGGCGAGATCGCCCGCACCTGGTATCGCCGGCCGCAGGATCTTCCCGCCGATGTCGATCCGGCCGGGCTCGAGGTGACGGCCGGCTACAAGGCCAAGCGCGACACCGGCACCTTCAGCTATGCGGCGCATGCGGCGATCGTGGCGGTCGACACTGACACCGGCGCGGTCGAGATCCTCGACTATGTCGTGGTCGAGGACGGCGGCGTGCTGCTCAACCCGATGATCGTCGACGGCCAGATCCTCGGCGGGATCGCGCAGGGCATCGGCACCGCGCTGTTCGAGGAGATGATGTTCAGCGCCGACGCGCAGCCGCTCAGCGCGACGCTTGCCGACTACCTGCTGCCCGGCTCGGCCGAGATGCCCGCCGTGCGCATCGTCCACATGGAGACGCCCTCGCCCTATACGCGGTTCGGCCAGAAGGGCCTGGGCGAAGGCGGCGCCATTGCGCCTCCGGCCGCGATCACGAATGCGGTCAACGATGCGCTCAAGGGGCTCGGCGCGGAGCTATTGGTGTCGCCGGTGACGCCGCGGCGGGTGGTGGAGGCGATCAAGGCGGGACCGCCGGCGCAGGGAAAAACTGCTCGACCTTGAGTTGAACGGCAAAGAACTTGCTTGTAGCGGCCAGGATCATCAGGGAGGAGACGCCATGAAACGCGTGTACGGGCTACTGCTGTCGCTGGGGGTCGCATTGGCGCCGGGTACAC
>CAVPGG010000358.1:0-13791 GCA_963703755.1 uncultured Pseudomonadota bacterium
GGCGCCGTTCGCGCTGTCGACGACGACGCGCAGGCCGTCGAGCGAGAGATTCTTCGGCAGGGTGCGCTTGGCGAACTCGATGTAGCGGTCGTGCACGCCGTCGATGCGCTTGGCGCGGCCGAGCGCCGCGGATTTGGCGAGCTTCTTCGACATGTCGCCGTCGATGAGCGCCTCGATCTCCTGCTCGGTCGCGTCGGAGAGCTTGTAGCCGTCGGGGCCGAACAGCTTGATGCCGTTGTCGTCGTAGAGATTGTGCGAGGCCGAGATCATCACGCCGAGATCGGCGCGCATCGAGCGGGTAAGCATGGCGACCGCCGGCGTCGGCATCGGGCCGAGCTGCAGCACGTCCATGCCGACCGACGTGAAGCCGGCGATCAGCGCGGTCTCGATCATGTAGCCGGAGAGGCGCGTGTCCTTGCCGATGACGACGCGATGGCGGTGGTCGCCGCGGCGAAACACAATTCCGGCCGCCTGCCCGACCTTCAGAGCCAGCTCGGGCGTGATCACACCGTTGGCGCGGCCGCGAATGCCGTCTGTGCCGAAATACTTACGCACCATGATATCCCCTCCCCGGCGCGCAACCGGGACACCCACGCACACGGGGCTATAGCAATATCATACTGCGGATTGCTTCAAAAAATGTGAGCGATCTTTACGCTGGCGTAGCGGTTTTCCCGCCGGTGCTTAATAGCGCTTGGATTCAACGAGTTAGCAATATGGCGCCGGCCGCCGGCAGCGGCCTTTCGCGGCGTCAGTCGTGCTTCGATTTGGGCGGCTGGGTCAGGTTCGCCGGGTCGGAGGCCGGGAAAGTCTCCTCGAGGGCCTCGTCCAAGGCTTCATCCAGGGCCTCGTCCCGCGCGTGATCGCGCGCCTTGCCGATCTTGTGGCTGGTCTTGTGGCTGGCCCTGGCATCGGCATCACCGTCGGGCGTCGTTCGCGGTTCCGTGTTCCGTTCCATCACGCCCTCCTGCCGGCGTACGTTACGCCTTTCAGGCTCAACGCGCGGCCCGAAAGCCCGTTCCCACGATGGAACTCGGCCGGGATCACGAGGGCATGTGCAACACCGGCTTGATGGTGGTTCCGTCGGTCGAGTCCTTCGCCGCCCGGTTGATCTCGGCGAGCGGGTAGAACGTGATCATGCGATCGACCGGCATCTTGCCCTGCATCAGGAGATCGACCAGGCGCGGAATGAACTCCGGCGGATGGCTCTCGCCCTGGATGACGCCGCGCACGACGCGGCCGAATTGCAGGAACGGCATGTCGAGCTTGACCTCGGTGCCGGCACGCGCGCTGCCGAGCAGCACGCAGGTGCCGGCCGGCATGAGGGCCTCGACCGCCTCGCGAAAGACCGCCGGCTGCGCCGAGGTCTCGAGCGAGAAGCGCACGCCGGCGCCGGCGATACGGCGGATCTCGGCGACCACGTCGGTGCGGCCGGTGTGATCGATCGTGTGCGTCGCGCCGAGCTCGCGCGCGAGTTCGAGCCGCCGCGCATGGATGTCGACCGCGATGATCGGATCGCAACCGGCGATGCGCGCCGCCATCAGGCCCGAGAGCCCGACCGCGCCGACGCCGAACACCGCGAAGGCGTCGCCCGGCTGCGGCTGCATGCTGTTGAGCACCGCGCCGGCGCCGGTCTGGCCGCTGCAGGCGAAGGGCCCAGCAATTCGAGCGGTGCATCGTTGCGCACCCTCACGGCGAAGCGCTCATTGGCGATTGCATGGGTCGCGAACGAGGACTGCTGGAAGAACGCGCTGTACACCGGCGCGCCGTCGGCCTGGCGGATCAGCGTCGAGCCGTCGGCGCGCATGCCGCGCATCTTGAGATCGAAGTTGTTCTGGCAGTGCAACTCCATGTGCCGGCGGCAGTTCGCACAGGTGCCGCACCACGGGTAGGAAATCACCACGTGATCGCCGGGCGCGAACTTCGTCACGCCTGCGCCGAGCGCCTCGACGATGCCGGCGCCCTCGTGCCCGAACACGGCGGGCAGCGGCGTGTCGTAGTAGCCGTCGCGCCCGTGCTGGTCGGTCTGGCACATGCCGCTCGCGACGATGCGCACGAGCAGCTCATCCGGCCGCGGGTCGGTGAGCTCGAGCGCCTCGATCGTGAAGGCGCCGAAGCGCTCGCGCGCGACCGCCGCGGTGATCTGCATGAGCGATGTCCTGTGCGCCGCCTGCCGCCTTACTTCGCGAACGGAAACTGCAGCTCGCCATCCTTGTATTGCGCCGGATAGACGATCACCTCGCGATGCCCGGTCTTGTACTGGTCGAGCCCCGCACCCTGCACGTTCTGGAACTGGACCATGATCGGCCGCGCCGTCGCCCATTCGCCCAGCTCGTTGAACCTGATCTCGCCGACGATGGTCTGAAACGCGTTGTTGTGGATGTAGGCCGCGAGCTTGTCGTCGTCGAGCGTGCCGGTCGCCGTCACGGCCTGCTCCAGCACCTGCATGGCCGCATAGGCGAACGGCGGCTGGTAGAAGCCGAGCTGGTCGACGCCCGCGGCCGCCGCGCGCTCCTGATACTTGGCGAGAAACGCCTCGATTCCGGGGAAGCTCATCTTCGGGCTCGGCACGAAGAAGTGGTAGTTCACGACGCGGTTGAGCTTGTCGGTGAGCTGTCCCATCAGCGAGGCATATTGCATGCCGACCATGGCGCCGCCGAACAGCTGCGTCTTCAGGCCGATCTCGCTCGCGGCGCGGATCATGCCGACCGAGTCGGGCGGATAGGACGCGACGAGCACGATGTCCGGGTTGGTCGCCTGGATGGCGCGCACGATGGGCGAATAGTCGACCGTGCTGGGCGGATAGCTGCGGTCGTAGACGATCTGCAGGCCATACCGCTTGGCGTTGACGCGCGCGCCGGTGAGCACGTTGTTGGAGAACTCGGCGTCGGCGCCGACCAGTGCGACCGTCTTGGGCGCCGGCGTGATCGTCCGCGCCACCTGGAAGAAGGCGTCGGACAGCACGCCCTGCGAGTCGGGCCCGAACGGCGCGCTCTGGAAATACTTCGGATACCTGAACTGGGCGTTGGAGCCGAGTGCGAGCAGCACCATCACCATCCGCTTGCGCTGCATGATCTGCGGCATGGCGGCGACGATGAGGTTCGTCGCCGCGCCCATCACGAGGTCGACATGGTCGACATCCATGAGCTTGGCGTAGATGCCCGGCACCGTCGCGGCGCTGGTCTGGTCGTCGTAGTAGACGAGCTTGACGGGACGGCCGAGCAGCCCGCCCCTGGCGTTGATCTCCTCGGCCCAGATCTGCTTCGACAGAAGATGCGCCTTGCCCGAGGACGCGAGCCCGCCGGTGAGCGAAACGCTGAAGCCGATCTTGATCGGCTCCTTGTTCCGCTCCTGCGCCGCGGCGGGACCGATCGCCGCGATTCCGAGCGCGCCGACGAGTTCCGCACAGCAGGAACTCTTGCCAATCTCCCGGTCGCCGATGCGTGCGTGCGCGCCATGATTCCCTCCCGTCGCGCGGCGCTTGTTGTGCGGAATGAATTGTCGCGCCGCTGCGACCCTGAGGTTAGCGCAAGCGCTTGCGCGCTGCCACGGCGCGGCGTCGGTTCACGCAATGTGGCGATGCGACCTGCCCACGGCTGCCCAAACATCTGCCACACGGCACGGCGCAACTTACGGCGCGCCGACCACGATCACATGCAACCGGCGCGGGCCGTGCGCGCCGAGGATCAGCGTCTGCTCGATGTCGGCCGAGCGCGACGGGCCCGTGATCAGGTTGACGGCGCGCGGCATCACGGCCTCGCCGAATTTCGCGCGCAGCCGCTGCCACACCGTCTCGTAGTCGCCAGTCACATCCTTGGCGTTGATCACCACGATGTGGTTGTCGGGCAGGAAATTGAGCGAGGTCGGATTGTCGGCGCCGGAAGTGAGCACGAGCGTGCCCGTTTCGGCGACGCCCGCGAAGGCGTGCGAAACCGACGACAGCATCTTCGGATCGGGCGCGCCGGTCGAGATTTCCAGCATGCCGGCTCGCTCCCACGGGATGCTGGCGAGCCGCGCATCGGCGCCGCGCCGCGCCGCCATCGGCAGGTTGTAGCGGCGCAGAAAGGCGGCGACTTCCTCCGGCACGTCGGCCGGATCATTGACGCGCGCGACGCTGCCGGCGGCCTGCTCGACCATGCGGGCGAAGAGATCGAGCCGCTCCGGCGGCGAGCCCTGCCCGCGTGCCGGCACGACGCCGCGCGGATGGCCGCCGATGCGGTCGGCGACCTCGCGGCGGCGCGGCGCCTCGTTGCCGGTGACGCCGAGCGAGCGGCGGATCGCGCCGAGGATCTCGGTCGCGCCCGCTCATCGATGGACCGATCGCCGCGCCTTCCACTGCGCCTGGAAGGTCGCGCCCTGGGGCGCGGGAAATTCGCGATAGCGCGTCCAGCCGCCCGCGAACGGCAGCCAGCGGAAGCGCCCCTTGTGGCGGCCGATCAGCGCCAGCAGGCGCGCCGCCATCGAGGTCGCCAAACCATAGAGCCGTGGCCGCTTGGCGAAGAACGCCCAGAATGCCAGTCCGCCGCGCACCGTCGCGGGCGACAGATGCCGCTCGAACTCGCGCTCGCGCCAGGACCGCATCATGCGCGGCAGCGGGATGCGCACCGGGCAGACTTCCTCGCAGCGCCCGCAGAAGGTCGAGGCATTCGGCAGCTGCCCCGCCTGGTCGACGCCGATCAGGCTCGGGGTGAGCACCGCGCCCATCGGGCCGGGATAGACCCATCCATACGCGTGGCCGCCGACCGCGTGATAGACCGGGCAGTGGTTCATGCAGGCGCCGCAGCGGATGCAGCGCAGCATGTCGGCGAACTCGCCGCCCAGCATCGACGAGCGGCCGTTGTCGAGGATCACCACGTGATATTCGCCCGGCCCGTCGGGATCGTCAGGGCGGCGCGGGCCGGTCGAGAGCGTGGTGTAGACCGACATCTCCTGGCCCGTGGCCGAGCGCGCGAGCACGCGCAGGAACTGGGCGACATCTTCCAGCGTCGGCACCAGCTTCTCGATGCTGGCGAGCACGATGTGCGCCCTGGGCAAGGTCTGGGTGAGATCGCCGTTGCCCTCGTTGGTGACGATGATCGAGGTGCCGGTCTCGGCGACGAGAAAATTCGCGCCCGTGATCCCGACATCGGCGGCAAGGAATTTCTCGCGCAGGACGCCGCGCGCCTCGGCGAGCAGGCTGGTCGGCTCGGTGAGGTTGCGGTCGGCCGGCAGATTGTTGTGCACGCGGCGGAAGTCGGCCTCGATCTGCGCCTTGGTGAGGTGCACGGCCGGCGCGATGATGTGCGAGGGGATCTCGTGGCGCAGCTGGATGATGTATTCGCCGAGATCGGTCTCGACCGGCGTGATGCCGTTCGCCTCGAGGTGATCGTTGATCGCGATCTCCTCGCCGATCATCGACTTGCCCTTGGTGACCGTCTTGGCGTCGAGCTTCTTGCAAATCTCGAGCACGATGCGCTTGGCGTCGTCCGCCGTCACCGCGTAGTGCACCTGGCCGCCCGCGGCCGTGACCTTCTGCTCGTAGGCTTCGAGATAGAGGTCGAGATGCCCGAGCGTGTGGTTCTTGATGTCGCGCGCGGAATCGCGCAGCGCGTCGAACTCGGGCAGCTTGTCCGCCACCTCGCGCCGGCGGGCGATGAAGTTCACCTCGACGAACTTGAGCGCGTTCTGCAGCTCGGGATCGGCGAGCGCCGCCTTGGCGTTCTCCTTGAAGCGCGGCGAGGTCGCGATGTGGGTCACGGCTTCGGCCCCGCGTCCGGCTGACGCGGCGCCCCGATCGCCGGCTCGGCCGTCATGCCGGCCAGCACCTCGGCGACGTGGCGCACCTCGATCGGCTTGCCCTCGCGCTGCAGCTTGCCGGCCATGTTCATCAGGCAGCCGAGGTCGCCCGCGAGCAGCAGGCGCGCCTCGCTCGCCGCGATGTTCGCGCTCTTCTTGCCGACGATGGCGTTGGAGATGTCCGGATACTTGACGCAGAAGGTGCCGCCGAAACCGCAGCACACGTCGGAATCGCGCATCTCCTTGAGCGTGAGCCCGCGCACGCTGCCCAGCAGCCGCCGTGGCTGGATGCGCACGCCGAGCTCGCGCAGCCCGGAGCACGAGTCGTGATAGGTCGCGGTCGTCTCGAGGGCGGCGTCGACCCGCGTGACGCCGAGCACGTCGACCAGGAACGAGATCAGCTCGAAGGTCTTCGCCGCGAGCGCGTCGGCGAGCGGCAGCCAGTTGGGATCGCCGTGAAACAGCTCGGGATAGTGCGCCTTGAGCTGGCCCGCGCACGAGCCGGAGGGCGCGACGACGTAGTCGTAGGGCGCAAACGCCTCGATCACCTGCTCGGCGATGGCGCGGGCGGTCGCGCGATCGCCGGAGTTGAACGCCGGCTGGCCGCAGCAGGACTGGCGCGGCACCTCGACGGTGCAGCCGGCGTCCTCGAGCAGCTTCACGGCCGCAAAGCCGACCGACGGCCGGATCATGTCGACCAGGCAGGTGACGAAGAGACCGACGCGTTTCGGATGGCCTTCAGGCATCGCGCACTCCCGGCGCCCGGCACGGGAGCCGCGAAACGAATGTGGAGAAAAGGTGGTACATGTGCAAGACGTTGGTTCGGCTGATAGCCCGCATGGAGCGACCCGCCTTCGCTCGCTGCGCGAGCTACGGACGGGTTTGAAGTCCGCCGAAGCGCGGAGCGCGTAGGCGGAAGCGGAATGCGGGGACGGCGGCCCCGGATTGCGCTTCGCTCCATCCGGGCTACGAGGAGACTCAGAATATTATGACCGACCCGATCCAGATCCGCATGGGCGGCTACGGCCCGGCGACCACCGGCTTCTCGCGCGCGCTGAAATTCATCGGCGACCGGCTGGAGCAGGAATTCGGCGACCGCTTGCAGGTCCGCTACGTCTGGAACATCATGGACTTCGGCTACAATGCCGAGCACATCCTGTGGCTGGTCGAGCACGGGCTGCTCACGCTCGGCTACCAGTCGTCGAGCTACCTCACCGACCGCGTGCCGGCGCTCGGCTTCGTCGACCTGCCGTTCCTGTTCGCCGACAACGCGCAGGCGCGCGGCGCCATGGACGGCGCGCTCGGCGCCCACCTCGCGCGCAAGATCGAGGCGGCCGTGGACTACCGCATCCTCGGCTGGTTCGAGAACGGCTTCCGCCAGATCTCCAACCGCGTGCGCCCCGTGCACACGCCGGCCGATCTCGCCGGGCTGCGCATCCGCGTGCTGCCGAGCGAGGTGCAGCGCCGCACCTTCGAGCTGCTCGGCGCGGTGCCGATGCGCATGGACCTGACCGAGGCGATCGCCATGATCAAGGCGGGCACGATCGACGCGCAGGAGAACCCGTTCGCCAACACGGTCACCTACGGCGTGCACAAGTTCCACCGATTCCATACCGTCTCCAACCACTTCTACATCTCGCGGCCGATCTTCCTGAACCGCACCGCGTTCGATGCGTGGCCGCCCGATTTGCAGGCGGCGATGCGCCAGAACGTGATCGACGCGGTCGCGTTCCAGCGGGGGCTCGCGGTCGAGGAGGACGGCGAGTCACGGCGTGCGATCGAGGCGCAAGGTTGCGAGATCGTGGAGCTGACGGCGGCCGAGCATGCGCTGTTCGCCGACGCGGTGCAGCCGCTGCGCGACGAGGCGAGGACGACCTACGGCAAGGAGATGTTGGGGATGGTGGGAGCGCGATGACTCCTGCCGCCATGCGCGGGCTTGTCCCGCGCATCCACGTCTTTACGGTTTTTACAGCAACAGAGGCGTGGATGGCCGGGACAAGCCCGGCCATGACGTGGTCAGGCGGCTCTCGGATGTCTGCTACGTCCCCGCCGGCGCACCGAGGATCAGCGCCCAGTACACCTTGTACTTGGAGTTCGGCGCGTAGACCGCCGCGATGCCGACGCGGGTCACGCCCGGATTGAGCATGTTGGCGCGGTGCGGCGGAGAATCGCGCCAGCCCGAGAACGCCTCGGCCAGCGTGTGATAGCCGGCCGAGATGTTCTCGACCGTGACCTTCGGCTCGAAGCCGGACTTTTTCATCCGCCTGCCGAACTCACCCTTGCTCTCATGATCGAGCTTGTCGCGCGCCGCCATGGCGCTCGCCTGCGCCTGCGCGAGCTGCATCAGCACGGGATCGACCGCGACGGCGCCGAGGCCGTTGTTCTGGCGGAAGCCGGAGATCATCGAGGCAGCCGCCGCCGCATCGACTTGCGCCACCGGGCTCGCGAGGCTGCGGTAGAACGACGGCTGCTCCGTCGGCGGCCCGATCTCGCCGGCGCAGGCCGCGAGCACCGCGGCAAGCGCCGCGATCAGCAGGGTCGTACGCAGGTGGAACATCAACACGTATCTCCGAATCGGGGCCAGGATTATGCCGGCCGACCGTAGCCGAAAGATGAAGATCAGGCGCCCGGCGCGCCGTGTTCGGCGGCCGGAGCCCGCGTGGGCGGCGGCTCGGCGTTCGGCAGCAGGGGAATGCGCACGCCGGCCGCACGGAAGCGCTGCAGGATCACGAGCTGCAGGTCGCTCTTCACGTTGAGCCCGTAGTTGACGTTGGCGACGATGCAGCGCAGCTCGAGCTCGATCCCGATGTCGCCGAACTGCATGAGAAAGACGCGCGGTGGCGGGGATTGGAGCACCTGCGCGTGCTCCACCGCGACGGCGAGCAGCATGTCGCGCACCGCCTCAACGTCGCTGTCGTAGGCCACGCGGACCTTCACGGTGATGCGGCCGAGCGTGTCCGAGTGGGTGAGGTTCTTCACCGCGCCGGTGATGAACTCGGAATTGGGGATGATCACGCTCGCCCGGTCGAAGGTCTCGATCTCGGTCGCGCGCACGCTGATGCGGCGCACGATGCCTTCCTCGTTCTTCACCACCACCCAGTCGCCGACGCGGATCGGCCGCTCGGCGAGCAGGATGATGCCGCAGATGAAATTCGACACGACCGCCTGCAGGCCGAAGCCGATGCCGACCGACAGCGCGCCGGCGATCAGCGCGATCTGCTGCGGCTCGATGCCGAGATGGGCGAGCGCGAGCGCGATGGCGGCAACCAGCAGCGTCCAGCCGATCAGCGTCGCGACCGAATGCTGCAGGCTCGGGTCGATGCCGGTGCGCGGCATGAACCGCGTCTCCAGCCAGCGCTGCACGCCGCGTGCCGCGAGCACGCCGATCACCAGCCAGGCCACCGCGGTGAGGATCGCGGTGAGCGAGAAGGTGATGCCGGCGACGCGGATGCCGGCCGCGAGCTGGCGGAAATAGTCGAAGACGTTGGTCGCGAACAGGCTCCACGGGCCGAGCACCGGCGGCAGCGCGACGAGCACGATGATGATGCGCAGCGCGAGCGAGAGCAGCGTGCCGGAAAGCTCGAGCCCGCGCGGCGTGATGCCGAACGTGGTCGCGAGCCGGCGGCCGGCCGCGGTGTCCCCGGTCAGCACCTCGGTGAACAGCGCGTCGACCAACGCGAGCACGACATAGAGCGCACACACGAGCGCGAGCGCCACCGTGCCGCGCCCGGTCACGAAGGCGGCAAGCCCGATATAGCCGGCCGCCAGCGCGACCACCGCGACGGCGACGATGAGCCACAGCACCACCCGCAGGGCGGGAACGCGCACGCCCGCCTCGCGCTCGGGGAAACGGGCGAGCAGATGCCCGGCGACGCCGGCGATCGCGAGCGACGTCAGCGCATTCACGGCGACCGGCAGCGCGACGGGCGCGCCGGTCGTGCGCAGCACGATGACGCAGAAGGCGCCGAGACCGAGGACACGCGCCGGCCAGATCAGATGCCGCGCAAAGGCGCTCGCCTCGTCGTCGTGGAAGCCTACGAGCCGGCGCGACGGCTCGCTCGGCGCGAACAGCGCAAGCGCGGCGGCGCGCCCGCAGCGCGCGACCGCAAAGCCGATCGCCAGCCCATAGCCGACGCTGGCGAGCGGACCCGAGACCACGCCCAGGCTCTGGAAGGCGAGCACCGCGACCACGACGACGGCCGGCGCGATCAGCGCGATGCTCACCAGCACGATCGAGGCCGCGAGCGCGCGGGCAAATCGCGTCTCGGTCGGCCGCGCCAGCAGCCGGCGGCGCCAGATGCGGGTCAGCAGCGCCACGACCGCCGCGAAGCCCACGACGACCACCGCGGCGGCCACCAGTGCCGCGACGCCGACCTTGTCGCGCGCCAGCGACCACGACGAGGTCGCCAGCTCGCGGATCGCGGCGGCTTCGACCGGGACGGCGGCGGCGATCTCGCGCCAGAAGGCGGGGTCGAGCAGGCCGGCCGAGCGCGCGAACAGGCGGCCGGTCAGCAGGGCGCGCCGGCGATCGTTGATGCTGTCGGTGAGCTGATCGGCCCGCAGGATCAGCAGGTTCGCCTGCTTGAGCGCGGCGTCGACCTCGGCGCGCTCGGCGGTCAAGCGCTTGCGCTCGGCGGCCAGCGCTGCGTCCTCGGGCGGCGCGCCGGCGACGGGCGGCGCGCCGAGCTGCTTGAGCCGGGTGTCGATCTGGGCGAGCCGCGGCTGCAGCGCCGCGACGTCGCGGCCGAGCTCCTCGCGCAGCGGCGCGAGGCGGGGTGCGAGCCCGGCGAGCTCCTGGTCGCTGCTCGCATATCGCGCCGTTATTTCGAGCGAGGCGAGGTTGGACTGCAGCGGCTTGAGCGCGGCGGCGAGCTCGGCGGTCGTCTGCGGCGGCGCCGTCTGCGCCAGCGCGGCTGCCGCGAACAAGCCGGCAAGCGCGACCACGATCGCGCCGGCACGGCCGGCATGGAGGAGGTGAAACGGCATGTTGCGGGCTTCCCCGAGGCGAACCGTGTCTCACGCTGGCGCGCCGCGATGTCAAGGCGGCCGCGCTCGTCCACAGGCTGCCGGCGCGGCGCGCAGCCGCCTTCATTTGGCCGGAGCTTGCCCTATCATGCGGCCGCGACGCGAGGGACGCGATGACGAGCGGCGAAAACCAACCGGACGGCACCGCGGCGCCGCGCGACCAGTTCATCCCGGTGCGCAAGGCCGACATATTGAGCGCGCTGGTCGATCATGGCCGGCTGCGCGACCGCGAGATGGAGCAATTCCGCCTGTTCGCCCGCCTGCTCGGCGCGATCTACCACTATGAATATTTCGATCGACTGGAGACGCTGCGCAACGACTACTACTATTTCAATCCCGATCTGCCGCACGACATGCCGGTCGATCCGCAGGTGCTCGCGCGGGCGCACGACGAGCTGGTCGCGACGCTGGTCGGCGCGCTCACCAAGGCTGATTTCGTCGAGGTGATGCCCGACGACCTCGCGCGCTCGCACCGGGAGCACCATGCGTTCGACATCGCGATCGCGCTTCCTGCCGAAGACTACCGCGAGGTGCGCTTCTTCCGCCGCGGGCACCACCGCGAGACGGTCGAGACCAGCAAGTGGTTCGGCCTGCGCAAGCGCAAGGCCGAGATCGAGGTGTACGATCACCTCGTGCTCATGGTGATGGTCAAGCCCGCAGCCGAGATCACGTCGCGTCGGCTCAAGCGCGATCTCGCCAGGAGCCGGCTGCGGCCCGGCACCATCCTGATCAAGTACTTCCGCGACATGGCGCGCAGCGACCTCAGCATGCTGTTTCCCAACGTGCGCGTCGTGATGAGCCTGTTCGACAAGCTCTCTCTCGGGCTGCCGGCCATCGTCGGCGGCATCCCGATCGCGCTCAAGCTCATCCCGGCGATCACGGTGCTGGCGCTGGTGATCGCCGCCTGGCTCGGTGCCGCCGGCAGCGTCGAGGGCGACCAGACCAAGCAGGCGCTCGCCGCCATGAGCGCGCTGGTCGCGGTCGGCGGCTTCGTGATGCGGCAGTGGCTCAAGTACAAGCACCAGTCGCTGCTCTACCAGAAGCAGATTTCCGACAACGTCTATTTCCGCAACATCAACAACAACGCGGGCGCGCTCGATTACATCATCGGCTCCGCCGAGGGGCAGGAATGCAAGGAGGCGTTCCTCGCCTACTATTTCCTGGCGACCGCCGGCGCGCCGCTCACGCAAGCGGAGCTGGAAAGCCACATCGAGCAATGGCTCAAGGCGACTTTTGCCGTCGAGGTCGAATTCGAGGTCGCCGAGGCACTGGCCAAGCTGGAGCGCCTCAAGTTGCTGCGGCGCGAGGCGGACACGCTGGCAGTGCCGACGCTTGACGATGCCTTGGTGATCCTCGATCGCATCTGGGTCGATTTCTTCGCACCGCGCGCGGCGTCTGCTGCGCCCTCATCCTGAGCGCTCGGCACGCACGTAGAGTTCATCGTCATTGCGAGGAGGCCGCAGGCCGACGAAGCAATCTCGGACCGCATGCGGATGCGGATCGAGATTGCTTCGCTTCGCTCGCAATGACGACTTCCGTCACGCCCCCGCCAACCGTGGCACCAGCCGCATCGCGTTGCCGCTCTCGATCGCGGCGAGGTCGGCGGCGGGCAGGCCCATCTTGCGGATGACCTCGATCTGGTTGAGCGCGAAATAGGGATAGTCCGAGCCGAAGGTGACCTGCGAGGCCGGGACGAGCTTCATCAGCGCCGCCATCGAGGGCGCGCTCGTCGCGTTCGCGGTGTCGTAGTGGAGCCGCTGCAGCTCGGCCAGGATGCCGTTGGGCGCGAACGACTTGTCCTTGTCGCCATTCGCGGCGGCGCGCGCATAGAAGGCGTCGATACGGCCGGCCAGCATCGGGATGGTGCCGCCCGCGTGCGAGAACAGCCATTTGATGTCGCGCAGGCGCGCGAACGTGCCGCTGAGCAGCAGGCTCGTCACCGTGCGGGTCGTGTCGTGCGGCACCTCGATCACGGCCGGGAACGCGCCGACGCTGAGCTGGCCGCAGCAGGCGGCGACGAGCGGATGCACGTAGACCACCGCCTTGCGGCGGTTGAGCTCCTCGAGCACCGGCTTGTAGACCGGGTTGCCAAGCCACTTGTCGCCGTAGTTGGTCTGCAGGCCGATGCCGTCGGCGTGCAGCGTGTCGAGCGCATACGCGATCTCCTTGAGCGTCGCGTCGATGTCGAGCATCGACAGCGTCGCGAACAGGCCGAAGCGGCCCTTGTGGTCGCGCATCATCTCGGCCGCGAAGTCGTTGCAGGTGCGCGCCATGGCGCTGGCGGCCGCGGGGTCGAGGCCTATCCAGGTGCCGGGCGTCGAGGCGAGCGACAGGACGCCGGTCGAGATGCCATTCCGGTCGAGGTCCTCGACCGCCTTTTGCACCGACCAGGCGACCTGCCCGGGAAAATGCGGAAGCTTGCGCGCGTTCTCCCAGTCCTGCCACGCCTTCTGATAGCTCGGCGCATAGAAGTGGTGGTGGGTGTCGATCACCTTGGCGCCGCCGCCCTGCGCGCGGGTCGCGCTGCCCGGCAGCACGCTCGCGGCCGCGAGCGCACCGGCACCGGCGAGCAGCTTGCGGCGCGAGACCGGCGTGTAGGTCATCGATGGATGGCAGGCGCAGCCTGCGCCGTGGTTCGCGGTGTTCATCGCGCGGTTTCCTCCCGGTGATTTTTGGAGGCGCGAGATTAATACAAAGCGCGCCACCACGGTACACCGATCGCCGTGCGCCGTGCGCGGTGGCTTCGTTCGGGCCGTTTTGCCGACAGCGCCGCGGTTGGGTTCGTTCGGGCGATTTTTGCTCCGCGTCAGATCATCGGGTCAGCTCGCGGGTGGGTTCGTTCGGGCCGAACCCTCCGTAGGTCCAGTCGGTGGGTTCGTTCGGGCCATTTCCGGCGCCGCGTGACCCGGTGGGTTTGTTCGAGCGGAATTACCCGCCGGCACACCCACGCGCGCGGCGGGCTTGGGGCCATTCAGTCGATCGAGCGTGCGG
>CAVPGG010000359.1:0-9147 GCA_963703755.1 uncultured Pseudomonadota bacterium
GCTCGATCTCACCGCTGCGGCGGTCGCCAAGCGAATCCATGCGCTCGAAGGCGAGATCGGCGCCGTTCTCGTGCGCCGATCGGGCCGCACGATCAGGCCGACGCCCGCAGGCGCGGCGATCATCGAGCGCGCCCGGCAGTTCCTGGCGCAGGCGCGCGATTTCAGATCGATCGCGGCCGGCGATCGGCCGTCCGGCCAATTGCGACTGGGCGCATTTCAATCCGCCATGACCGGAATCCTGCCGGACATTCTCGCGTTGCTTCAGGCGAGATATTCGCAGATCGATGTCCACATCACACGCGGTACCACGACGGCACTGTACCGCCAGGTGCTCGACGGCGATCTCGACGCGGCAGTCATCGCGCAGCCGCCCTTTGCGCTGCCGAAGAGCTGCGATTGGCGACTGTTGCGGGAAGAGCCCTTGGTGGTGCTGACCCGGGCGCCGGCGCCGTCGCGCAAGGCGAACGTGATCCTGGCGTCCGAGCCGTTCATCCGCCTGGTGCGCAGCGACTGGACCGGCCAACTCATCGACGGCTATTTGCGCAAGGCCGGGATTACGCCGCGCGAGCGGTTCGAGATCGACGGGATCGAAGCGATCACGGTCATGGTCGATCGCGGACTGGGAGTGTCGCTCCTGCCCGACTGGTCGCGGCCGTGGCCGGAGGGCTTGTCGCTCGCGAAACTGCCGGTGCCGGACAATTCCTTTGCGCGGCGCATCGGCCTCGTTTGGACCAGGGCTTCGCTGCGCCTGCCCCTGGTGCACGCATTCCTCGAACAGGCGGCGGTAGCGCGTGAGCAGGCACGCACGCCCGGGAAATCCAAATCGAGCGCGCGCACGCGGCGATGATCACGCACCCTGCCTAGCTGGCGTTCGGTACCTGCCAATGCCCTCCATCCTACGCTGGCGCAATTCCGTGCCACCCCTTCAAATGGGCTTTCCTGCGCCTAACTGTTCTCGAAGAGGATGCGAGAAAGCTGTCCGTCGAGCGGGGAGATCCAAATGCTACGGGTACCCAATCATTCCCAAGGACCAACTCACTCTAAGTGGACTCCTGTTGAGCTTGTTCGGACGAATAATTCAGTGGTCGTGTCCGCCATCGCGGCGCTGCTGACCGAGGCGCGCCTCCCTTTCATGGTGACGGACTACAACGTGAGCATGCTCGCGGGCTCTGTTGACGCCTTTCCGATCCGCATCATCGTGCGGGATTGTTGCGGTTCGGATGCGCGCCGGTTATTGGCGGAGGCGGGGTATGTCCGGGAGCTTCCTTCAACTGAATGAGCGTCAAGGAAGGCTGGAGGTTCCGCGCCGATTTTCTGCAGCACCCATTCGCGTCAGGCGTTGCCCATCGCAGGGGCGGAGCGCAGGCTGCGGTCAACGTCGCTTCGGGATCGTGAAGCGCCAATCCGTGTTAAGCTGCCCTCGGCTCGCGCCGCGAGCCCGACTGAAAGACATCATCATGGCGATCGGCTCCTGGCCTCAGGCGTTCGGCACGCAGCAGATGGCCGTGGCCGGCGGCACGCAATACGTTCGCGTCGGCGGCAAGGGGCCGGCGGTCCTCCTTCTCCATGGCTTTGGCGACACCGGCGATATGTGGGTGCCGCTCGCCGAGGCGCTGGTCGAAGACCATGCGGTCGTCGTTCCCGACCTGCGCGGCATGGGGCTGTCGTCGCATCCCGGAGACGGTTACGAAAAGGTCGCGCAGGCGCGCGACCTCGCCGCCATTCTGGATCAGCTCGGGTTCCGGGACGTCGCGCTCGTCACCCACGACATCGGCAACATGGTGGGCTACGCCTTTGCGGCGCTGTTTCCCCAGCGCGTGACGCGGTGGCCGTGATGGACGCGCCGCTGCCGGGGATCGGCCACTGGGACGACCAGTTGAAGAACCCGAAGACGTGGCACTTCAACTTCCGCGGCCCCGACGTCGAGCGGCTGGTCGCCGGACGCGAGCGCATCCTGCTCGACCGCTTCTACAACGAGCTTTCCGCTGATCCGTCGCGCATCGACCAAGCGACGCGCGACCACTATGCGGCGCTTTATGCGCGGCCGAACGCCATCCATAACGCGTTGGGCGGACAATTCGCCGCATTCGCGCAGGACGCCATCGACAACCAGCAGCTCCTCGCCAAGGGCAAGCTGAAGATGCCGGTGCTGGCGATCGGCGGCGACCACTCCTATGGCGCGCATCTCGCGGGCGAAGTCGCTTTCGCCGCCGCCGACGTGCGCGCCGCGGTGATCAAGGATTCCGGTCACTGGATCATGGAGGAGCAGCCGGAGCAGGCTGTGGGCATCATCCTCGCGTTCCTCAGGGGTGAATGAATCGCGAGACGAGCCCGATTTGCGTTTCCGATTGGGCGGCATCACCGCCATACGCTTGGCGCCGACTTGGCCGGCTGATTTTGTTCTTGCGGATCCCTGTCATTTATGCGGGAACATAACGTGAACAATTGTCGAGGCGACAGAAAGGACCGCCCATGCCCGCCGCCACAGCTCCCACCTCCCCAACCGAACTCGCTTTCCTCGCCGCCGCGCCCGTCATTGCGAGCGACGATGCCGCGAGCGACGACACTCCGCTTGCCCGCATGAGCGCCACGCCCGAAACCGCACGCGCCCGCGCGAGCCGCGCCAATGCGCGCAAGAGCACCGGCCCGAAGTCCAGGGCCGGCAAGGCGCGCCCGCGACGTAATGCGTAGCGGCACGGGCTGACCCTGCCGGTGATCGCCGATCCAAACGAAGCTAGAAAGTGCAATGATTTCAACGAAGGAGTTTCGGCGGCGGTCTGGCCCGTGGCGATCCCCCAACACGGAGCGGGGCCGCCGCGCAAAACGAAGCTAGAAAATGCAGTGATTTCAACGGACGCGATTTCGGCTCTTCCAAGCCGCGCCGCGCGGGGCCCTGGCCCACGGTCGACGCAGGGCGCGAGCCCGGCTCGCGCTTGGCGATCGCATGCTCCGCGGCTAGCCTTCCCGCCCTCTCAGGCAGCGATCGCCTGCGGCCGTCAACATCCGGGGAACTGCACGTGCCGAACTCAGAAGCATTCGATTTCATCATCGTCGGCGCCGGCAGCGCCGGCTGCGTTCTCGCCAACCGGCTCACGGCGTCGGGAAAGCACAGCGTGCTGCTGCTCGAGGCGGGGCCGAGCAACCGGCATCCGTGGCTGCACATCCCGCTCGGCTTCGGCCGGCTGTTCACCGACCGCCGCTACAACTGGTGCTACGCGACCGAGCCGCAGCCCGGCTGCCGTGGCCGCAACGTGATCGCGCCACGCGGAAAAGTCCTGGGCGGGTCGAGCTCGATCAACGGGCTCATCTACATCCGCGGCCAGGCCGAGGACTTCGACCACTGGCGCCAGCTCGGCAATGCGGGCTGGAGCTACACCGACGTGCTTCCTTACTTCCGCAAGGCAGAGCACAACGAGCGCGGCGCCGATGAATTCCACGGGCAGGGCGGCCCGCTCGCGGTGTCCGACCTGCGCGACCGTCACCCGCTCGCCGTCGCCTATGTCGAGGCCGCGGTGCAATGCGGCTATCCGCGCAATGACGACTTCAACGGCGCCGTGCAGGAAGGCGCCGGCTATTACCAGACCACCATGAAGAACGGCGTGCGCGCCTCGACGGCCGCCGGCTATCTCAAGCAGGCGCGCGGCCGCGCCAATCTCAAGGTGGTGTCGCAGGCCCTGGCAACGCGTGTCCTGTTCAATGGCCGGCGCGCGACCGGCGTCGAGTATCTGGTCGGCGAAGGGAATAGTGACACGCGCCGTGCCACCGCCAACCTCGAGGTGATCGTCGCGTCGGGCGCCTTCAACTCGCCGCAGCTCCTCCAGCTCTCGGGGCTCGGCCCGGCGGTGCTGCTCAAGCAGCACGGCATCGACGTGGTGGCGGATGCGCCGGGCGTCGGCGACGATCTCAACGACCACCTGTCCGGCCGCATCATCCTGCGGGTCAAGGACCCGATCACCCTCAACGACGCGGTGCGCACCTGGGCCGGCAAGCTCTGGCACGGCGCGCACTACCTGCTCACCCGGCGCGGCTATTTGGCGATCCCGGCGGTCTCGTCCGCGGTCTTCATCCGCGCGCTGCCGACCTCGGCGACGCCCAACTCGCAATGTTCGATCTCTTTATTCTCGGCCGGCACCATCGGCGGCGACCTGCATCCGTTTCCGGGCGTGACCGGCAACTGCGTGCTGCTGCGGCCGGAGAGCCGCGGCTGGGTGCGCATCAAGTCGGCCGATCCGCGCGCCGCGCCCGCGATCAATCCGAACTACCTCGCGACACAGAAGGACTGCGAGACGGTCGTCGCCGGCACCAAAGCCATGCGCCGCATCTTCCAGGCGCCCGCGATGGCGCGCTACATCGCCGAGGAGGTCGAGCCCGGCGACAAGTGCGACAACGACGGCGAGCTGCTCGACTTCATCCGCCGCCGCGGCTCGACCACCTATCATCCGGTCGGCACCTGCCGCATGGGGCAGGACCCGAAGGCCGTGGTCGACGAGCGCCTGCGCGTGCGCGGCTTCGCTGGCCTGCGCGTGATCGACGCCTCGATCATGCCGGCGGTGGTCTCCGGCAACACCAATGCGGCGACCATCATGATCGGCGAGAAGGGCGCCGACATGATCCTCGCGGACGCCAAGGCGGCGCGGCCAGTCGACGTGGTCCGCGCGGCGTGAACCTCAACGAAGCCTCATCCCGAACCTTTCTTTCCTCCTCATCCTGAGCCTTTCTTCGCGCAGCGAAGAAAGGCGTCTCGAAGGATCGGCGGTGGATGCATGCGGCGCCGCTTGCACCTGTGGCCCATGGTTCGAGACGGCGCGCGTGCCGCGCGCCTCCTCACCATGAGGATGACATTGTTGCGCCGTTGGCGTCGCCTGGCCCTCGCCCCACTCATGCAAATCCCTCGAGCCGATAGAACCGCGCCGCCGTGCCGGCGAACAAATCCGCCTTCTCGGCCGCGCTCGCGCCCTTCGCCAAGATCTTGCACGCATTCCAGAACACCGGATAGCCGTACGAGCCCTTGTCGACCGGGAAATTGCTCTCGAACATGGCGCGCCTGGTGCCGAACGCCGCAACGCAGGTCTCGACGTAGGGCCGCAAGGTGTCGGCGAGCGTCTGCGACGACGGCGGCTCCGCTTGCTCGTGGAAGCCGAAGCCGCCGATGCGCATGCCGAGCCCGCCGAGCTTGACGTAGACGTTGTCGCACGCCGCGAGCGCCTTGATCGAGGCGGCCCAGCGCGGGAAGACCTCCTTGTGCCGGCCCGCATACGGCCCGATGCCGATCGGGCCGCCCACGTGGTTGAGCACGATGGTCGTGCCCGGGCACGCGCGCGCGAGCGCCGTCAACTCGTCGATCTGCGGATGGTAGAGCCAGGCATCGAACGAGTAGCCGAGCCGCCCGAGGGTCTTGAAGCCGTCGCGGAATGTCCGGTCGCCCAGCAGGCCGGCGGGCGGGCGGTAGGATGGGTTGAGGATGAAGTCATCCGCATCCCACGCCGTGATGTGGCGGATGCCGCGGAAGCGGCCGCCGCCCGCGCGCTCGTGCGCCACCAGCACCGGCTCGACGCGGTCGCCGAGCGTGAGGTCCGCGTGCCCGACGATGCCGGCCGCGACCCTGATCGCGCCGTAGCCGCCGCTCGCGCACATGGCCGCGGCGCCGTTGACGAACTCGGTCTCGCCGATCGGCTTCATTTCCTTCGGACCGGCCGCGCGATACATGGCGCGCGCCTGCACGTAGACGGTCGCGCGGATGTTGTGGCCCGTGTTGGTGTCGGCGAGGAGATCATGCAGCAGATAGCGCCAGTCGGGCCGCTCCCACAGGTGGTGGTGCGGATCGATGATCGGCAGCTCCGGCTCGAGGATCGCCTCGCGCCGCCGGTCGAGCCAATCCTGGCGCACCGGAATGTAGTTGTGGCTCGTGGCGGGCGGAGAGGGCGGCATGGTGGTGTCCTTCTGTGGATACGTCATTGCGAGCCCTCGGGTCTCGCCTTCGGCGAGCCCAAGGATAAACTTCGCGAAGCAATCTCGCTCAACAAGCGCATGAGTTTGTGGAGCGGGATTGCTTCGTCGGGCTTCGCCCTCCTCGCAATGACGGAGCAGGAAGTTGGAACGCTGCCCACCCGCGGCATTGCGGCATCAGAGACAAGCGGCCGCTTTCCGGACCATCGGCGCGCGGCTATAATGCACCGCATAACGTCAAGAAACTCAACAAGCGTTGAGAGTGAAATCGAAACGCCCTTCGGGAGGAATGCAAATGTCGCTTACTCGTCGTCAAGCGCTGGCGTCCGCCAGCGCCGCCGCCCTTGCGGGCGGCCTCGCCAAGCCGGCGATCGCCGCCAACCCGCCGATCCGCGTCGGCTACCTGCCGGCGCTCACCGGGCCGTCATCGTCGACCGGCGTCGGCATCAATCGCGGCGTCCAGCTTGCCGTGCAGGAGATCAACGCCGCGGGCGGCATCAAGGGGCGCCAGCTCGAGCTGATCACCCGCGACACCCAGAGCGACCCGACCAAGGCGGTCAACGGCGCCGCCGAGCTCACCCATGGCGAGAAGGTGAGCGTCGTGTTCGGCCCGGTCAATTCCGGCGAGTCGCTCGCCGTCGTGCCGCTGCTCGCACGGCTGAAGGTGCCGCAGTTGCATCCCTGCTGGGTCGATACGCTGACCGATGCGAAGAAGTATCCGATGTGCTTCCGCAACGCGCCGACCAACCAGCAGATCGGCGCCGCCGCCAACCGCTACGTGGTCGCGGTGCTCAAGAAGAGGAAGGTCGCGGTGGTGAGCGACACGACCGGCTACGGCACGGCGTCCGTCAATGCCTATGGACCTATGCTCAAGGCCATGGGCGCCGAGGTCGTCTACCAGGCGAATATCGACGCCGCCAACCCGGACCTCAAGCCGGAGCTGCTGCGCATGCAGTCGGCCGGCGCCGAGGCGATCATGCCGTGGAGCGTCAATGCCGGCTTCCTGTCGCGCATCATCAACACGCGCGGCAACATGGGCTGGGACGTGCCGATCGTCGGCCAGACCACGCTCGGCTCGGGCCAGACCAAGGCGCTGTTGGAGAAGCCCGACTACTGGGCGAAGGTCTATCCGAACAATTTCCGCCCGGTGTGCTACGGCGGCCGGCGGCAAGCTCACCGAGCGCACCGTCGATTTCGTCGCCCGCATCAAGAAGGCGAAGATCGACATGGGCGACACGCTGCTGTGGTGGATCGCGCTCGGCTACAACTCGCCGCGCCTGATCGCCGACGCCATGCGCGAGGCCGGCCCCGAGCCGGAGCAGATCGTCGCCTATCTCAACAAGCTCAAGGGATTCCCCGGCGTCTACGGCGACATGACGTTCTCGCCCGAGCAGCACGATGGCTACCCGGACGACGAGGTCGTGATGGTCGAGGCGAACTCGCTCAAGGACGGCGCGTTCAATCTTGCTCCGGGCTACGGGGCGTAGTGATCCTGGCACGGCACCCGCGCTCCCTCTCCCCGCGTGCGGGGAGAGGGTCGGGGTGAGGGGGCGCTTCCACGAGTTGTTCGCTACCGATGTGTCTCGCTGCGTCTCAGCGCCCCTCACCCCAACCCTCTCCCCGTAAGGACGGGGAGAGGGAGCGCAGACTCAGTGCGCGTCGCAAGGTCACCCGATGATCCAATCGATCATTCTCTCCGGCGTCGCCCTCGGCTGCATCTACGCGCTGATCGGCGTCACCTACAACGTGATGTTCTCGGCCTCCCGCGTGTTCAGCTTCACGGCGGGCACGCTCGGCATGCTGGGCGGCGTGCTCGGCTCGCTGTTCATCACCCAGTGGGGGCTGCCGGTCGCGCTCGGGCTCCTCCTCGTGCTCGTCGCCGGCGCGCTGTTCGGCGTCGTCACCGAGCTCGTCGCGGTGCGCCCGGTGCTGCGCAGCATCGAGCAGCATCTCTACGTGCTCTCGACACTGGCGCTCGCCCTGATGACCCAGCAGCTCACCGCCATCGAGTGGGGCACCGACGCGCGGCCGTTCCCACGCCTGCTTGACTTTGCCCGCACGGATGTCGACCAGAATTCTGGCTGCCGATGCTCGCGTGCGTCCTGGTGATCGCCGGCCTCGAATTCCTCTACCGCCGCACCCTGATCGGCCACGCGTTCCTCGCGATCGCCGAGGACACCTATGCGGCGCGCGCGCTCGGCCTGCCCGAGCGCACCTTGCGCATGGCGAGCTACGCGCTCGCCGGCGTGATCGGCGCGCTCGCGGGATTCGCGGGCGGCGAGCTCCTGCTCGCCTTCTTCGGCAACGGGCCGATCCTCACCTTCTACGGCTTCGTCCCGGTCGCGCTCGGCGGCATGGGCAACAACCGCGGCGCCGTGGTCGCCGGCCTGCTGCTCGGCCTGTTCCAGCAGGCCGCGAACTTCCTGGTCGGCGGCATCTTCGCCTCCGTCGCGGTGTTCGCCGTGTTCATCGCCGTTTTGCTGGTGCGGCCGGAAGGCCTCGCCAACGCCGCGCCGCAACGGCGCGTCTGATGGAGACCTCCGCCGCACAACCGCACGCGAGCCACGCCGACGCGCGCGGCCGCGCGAGCGCGTGGAGCGCGGCGCTGCCCTTTCTGGCGCTGCTCGCCATCGGCCTCGCGTTTCCGCTGTTCGGCGGCGGCTATTGGGGCCGGATCGCGACGCTCGCCTGCATCTACTGGGTGCTGGTGTCCGGCCTCAACCTGGTGGTGGGCTTCGCGGGCCAGATCGCCATCGGCTGGGTCGCGCTGCTCACGCTCGGTGCCTACACGACGAGCGTGCTCGCGGCCGGCAAGGTGATGCCGGTATTCCCGCCGTATCTCGCGCTCGCGCTCGCCGCGCTGGTCGGTGCCGTCTTCGGCCTGATCGTCGGCCTGCCGGCGCTGCGGCTGCGCACCTTCTACTTCGCCATCACGACGCTCGGCTTCGCCACCATCGTGACGCAGGTCGCGCTCGCCTGGCAGAGCGTCACCGGCGGCGGCGTCGGCGTGCAGGGGCCGGACTTCCCGTGGCCCTTCGACTCGCAGTGGGGCTTCTACTATTTCTGCTTCGGTCTCGCCGCGATCTGCACCTGGATGACCGCAAACGTCGCGGCGAGCCGCTTCGGCCGCGCGCTCACGGCGATCCGCGACGCCGAGGTGGCGGCGGAAGCCTGCGGCATCGCCAAGCCGCCGCTGCTCGC
>CAVPGG010000360.1:0-19093 GCA_963703755.1 uncultured Pseudomonadota bacterium
GACGCATCCGTGTGGGCAGATCGTGCCCGATAGTCGACGCCGACGCGCTCGGCAGCGTCACGCGCCTGGTCGAGCGTATCGGCGACCACCACGGCGACCGGATAGCCCACATGCATCACCCGGTCGCGCGCGATCGCGGGCCGCGGCGGCACGAACATCGGACCGCCGCCGCGCGACTTGTAGGGCGCCATCGAGGGCAGCGAGCCGAGGCCGTCGGCGCGATAGTCCTCGCCGGTGAGCACCGCATGGACGCCCGGCATCTGCAGCGCCGCGGCGCGTGTCGACGCCGGCGATGTCCGCATGGGCATGCGGCGAGCGCACGATCGCGGCATGCAGCTGATCGGCGAGCCGCAGATCGTCGAAAAAAAACGCCCCTGCCCGCGCAGCAGCCGCGGGTCCTCGCGCCGCAGCACCGATTGTCCAATGGCAATTCGCCCATGATCTTTCCGCGCCCGCCGCAGTCGCTTCAGGTGACGACGCGTGCCGCTTTCAGTCGATCGACTTACGCCGCGCTGGCAGCCGCAGCGCCCAGCCGTATTCGATCGGTCGCAAGGCTGCGACACGCCATATGCAGGTCGTCGCTGACGGACTGCAGCGTGCAGCCGTGGTTCTCCCACAGCCGCGACAGCGACGTTTGCGAATGGATCGAAACGTGACCGTTGCGCGGCGCGACGTACCACCACGTCGTGCGCATCTTGTCGAACTCGGCCGGCTGCACCAGCGTCGAGAATACCACGACCCCGTCCTCGGCCAGCCGCGCCATGATCGATCGCACGCAGCCGTCCGGATCCGGCGTGTGCTCGAAGGTTTCGAAGCAGGTGATCAGGCCATAGGTGCCGTCGGGCAGCGTATCAAATCCGGGCGTGAAAGGATCGTAGGTGTCGCAGCTGGCAAAACCGCACCCGCGCAGGCACTCGGCGAAATGGCCGTTGCCGCCGCCGAAATCGAGGACGCGCAACGTGTCCTTGTGCGCGCCGAAGAGGTTGGCGATGAACGCCGCGTTGCCGGCCGGGCGCGACTGCGCATAGTCCGGGTCGAGCCGCGGATATTCGGCATTGTAGATGTGGGTGCGAAAATCGTCGGAGCTCCACCGGTCGAACGCGTCGGTGAACAAGAATTCGCACGACGGGCAACGCCGGTAGTAGACCGCGAACCCGTAGACCGGCATGCCGACCCCGATCAAATCAAGGCACGCCTTGTTGAAGTCGACGTAGCCATAGTACGGCGCCGGCGTGCCGCAAATCTTGCACGGCACGCATTCCGGGGCCGCCGCGGCGGGAAACGACATGGGTAGGCCCTCCGGTCGGGTCATCCTCGGCTTGATCGCCATACCGTCGGCAGGCGCAACTCAGTTGCCGCAGCTTAGCCCGAACTCGGCGCGGATGCGCGCTCAATCGCTTGGCAGCGGATGCGTCGCCCGCAGGATCTGCGTGATCTCGGCCAGGCGCCGGGCGATCGTCACCGGCCCCTCGGCAAAGTAGAAGCGCCGGAGCAGAAGGCGCGCGCCCGAGCGCGTCTCGATGACGAACGCGAACATGGTGACGTCGAAGGATGCGATCGCGGTCCACGGCAACGTGAAGACGTACCTGCTGCCGTCCCACCGGGCGCCGACCTCGGGGAAGCGGGGCGGGAACGTATCGGGGTTCGCGGGCAGCAAGCGAATTTGCGGAAGAAGGCCGATCAGTCGGGCGTACAGACTGCGGCCGCCGAGGCGCAGCTCGATCCCGGCGGTGCTCGCGCGGAAATAGCCGCTCGCGCCGACCGACTGCTGGAGCAATGCAACGCCGCGCAGCAGGATCGGGACGCCGAGCGGCCACAGGACCACCACGATGGCGACGAGCCGCGGGTCGGGCTTGGCGTCGCCGGTGTCGGCGAAAAATCCCACGATCGGGCCGATCGACCAGGTCAACCCGATCAGCAGGTGCATCAATCCGGCGCCGAACATCCGCCCGGGCGAGACGTACGCAACCTCGGTGACTTCCATCCCGCATTCTCCCTCGCGTGCTCGGCACGCCGACGCACGCTCGGCCGAATATAGGCATATTCCGGATCGCCGGAACTCTCGACGCTGTCGCACAGCCGCTGGCCGCTTCGCCAGCGACACGCAGCCCTATGTTCGGCGGCGGTTTTGCCTCTACACTGACGCCTGCTCGCTCCTACGTGTCGGGTCCATTGTAATGAAACGCTCACACGGCTGGCTCGTCGCCATCGGCGCCGCGCTCGCATCTTGTATCGCGCTTGCCGCGGCCGCGCAGCCGTTTCCGGCGCACGTCGTCAAGCTGGTGGTGCCGCAGGCGCCGGGCGGCGCGACCGACGTGTTCGCGCGCAAGCTCGGGCAGATGCTGAGCGAGCGCTGGGGCCAGCCCGTGATCGTCGAGAACCGCGCCGGCGTCGCCGGCGTGCTCGGCACCGAGTTCGTCGCCAGGGCGGCGCCGGACGGCTACACGCTGCTCGTCACCTACGCGGGATCGCAGGCCGTCAACCCCAGCCTCTATCCACGTCTGCCGTTCAACTCCGTGAAGGATTTTGCGCCGGTCGCGACGATCGCGAGCACGCCGTTCTTCATGATCGCCAACCCGAAGCTGCCCGCCAAGAGCCTGCAGGAATTCGTCGCGCTGGCGCGGAAGAGGCCGGGCGGGCTGACGTTCGCGTCATCGGGCATCGGCTCGGTCAATCAGCTCATCGGCGAGATGCTCAAGGTCGATGCCGGCATCGACATGGTGCACGTCTCCTATCGCGGCGTCGCGGCCGCGATCACCGACGTGATCAGCGGGCAGGTCGACACGGCCTTCAGCACGGTTCCGTCCGTGCTGCAGTTCATCAGGGGCGGACAGGTGCGCGCGCTGGCGGTGAGCAGCGCCAGGCGCGTCGCCGCCGCGCCCGACGTGCCGACCATCGCGGAGTCCGGTTTTCCGGGCTTCAACGTCAATCCGTGGTGGGGCATTCTGGCGCCCGCCAGGATCGACCCGGCGATCGTTCGCAAGATCAACGCCGACCTGGGCGACATCCTGCGCGCGCCGCAGATGACCGCGTTCCTGGCGAGCCAGGGAGCCGAGCCGCTGATCGAGACGCCCGAGGAATTCCTCGCGACCCTCAAGCGCGACATCGATGCCTGGGCCAAGGTCGTCAAGGCCGCCAACGTCAAGATCGAGTGAGGCCAGCCGAAGGCCGTGCGAGCGTCGCCGATGAGGGCGGCTGGACGCCTCCGCGCCATTCGGGCTAGCCTATGAAAATCGGTGCGCCGTCCGCGGGCGACGCCCGCGAGCAGCAAAACCTCGATCCGACCGGAGATGCTCCCATGCGGCAAGGAACGCTTTTCATCGCGACGGTGCTGTCCTTTGGCTTTGCCAGCGCGTGCTTTGCGCAATCGTCCGCCCTGCCCGCCTGCACGGGCGAGACAGCGAGCTGGAACGAATGCACCGGCACGCAGGATCTCAAGGACGGGAGCAAATACGTCGGCGAGTTTCGCAACGGGCAGTTCGACGGAAAGGGCACGCTGACCTGGAAGGACGGCGATCAGTACGTCGGCGATTTCAAAGCCGGCGTGCGCAGCGGAACCGGCACCGTGACGCTGCTGAAAGTCGCCAAGATCAGCGGCCGCTGGGTCGACGGCAAATATGCAGGCCGTTGAAGCGCCCATAGCAGGCGCAGCCCGCACCTTTGCGTGATGCGGGCCGCGCGCCGATCCTTGAATGCGTGTGATCCTTGAAGGCGTGCAGTGTGTGGCCAGACGAGCGACAGCGAAATCCCGGGCCACACATCGAAGCTTACTTGATCAGAAATGCCTCTTTCTTGAGCTTGCCGGCTTTCATCTCGTCGCGCATCCAGCGCGGCGTCGCGCCGCGGCCCGCCCAGGTCAGTTTCGCGTCCTTGCGGCTGCGATACTTGGCGGGAACCTTGCGGCCTTTCAGCGCCGAACCGCGGGCTGGACGGCCGGGCTTGCGGCCACGCTTGGCGCCCACGGTGACGTGGGATCCTCCGGTCAGCCGCGAGAGCTGCTTCTGCAACTCGGCGGCCTGCACGCTGAGAGTCGCCGTGATACTGTCGCGTAAATCAATGAGCGCTTCGAGCGACATCTTGGCAAGGCTTCGGGGACGGGCCATGGTGGTCTCCTGTGAAAATGGCGACTCTCTATACGCCTCGCCGGAGACTTTGGCAAAACAACCTGCATTGGTATCGATGTAATGTTGAATGCTTCGTCGACATTCTTCGTACCCAATACCCCCGAAATACCGCATGACTAGTGCCGCCGATTTGACGTTCCTGCACCACCTGCAGCAAGCTCATTCAGGAACGTCAAATCGATAAGCGGCACTAAAATCATATACTTGCTAGTGCCCCTTTGCTTCCGAAGTTCGTGTCGGAGACCGCTGCGATGTACCACGAACTTCGGAAGCGGGGCACTAGAAAGCCGCTGTCCGATCACTTCGACGGCCGTCGCTTCTTCAATCCCACGCTGCCGAAAGGGTTTATCCATTCGCGCCGCGACGTGCTCAAGATGATGCGCGAGCCGCGCGCGCCCTGGCCGGCGTGGCGCGAGAACAAAGGCGTGCCGCGCCTCGACGCAACGCTCGCGGCCGGCGAAATCGCCATCACGTTCGTCAATCATGCGACCTTTCTGCTCCAGACCGGCAAGGTCGCGATCCTCACCGACCCGATGTGGTCCGAGCGCGCGAGCCCGTTTCGCCGCGTCGGCCCGCGGCGCGTGCGCCCGCCCGGCATCGATTTCGCCGACCTCCCCGCGATCGACCTCGTGCTGCTGAGCCACAATCACTACGACCATCTCGACATCCCGACGCTCAAGCGGCTGCGCGACCGGTTCGCGCCGGCGGTGCTTGCCGCCGCCGGTGACGGGCGTCTCGTCGCGCCGCTCGGATTTGCGCGCCTGCACGAGCTTGACTGGTGGGAGGGAGTCCGTTTCGACGATGGGCTCACCGTCACTTTTGTGCCGGCGCAGCATTTCTCCGCCCGCGGCCTGTTCGATCGGCGCAAAAGCCTATGGGGCGGCTATTGGATCGAGACGCATGGGCGGCGCATCTATTTCGGCGGCGATACCGGTTACTCGACCCATTTCACCGATATCAGGAGCCGCCTCGGCCCTCCCGATATAGTCCTGCTCGGCATCGGCGCCTATGAGCCGCGCTGGTTCATGCAGTCCGTGCACATGAATCCCGCCGAGGCCGTCCGCGCTCACCGCGATCTCGGCGCCGCGCATAGCATAGGTATGCATTTCGGAACATTTCAACTTACAGCAGAGGCGATCGACGCGCCACAAGAGGATCTCCGGCGCGCGCTTGCCGAGAATGATATTATGGAAAGCGAATTCATCACCCTGCACGAAGGGGAAACGCGGGTGTATTAGCCCTAAGCCGCCGATTTCCGCAAACTTGTCCAGCCACCGACCTTTCGGCGATGCTACGGTGCGCGCGGGCAACATTCACGCGACTTTCCGGGAGAACGACGTGCGAGAAAGATGGAAGCAAGCCGGCCTCGCCTTGCTGAGCCTGCTTGCCTATGCGATCGTATTCGGCGGCGGCATCTTCGTGCTGCTGCGCATGCATAACAATTCGGCGATCGCGGCCTACGGCAGCTTGGCGCTCCTCTCCGTCATCGTCTATGTCGCGGCCGCGCGCTGGATCGAGCGGCGTCCCGTGGCGGAGCTTGCCCTCGCGCCGGCGCTGCCCGAGCTTTTCGGTGGCGTGATTGCCGGCATCGCGCTGTTCGCCAGCGTGATCGCGATCCTGTGGGTCGCCGGCGTCTACCAGCCGCAGGGATGGGGACCGTTCGGCGGCCTCGGGCTCGGCTTCTTGTTCTGGCTCGCGATCGGCGTGCAGGAAGAGATCCAGTTCCGCGGCTTCGTCTACCGGCTGTGCTGCAAGCTCTTCGGCACCTGGGGCGCGATCCTGGTGAGCGGCGTCGCGTTCGGGGTGATCCACGGCATGGATCCGGGCGCAACCGTCACGGCCCTGTCGTCGGTCGCGCTCGCCGGCCTGTTTCTCGGCGCGGTCTTTGCGCTGAGCGGGCGCTTGTGGGTGCCGATCGGCATTCACGCGGGCTGGAATTTCGCCGAAGGCTCGCTGTTCGGCACCGCGGTGTCGGGCAGCAATGTCGGCGGCAGTCTCGTCAATGCCAAACTGATCGGCCCGGAGGTTCTCACCGGCGGCCGCTTCGGGCCGGAGGCCTCGATCGCCACCGTCGTGGTCCTGCTGGTGGCGACCGTCTTCGTCGTGTGGCGCATCGCGACGCTGCGGCGCACCGAGCCGCCGATCTGGCGCGCCAAAGCCGAGGAGCGGGCGGAAGACGCCGCTTGCGCGAGCTAAATCAGTCGCCGCAGGCCGCGACCTTGCCGCCGTCGTTGCACGCGCACTGCGCCCAATCGTGGCTCTACGACCGCGGCATCTCGTGCGGCATGTTTTTCAACGACATGATCTACGCGGCGACGCTGGAGAACGCCGCGGCGCGACAGTCGGCGCAGGCAGAACAATCCGCGCAGGCAAACGGTCGCGCCGATGACCGACCGCCGGCCGGGCGCGGCCGATTGCGGCGCGTGAAATGACGCGGCGCGGCGCCGAATAGGCGCAAACTTGTCCGGCCGGCCGCCTGCCCGGGTGTGATATCGTGCCGGCACGACCATTCATCGAGGTCCCGTCGAGGTCATCATGAAGCCGATCTTCAGCCGCCTGCCCGTCGCCGCCATCGTGGCGATCATCGCAACGCCCGCGCTCGCGCAATCCCCGGCCTATGTCGGCACCTGGGCGTCCGAGCCGGCGCAGTGCCGCGTCGGCCAGGAGGAGGACAACGCGCCGATGATCATGCGGCGCGACGGCTACGACCAGCACGAAGCGCACTGCAAATTCACGACCGTCACGCCGAAGGGCGCGGATTGGAGCGTCAAGGCGCGCTGCACGGTCGAAGGCAACAACATGAACATCAATCTCACGCTGGCGGTCGCCGGCGATCGCCTGACGGTCCGTGACGAGCACGGAGCGTCGACCTACCAGCGCTGCCGCTGACCGCGATCGCCTGACTCGGGGCGCCAAGCCCGGCGCAGCAGGCCGGCGTTGAGGGTGGCGCTGGCGCCATAGCCCGCACGCCGCGGACTGTCGCGGCCGCGCGTCGCAGCCGTGGATATGCACAAGCTTGTTCACGCCGGCGCGCCGGACCGTGATATCGTTCGCCGCTGCGTGTCGCGGGGGGCCCTGCCGGTGCGATGCGCCGCGTCTACTCATTGCTTTCACCTCACAGGGGAGAACTCGAAATGCGTGTCACTCTGCTCGCCGTGCTGGCTGCCGGGACGATCAGCCTCCTCGGCGCGTCGACCGCCTCCGCGGCGCCGATCAACAGTGCGGCGATTGCGGCCGCGATGTCCGGAACCTCGCCGGTCGTCGAGGCGCGCGTGTACTGCTACCGGCACTACACCTATTCGAGCCGCCGGCGGTTCCTGCACTGGGGCCCCTGCCGCGACTGATCTCGAGCTGCGACTGACCTCAGGGTGCGCGTCATGCTCGGTGACGCGCACCCTTCTTTATTGCACCAATGCGCCGCGCGGCGTGTGGCTGATTCGACTCCGGCAACGGCCGGGCGATAGCTGCGCGTGCAAATTGCGGATATCGCCGCCGCCCCCGCCATCCGGCGCGCGACCGCGTCCACACCACCGCCGAGAAGCCGTCGATGAAGCGATCAGGTCCCTTGCGTGTCGGCCTCGTGCTCGCGGCCGCGCTCGCCCCCGCGCGCGCCGATGAGGGCATGTGGACGTTCAACAATTTTCCCGCCGACAAGGTCGAGAAGGCCTACGGCTTCCGGCCCGACGCGCGCTGGCTCGACCACGTGCGGCTGTCCTCGGCGCGGCTCGGCGGCTGCTCGGCCGCCTTCGTCTCCGCCCGCGGCCTGGTGCAGACCAACCATCATTGCGCCCGCGGCTGCATCGAGCAGCTCTCCACCGCCGCGCACAACATGATCGCCGACGGCTTCTACGCCCGCGACGAGAAGGACGAGATCAAGTGTCCCGCCCTGGAGGTGAGCCAGCTCGTCGCCATCAGCACCGTGACGGAGCGGATCCACAACGCCGTCAGCGGCCGCGACGGCGCCGCCTATGCGGCGGCGCTCAAAGCCGAGAAGACGCGGATCGAGAGCGCGTGCGCGGGCGGCGATCCGGGCATCCGCTGCAACGTGGTCGAGCTCTATCACGGCGGCGTCTACGACCTTTACAAGTATCGCCGCTACCAGGACGTCCGCCTCGTGTTCGCGCCCGAGGACGCGATCGCCTTCTTCGGCGGCGACCCGGACAATTTCGAGTTCCCGCGCTACGACTTCGACGTGACCTATCTGCGCGTCTATGTCGACGGCAGGCCGCTCGACACCGGCGCCAATTTCCTGCGCTACGCCGACGCGGACGCCAAGGCCGGCAACGTCGTCTTCACGTCCGGCAATCCCGGCGCCACCCACCGCCGCGACACGGTGGCGCAGCTCGCCCATCGCCGCGACGTGCTGCTGCCGCGCAGCATCTTCCTCGGCGCGGAATGGCGCGGCGTGCTTACGCAGTTCTCGACCGAAGGGAGCGAGAGGGCGCGCATCGCCAAGACCCAGCTGTTCGCGGTCGAGAACGGACTCAAGGCGCAGAAGGGCCAGTTCGCGGCGCTGGTCGATCCGCGCATCATCGCCGACCGCGCCGCGGCGGAAGCGGCGCTGCGCGCCAAGGTCGATGCCGATCCGGCGTTGCGCGCGCAATATGGCGCCGCTTGGGACGAGATCGCGCGCACGCTCGCGCGCTACCGCCCGCAATCCAACCGCTTCTTCCTGCTCGCGAACGATGGCGGCTTCGCGTCGCGACTGATGTTCTTCGCGCGCACGCTGGTGCGCCACGCCGCCGAGGCCGCGAAGCCGGAGGGCGAGCGGCTGCGGGAATTCACCGACGTCAATTTTCCCGCGCTGCGCCAGCAGCTCCTCTCCGCCGCGCCGATCCATCCCGAGCTGGAGAAGCTCCAGCTCGCCTTCTCGCTCATCAAGGTGCGCGAGCTGCTCGGGCCGGACGACGACTTCGTGCGCAAGGTCCTCGCCAACACATCGCCGGAGGCGCTCGCGGCCGCGCTGGTCGACGGGACGAAGCTTGCCGACCTCGCGCTGCGCAAGCGGCTGCTCGATGCCGGCCTCGCCGCGGTGGCGGCGTCGAACGACCCGATGATCCGCTTCTTTCTCCGCATCGACCCGGACCTTCGCGCGGCGCGCACGGAGTTCGACGACCACTACGCCGCGGCGCTGATCAAGTATGAGACCCTCATCGCGCAGGCGAGGTTCAAGGTCGAGGGCACTTCGACCTATCCGGATGCGAGCTCGAGCGCCCGCCTCTCTTTCGGCACCGTCCGCGGCTACGCCATCGGCGGCCGCGAGATCGCGCCCGTGACTTTTGCGAGCGGACTCTATGCGCGCGCGACCGGCGCGCACCCGTTCCGCCTGCCGCCGACCTGGACGGCGGCGCAGCCGGCGCTGAACCCGCAGCAGCCGTTCAACTTCGCGACCACCAACGACATCATCGGCGGCAATTCCGGCTCGCCGGTGATCGACCGCAACGGCGAGATCGTCGGGCTGATCTTCGACGGCAACATCCAGTCGCTCGGCGGCGATTTCGGCTACGACCCGGCCGTCAATCGCGCGGTCGCGGTCAGCGTCGGCATCCTGCGCGAGGGCCTTGCCAAGGTCTACCACGCCGATCGGCTGGTGACCGAGCTGGGCCGGTACTGAGGCACGCTTGCGGGCGCGACCATCAGACCTGGTATTGCCGGCAGCCGGACCTCGGCCGGCGCCTCCGCAACATCGGGCTTGCTCGCCGCCACGTAGACGAGGTCGTGCAGATACATGCGGCACGCGAGCGCGCGGTCGTGGCTCGCCCACAGCCGCGCCAGGATCTCGACGCGGCGGCCGCCGCGCTCGTGCAGCCGCACGAGCCCGGCGTCCTCGGCGAGCGAAAGCAGCCGGCGCACCTGCGTGCGCGAGATGCCGAACCGCTCGCCCGCATGGGCGTAGGGCAGCGCCGCATTGAGCTGATCGCCCGCCATGGCGGCTTGCAGCAGCGCGGCGAGCACCATGTAGCCGCCCGCATGGGCGAAGAACAGGTTCATGTCGGGCGCCGCGCGCATGAGCTTGGCGCCGAGGCGCAGCAGCGGCGCGCCGGCGCGGCGGTAACGCAGATGGAATTGCGGGTCGCGGCGCAGCACCGGCGCGTAGTCGTGCCCCGGATGGCAGACGGCGAGCGGCGCGAAGCTCGTGGCAAGCCAGGCGCGATCATGCGCGCGTGCCGTCTCGGTCGGGTGCAAGGTTTTGACGCGCCGATCGCTCGGCGACGGCCGCAGCTCGATCAGCCCGACCTCGCACAGGCGGCCGACGAGCTGGTCGACGTGGCGCTCGCTGGCGAGCCCGAACGACGCCATCTCGCGCTGCAGCCGGCCGATCGTGAGCCAGGTCGCGCGCCGCGCCGGGTCGTACGACGCCTCGATCAGGATCGTCATCAGGAAGACGGCGAACCGCCCGGTCTCGATCAGCAGCCGCACCAGAAACGGGTTGTCGTCGTACATGTCGACGAAGCGGTCGACGTAGACCTTGCGGGCGGCGGCGAGATGCGGATGCCGCACGATGTCTTCGTAGGCCAGGCGCGGCACCGCGCCGACCAGACGCTTGATCTTGCCTTCGTCCACGGCGGGCTCCTTCAGTTCTCGAGGGCCGCCGGCCGGTTCGTGATGATGTCGAGTTGCGTGCGCATGCAGGCATGCGCACATGCCGAGCGCTTGATGCGCCGAGAGGAATGGTTCGCAAGTCATGTGGGTTGTTCGCCGTCGCGCGAGATCGGCCGGGGGGAAGATTCGCCGATGGCGGGCGTTGTAGCGGAGCCTGACTGAACATTACCGGAGGGCAATGTTCAGCCGGCATTCACACGCGCGGCGCGATTTCTGACGAACGCTTCACATTCGGCGCGGCCGCGTCGAGGTGCCGGTTGCCGCCGCGCCGGATCAGTTCGCGCGCCACTCGGTCTCTTTGCTGCAGCGCGCGTAGCTGTGGGTCTCGTTGCCGAACTCGGTCGCCTCGGTGCGCAGGCTGAGGTGCTCGGCGTCCTTGGCCGTGATGGCGATCTTGGCTGAGAAATCGCGTCCCTTGATCTCGCACTTGCCGTCCATGGTCCAGCGATCGCCGCTGCCCTGCAGGTTCGTGACGTTGCAACTCGCCGGCGTTACCCATTCGATCGCGGCCGGCCGGATGATCATCAGCCCGGCGCCGCGCTTGCGCGCCTCGTTCGGGATGCGATCGTGCAGGTAGGCTTGGCAGTTCGCGGCCGTGTAGGCCCAGGTGCCGCTGAAGCGCGCGAGATCGGCGGCCGACGCAGTGGCCGAGATGGCCGGCAGCGCCAAGGCGCCGAGGGCGAGCGTCGTGAACAGACCGGACGGGCGCATGCGTGCTCCTTGCAGGTTTGTTGTCATCCGCTCGCTCCCGGCGACGCCGGACGGCGCGGAAGCCTTCAGGAAGGCGGGAGAGGTGGCGAGAGAATGGAGCTGTGCCGGCGCTTGGCGGTGGCGTTGAGGTGCTTGCCGGATTTCCACGCCATGCCGATCGCCAGGACGGTCAGCCCCGAGCCGACGACACGGATGCCCGAATTGCCGGCGATCACCAGCGCGACGGCCACGAAGCTCGAGCCGATGCCGAGCAGGCACTCGGCCCAGAACGTCGCGCCAGTGGGCCGGCGGCACGCGCTTGGTGTGCAGCAGGACCTTCTGATGGCGCGCGATCCGGCGCGCCATGACGGCGGCGTAGATGATGGTGCCGAAGCCGACCACCGGAATGGCAGCCATCGCGATCACCATCGCGAGCGCGCCTCCGTCGGTGTCCCAGATGCCGGCCGGCGCCTTGCTGAGCGAGAAGATGGCGCCGTCGAGCTCGGTATGCAGCACCACCGGAACAAGAAACGCCAAGACCAGGAGGCGCTGACGGTGCCCCGGACTGTGGAGATGCCCGCCGAGCGCGCCGCCGAAGCGTGCGCGCGCGATATAGGCGCCCGCGATGGCGCCGAGCGCACCGTGAAACGGCACGCTGAGCACGCCGCGCATCACGGCAACGCCCTGCCAATGATCCTTGGCGCCCACGACGTAGAGGATGTTCTCCAGCGCCGCAAAGCCGAGCCCGACCGCGGCGCCGTAGACGACGCCGTCCATCGGCTCGTCGAAGTCGCGCGCCCGCAGCGCCAGGAGCGCGATGATCCCGATCTTGAGCGCCTCCTCGGGCAGCGCGGCGAAGAGGAACGCGTCCTGCTGCGCGGCGAGCCATGAGTTATGGGCGAGCGGAATGATCTTCTGCAGCCCCAGCTCCACGGTTGCGGCGACGATCACGCTGAGCGCACCGAACAGCACCGCGCCGAGCACCACACGCGACGGCTCGGGCCGGCTGTCGGCGACGACGACGAGCCAGAGGAGGAGCAGCGGCGGCCCGATGGAGGCGGCGACGATGGCGGCGGGGACGAGTTCGGTGGTGAGCATGGGCCGCAGCTTATGCCAGCGGCCGCGCGACGGGAAGCCTTTGCCACGCTGCGGCTGGCTGGAACTCCGCTCGGCGGCTCCCGGGCGATCCCGCTCAGCCGTTCCGGCCGCTCGCCCGCAAGGCCGGCAGGCCGATGCCGGTCGCCTCGAAGCCGCCGTCGACCGCCAGGGTCTGCCCCGTGATGTAGCTCGCACGGTCGCCACACAAGAAGAAGATCGCCTCGGCGAGCTCGGTCTCGAGGCCGTAGCGGTTGAGCGGGATGGCGTCGTGATAGGCGGCGCGGATCTCCGGCGTATGCACGGCCTTGGCCATGGCGGTGTCGACCGGGCCGGGCGCCACCGCGTTGACGCGGATGCCGAGCGCGGCGAACTCGATCGCCTGCTGCAGGGTCAGATGCGCGAGGCCGGCCTTGCTGGTGCCGTAGGCGGTGCGCAGCGTCGAGGCGCGCAAACCCGAGATCGACGTGATGTTGACGATCGCGCCGCCGCCGCTGTCGCGCATCAGCGGCACCGCCGCCTGCGCGCACAGGAACGGCCCGGTGAGGTTCACGGCGAGCACGCGCGCCCAGTCCTCGTAGGTCACGTCGAGGATCGGCTTGAAGAGCGCGATGCCCGCATTGTTGACGAGCGCGTCGAGCCGGCCGAATTCTTTCACCACCGTCGCGACCGCGGCGGCGACGCCCGCCGCATCCGCGACGTTGCAGCGGATCGCGATGGTCGTGTCGGCCGGCAGGGCCGCGTGGGTGCGTGCGAGGTTGTCGCCGTCGATGTCGAGCAGCGCGACGCGCCAGCCGTCGGCGAGAAAGCGCTTGGCCGCCGCCAACCCGATGCCGCGCGCGGCGCCGGTGACCAGTGCGGCCTTGCTTGTCTCGCTCATCGTCCCCTGCCCGCTTGTGTCCGGCGCGACGCGCCGGGCGCGGTCATGGGTAGCGATTTCGCCGGGCGCCTACAAGCGCGCGTCCGCGGCACCTGCCTACATCAGCGAGGCAAGCCTGCGGTCATGCGGCGCGAGATGATCGACCACGATCACGCGCTCGACCTTTCCGTCCAGGTACGCCCTGAGGAAGGCCGGATAGTTGCGCACCGCGAGACAACCGTTCGACTGCCCCCGGGGCCCGAGCATGTAGGTATGGGCGAGGATGCCGTCGCGACCGTACATGTTGCCGTCGCCGACCGGCGTGAGCCGCAGCGCCTGCACGCCGTGGAAACGATGCTCGCGCAGCGACAGCGCGTAGAGGTTCGGCGGCGTCGGGCCGCGATTGCGCAAACTGACGTAATGCGGATCGTCGATCCGATGGCCGAGGCCGGAATGTGCCTCGAGCTTGTCGCCGTCCGGCAGATAGATCGTATGCGCCGCGATGTCGTAGATCGCGGTGCGGCTGTCGAGATCGGCGAACGATGCGGACGGTTCGCCGCGCGCGGGATTGTCGGGCGCCAGGGTCCGCGGCGGAAGGGCGACGAGCGAGCGTGTCGACACGACGGTGCGGACGACGGGCAGCCGCAGCACTTGCGTGTCGGCGGACGCAACATCCGCCCCCGCGTCGGTCGAACTCGACCACCTCGATGACGTCGTCGCCGACGAATCGCGCCGCAAAAGATTGCCGGTCGAGACCGGGCTGCTCCGCCTCGATCCGATCGGTCAGCTTTTGCGCGCGCGCCGCGAGCGCCGCCGGCGCGGCCGACCCGGCCGCAGGCGTCCCCCGCGTCTCCCACGCAACTCCGACAGCGAGCGCTGCGAGCAGCGCCGCGATCCCCGCAGGGATCGATAGCAGCTTCATGATTTTCCCAGACGCGCCCGCGGCGGTACCCCCGTACGGCGACGCGTTCCCCGATTTGCAAGGATAGGAAACAAAGCAAATGCGGCAAAGAATGGGCCATATCGGCATAGTTCCGCGCGGGGGTTCGGGCTCCTCAAACCTCCCACGACTCGCCGCGGACCGGCTAACTCATTGGGCGCCGTCGGCCTCGGTATCAGGCTGTCGTTTCTCCGCAGGATGCGCCGACCGGGATACTGTCTGCGCGCGCTCGCGCGGTCCGTTCCATAAGGTCCAGGCCAGCTGTCCGATCGCCGGCGGAGCGAGCGCGACGACCCGCGACTACACGCAATGTCTTCCAGAGGCACGAACCAGTGTGCGACGAGAGAGGGCCCCGACGGCGCATCCGCCACCGGGGCCACGACTAGCAACTCGGCTCAGCGGCGCGGCGCGACGTGCAGGTTGCTGGGATCGCAATCCTTCCAGTACGACGTCGCCGAGTTGACGCTGTAGCCGCCGCTCTTCTGGCTGCGCAGGTACTCGGCGTATTCCTCGCAATTCTTGGCCTTGGCGCCGTAGCCCCGCTTGCGGCCCCTCTCGCCGTCGATCTGCGCATTCTTCTCGCGGTCGGCGCGATTGGCCTTGCAGTCGAGCAGGTCGTCGCCGGTCAGGCCGTAGCAATCGCGCATGTTCTGCGCGAACGCCGTCTGCGGCGCCACGGTCGTCACTACGCCGGCGGTGCCGATGATCAGCGACAGGGTTGCCAAGGCGGAAGCGATCTTGAGTTTCACGTCAGTTCTCCTCTGGATGATGGGGGGACGTTCGGGGGGACTTGGAGGGGTGTTCGTCGGCAGCAACGACGCTTGTGTCTCAGGTCGATGCCATGTGCGCTCTCATAAGCTCCGGCGACTGAATGCCCGCTGAATGCAAGCCGTAACGTTCGTTCACTCGACGCTCGCGGTGACGGAGAAAGCACATTTGCCACCCGCTACGGCCGCTTGCGCGGATCAGTGTCGGTCCAGGCCCAGGTCACCTTGGTCTGGCTGATCTTGTTGGCGCGCCGCATCGCCCGCGCGCTCTCGGTCTCGAACGGCTCGCCGTTCGGGCCGGTCACACGCACGGTCGCATTGATCTGCAGCCACCTGGCGCCGATCGGGCAGACGAAGGGCGCGACGTGCGTGCCGTGCAGGTTCTGCCACGGGCCGGGAAAGCGCGGCGACTCGCACATCTGCTCGTCGATTTTCTTGTTGGCCGCCCCGAGCGCGGCCTGGATTTCCTGCCTGAGCGCCGGCTTGGAGTTGACCAGCGGCGCGATGTCGCCAAGGAAAAGGCTGCCATAGCCGAGCTTGCTCATGTCGAAGGCGACCGCCGGTGTGGCAGCGAGCGCACACGCCACGATCGCCAGAGCATTCACCGTGGATGGCGCGCGCATTGGTCAGTTCTTCTTGCTCAGCACGGCGACGAGCAATTCCTTCTGCATCGACCAATGAATGTCGGCGATGCGCCAGCCGGCCGGTGTCCTGACGAGATCGAGCGTCACCACGGTTGGCTCCTTCTCGCCCTGTGCCGTGAAGCGCGCGGTGCCGGTGGCGCGGTCGGCGCTCGCGCCGGGCGCGACGCTGAGCGCGATCTTGGTCGGCGACCAGTCCTGCCCGGCGATGAACGGATCGAAGTCGAGCCGGCCGACCTCCTTGCGCCGCTTCAATTCGGCGATGTCCTTGCCGATGAGCTTGGCGAGCGAGGCCACGAAATAGCGCGACGCTTTCGCCTCGGAGCCGATGTCGATCGCCTTGTCGGATTTCTCATACGTTCCATAGACGCTCTGCAGGAATGCCTGTGCGCCGGCATCCTGGGCGCGGCTTGCCGGCGCCAGCAGCGCGATCGCGAGGCTTGCCAGAAGCGAGACGAGACAGATTTTGCGCATGCGCGGATTCCTTGACTTAGGCGGCGATGAAGCGGCGCGACGCTACCATGCGGTCCGCGCGCCCGAATGGAAAACATTGCGTGTATTTTGCGGTCCGGCTCGTCCGATCTCGTCCGCGCGCCCTACTGCGCCGTGCAGACGACATGGCCGTTCGGCTTCGTCGCGCGCGTAGCACGCAGCGCTTGCCTCGCGCTGGACAAGATTGCGTATATCCGTCGCTCCGTCCCACCCTTCGTCGCCGCCGGCGTCATGCTATTGTGCGGATGTAGCGATATGGCCGTGCAACCCGGCATCGCCGGAAATGCGCCAAGCTGGAGAAGTGACGATGAAGCTCTACATGCATCCGGTATCGACCGCAGTACGCCCGGTGCGCCTGCTGATCGCCGAGAACGCCATCGCGTGCGACGAGGAGGTGGTCGATATCCTGGCGGGCGCGCAGTACCAGCCGCCCTATGCCGCGATCAATCCCAACCGCATGGTGCCGATGCTCGAGGACGGCGATTTCCGCCTCACCGAGAGCAGCGCAATCCTGAAATATCTCGCCGACAAGTACGACCTGCCGGCCTACCCGAAGGACCTCAAGAAGCGCGCCAAGGTCAACGAGGCGATGGACTGGCTCAACACCCAGTTCTACCGCGACTTCGGCTACGGGCTCGTCTATCCGCAGCTCTTCCCGCACCTCAAGCGGCGCAGCGACGAGGCGCATGCGGGCGCGGTCGCATGGGGCCAGCAGGGCGCGAAGAACTGGCTGGCGATCCTCAACGACCACTGGATCGGCCCGAACAACCAGTACCTGGCCGGCAACGAGCTCACCATCGCGGACTATTTCGGCTCGGCGCTGGTGTCGATCGGCGAGTGGGTCGGCTGCGACTACGCGGCCTATCCGAACATCAAGCGCTGGCTCGACAACATGAAGAAGCTCAAGTCGTGGGAGCGCGTGAACGAGGTGTTCAACGGATTCGTCGCCGCCAACCGCGGCAGGGAGTTCGTGCGGGCGTGAGCACCGTCGCGGATCACGCAGGCTACGCGGTCCGCCGCGTCACCGGCCTCACCGAGGACGAGCTGCGCGCGCTCGCCCTCGTGCTCATCGACTGCGTCGAGGGCGGCGCGTCGGTGAGCTTCATGCATCCGCTGCCGCTCGCCAAGGCCGTGGCGTTCTGGCGCGGCGTCACCGCCAACGTCGCGCGCGGCGCCCGCGCCCTGCTGGTCGCCGAGGATGCGGCCGGCATCGTCGGCACCGTGCAGCTCGTGCTCGCACAGCCCGAGAACCAGCCGCATCGCGCCGATCTCGCCAAGATGCTGGTGCACCGCCGCGCGCGCCGGCACGGCCTGGGCGCCGCCCTGATGCGCGCCGCCGAAGAGACGGCGCGCGCCTGCGGCAAGTCGGTGCTCGTCCTCGATACGGCGGGCGGCGATGCCGAGCGCCTCTATCGCCGCATGGGTTGGACCGCCGTCGGCACCGTGCCGGACTACGCGCTGTGGCCGCAAGGCGGCCTGTGCGGCACGACGTTTTTCTATCGGCGGCTCGATTGACGTCGGCGCACGCCGCAGTTCCACCGCCGTTCACGCATCGCCGGCCGGCTCAGTCGCCGTCGCTCGGATAGACGCCACGCAATACCTCCTCGAAATGCATCTTGACCAGCTCGTTGCATTGGCAGGCGACCATCTTCAGCGCGGTTTGATCGCGCACGATCAGGAAGCCGCGCCGCGTCTCGATCAGCCCGCGCGCGCGAAAGCCCTGCAGCACGCGCGTGGTGTGGCTGCGGCCGGTGCCGAGCATCCCGGCAAGCTCCTCGTGCGTGAACGGCACCACGTCGCCGCCGGTGCGCTCAGTCGCCGCGATCATCCATTTGGCGGCGCGCTGCTCGATCGAATGGATCGCGTTGCAGGCGGTCGACTGGAAGATCTGCGCGAGCAGACAGTCCGCGTAGCGCGCGAAATAGTGGCGCAGCGCATTCGACTTCGCCTTGGCGGCCTCGAGGTCGGCGACCTTGAGGCAGGCGAAGCCGCCGCCGAACTTGACGACCATCCGCGTATAGGCCGGCAGGCGTCCGTGGCTGACGATCCCGCCGACCGCGCCCTCGCGGCCGACCAGCACGGTCTCGACGTCGCGGCCGTCCTCGCCGGCGACGAGGAACGAGACCAGGGTCGGCCCGAGGGGAAAGTGCACCACCTCGACGTTGTCACCCGGATTGTAGAGCACGTCGTTCATGCCGCCGGCGCGCGCGAACAGGTGCGGCGCGATCAGCGCGTAGTCCGGCTCGCGCAGCGCGCGCAGCAGATTGTTGTTCGGCCGCGATTTATCCGCGAGCTCCGGCGACAATGACCCCGACATGCAGCACCCCGCGCAACGCCCATCGCCAGATGCGGATCGCAAAGTCCGCCGTGCGAGGTCCGTTTGTGTGCGGAACCGCACAGACAGGCTCGGCGCCGCAATGCTTTGAATCTCCTCACGCGGTCATACACCGCACACGTGTCGGCGCCAACTTGTCGCTGCGTCCGCACGGGCGCCGAACCGGATGAGGTCACAAGGTGTCGATCACGCCGTTTCTGACAACGCGATTTTTCGACCCCGAGCACATCGCCGCCATGGGTATTGCGTTCGAGAAGGCCTGCGGCACGCTCGGGCTCGCACCGAAGCCCGATGCGGTGACGGCGCGCGTCGCCAAGGCGATCATCGAGCTCGCCGACAACGGCGAGCGCGATCCGGAGCGGCTCTATGCCGGCGCGCTCGCGCGCTTCGGGAAAACCGGTTGAGGCTCAGGCCGCCGCTTCGAGCAGAATCTCGCACAGCCGCCCCGGCGCATCGACCATCACGTCGTGGCCGCACGCGACCGAAAGACTGCGCCACGCCGGATCGGCCTGCACGCTCGCGAACGCGCGGTCGAAGCCCGGATTGG
>CAVPGG010000361.1:0-18747 GCA_963703755.1 uncultured Pseudomonadota bacterium
CGCAACCACCAGATGGTCCGGTGCGAGCCCGCTGCGCTGCCGCGCCACCATGGCGGCGAACCCCGCTTCGAGCCCGCGCGTGAAGCGTAACGTGTCGAACAAGGCCGATGTGCGCGCCTGCGCGACCCGCGCCTTGAGCCGCGCGAGCGCGCCGGCATCGCGCGCGAGAGCCAACGCGAGATCGAAATATGCATCGAGCGAAGTGGCGACGAGATCGTGCAGCCCGGCCGCCGCGAGGATGCTGGCCGAGACGCGCGACGCGAACGTCTCGCCCTTGAGCGCGAGCAGCGGAACGCCCGCCCACAGCATGTCGCTCGCGGTCGTATGCGAGCCATAGGGGAAGCAATCGAGCGCGAGGTCGGCGCAGGCGATGCGCGCCAAGTGCTCGGCGCTGCTCGCCCATGGCGCCCAGGCGATCCGGTCGGCGCCGATCCCGTGCGCGGCCGCGCACGCGCGCAAGGTCGCGGTCGCATCGGAATTCTGATCGAGCAGCCACAGGACCGAGCCGTCGACCGCCGCCAGCAGGCGCAGCCACACCGCAAAGAGCTTGGGAAAGATCTTGAACGGCTGGTTGAACGAGCAGAGCACCAAGGCGCGCTCCGGCAGGCCATAGTCGGCGCGCGGCCGCGCGGGCGGAAGCGTCCGCCGGTCGTCGGTGCATTGATACGTGCCGGGCAGCCGCACGATCTTTTCGACGTAGTGGCCTTCCTCGCCCGCCTCGACCAGCACGCGGTCGGCAATCACGTAATCGATCCACCGCGCGCCAAGCGTGCCCGGATAGCCGAGCCACTGCGCCTGCACGTGGGCGGGCCGCGCGGCGAGCAGCGTGCTGCGGGTGCCCGCGGTCCAGCCCTTGAGATCGATCACGAGATCGCAGCCGTCGGCGGCGATGCGTTCCGCTGCCGCGCGATTGGACAGATCGCGGATCGGCACGAATCCGTCGAAGGCCGCGCTGATGCGCTGGCGCGCCGCGGTTTCCTCGGGCGGTGTGTGGTCGTATCCGATCACCTCGAAGCGGCTGCGGTCATGCGCCTCGATGACGCCGACCAGGAGATGCGTCGTCGCATGGTCGCAGAAATCGCCCGACAGATAGCCGACGCGCAGACGGCTTTCCGCGTTCGCGCGCCGCGCCGGCGTGACCCGCGGCACGGCCTCGAATTGCTCGCAATAGCGGCGCGCGCAGGCAAGATACGTCTCGCTCGGCAGGTTCGGCACCATCAGCAGCGCGAACGGCGAGCCCGGCTCGGCCCGCCAGAACGTGGCATCCGCCGCCCGCAACGTGGCCTCGATGGTCGCGGACAGCTCCCAGTCGCAGGCGCGGCGCGCCGATGCGTAGGCGGCGAGCAGCCGCCCCGCCGATCTTCGATAGCCTTCGGTCACGCGATAGATGCGCGCCGCCGCCCCCGGTTCGCCTCGGCCGAGAACGCCGGCCGCCGCATCGGCAAGATCGCGGGCACGCTGGGGCGCGCCGGCATCGAGCGGACCGATCCGCTCGAGCGCCGCGCGCGCGCTCGCGGACGCCTCCGCGAAGCGGCCGAGATCGGCGAGCAGCAGGCCCAGATTGGCATGCGGTGCCGGATCGCGCGGATCGAGCGCGATGGCGGCGCGAAAGCTCGCCTCGGCTTCGTGATGCCGGCCGGCATCGGCCAGGAGGTTGCCGAGGTTGAAATGAAAGGCCGCCCGGCGCGGCTCGAGCGCGAGCGCATTGCGCAACTCGGCCTCGGCCGCGTCGAGACGGCCATCGGCGCGCAGGATGCTCGCCAGCGCATTGCGCGCCTCGGCCGAATTGGGCCGCAGCGCCAGCGACCGCCGCAGGCTCTGTTCGGCTCCCGCGAGGTCGCCGAGGTGACGCTGGCAGAGCGCGAGGTTCTCCACGAACTGCGGATCGTTCGGCATAGCGCCAACCGCCCGGCGCAACGGCGCCAGCGCCTCGGTGAAACGCTGCTGAGCGCTCAGCGCAATGCCGAGCAGCTCGTCGACGATCGGAATCGCGCCCGCGCTCTTGCGCAGCGCCCGCGCCCGCGCCTCCATCTCGGCAAAGCGCCCGGCGGCGTAGAGCCGCATGATCTGGCTGACGGCGTCAGGAAGGCCGGCCATGCGACACTAGTGTCCCGATTCCGAAGTTCGCAGACATTCGCAGCGAGCTCCGGGCGAACTTCGGAATCGAAAGGACACTAGCAACTTTATGATTCTAGTGCCGCTTTTGAACCCGAAGTTCGCAACCGTGCCGGCCGAGAAATCGTGCGAACTTCGGGTTCGCGGCACTAGCCCCCGCGAGGAACGCACCATCGACCGGATTGAGGCGGTCATTTGGTCCCTTTGACGGCCTTGAGCTCGATCGTGGTCTGCGCCACCACATTGTTGAACTGCCGCACCACCTGATCGAGATCGGCCTGGGAAATCTGCCCACGCTGCGCCCGGCCGAGCCACGGCTCGTCGAGCGTGTGCTTGGAGCTGACGATGTCGAAATCGATCCCGAGGTAGACGCCGAGCGGGGTGTTCGCGGCGCCCCCGCTCATCCACTTCCGATTGATCTTCTGGGAGAAATGCGCGAGGCCCTCGGGCGTCACGGGGCGTACGTGGGTCGGATCATTGAGGAAGAAATCGTGCCGCGGATGGGGGACGATGATCGTGATCTTCGCGCCGTTGGAGCAGACGCGATAAAGCTCCTTGAGGATGCCGAGGTAGAGCTCGGTCGTGCGGCCGAGATGCTCGAGCACGTGCGACAGCAGTACTTCCTCGACCGAGCCCTCGGGCCACGGCCAGGGAAGCTGCTCGAGGTCGACCAGCTGGTCCGGACTGCAGCCGCGGCTTGAGTCCACGTTGACCCAGCCCTCCAGCTTCCGAGTTCCGCATCCGAGATTGAGCCGCACGCTGTCCTCTTGAGGGTGTCGGTTCGGGCGCCTCGCCGCGAGGTCTCGCGTTTCTAGCTCGCGGGCGCGCCGGCGGCGATGAATTTCTCGAGCTCCTGCCGCACGCGCGCGACCACCGGCGGCCAATCGCCCAAGACCGACTGGCGAAACAGGCGCGCGGACGGATACCAGGGACAGTCCTCGCGCTCCAGCAGCCAGCGCCAGTCGGGGCTGCGCGAGAGCAGGATCCAGACCGGCTTGCCGAGCGCGCCGGCGAGATGCGCGATCGAGGTGTCGGTCGTGACAATGAGGTCGAGGCACGCGATCACCGCGGCCGTATCGTCGAAGTCGCGATACTCGGCCGCGAGGTTTGCCACATCCGGATGCGTCGCAAGCGCGGCGACGTCGCGCTCGCTGACACCCGGATTGAGCGTGACGAAGGCGACATCCGCGGCCGCCGCGATCGGCGCGAACTGGACGAAGCTCATCGATCGATTGTGGTCGCCGCGGAACCCGGGATTGCCGCACCACGCGATCCCCACCACCCGGCGGCCCGATCGCGGCAGGCGTTCGCGCCAATGCGCGCAGCGCGCCGGGTCAGCCGTGACGTAAGGGACTGCGGCCGGGATCGTCGCGAGCTCGGTCGCGAAGGCGAGCGGCAGGCTTCCGAGCGGACAATGATAGTCGAAGGCCGGCAAGGCCGCGCCGCGGTCCACAACGTCGGCGACACCCTCGAGCCGCGCCATGAGGCCCTTCAGCGCGGGCTGCGTCTCCAGCACGATCTTGGCACCGCGCGCCGCGATCGGCACGTAGCGGGCAAAATTGATCGTGTCGCCAAAACCCTGCTCGGCATGCAGCAGGATCGTCTTGCCGCCGAGATCCTCCGTGCCGAGCCAGAGCGGCTCGGCGAAATCGCGCCACGGTGCCGTCGACTTGCGCGTCTTCCAGCGCCATTCGTAGCCGGCCCAGCCGGCGCGCAGATCGCCGAGGGCGAGCTGGGTGAGGCTTCGGTTGAAATGCGCCTCGGCGAAATCCGGCCGCAGCGCGAGCGCGCGGGCATAGCTCGCGAGCGCGTCGGCGTAGCGGTGGATCTCGTGCAGCGCAAGGCCGCGGTTGTTGAAGACGTCGGCAAATTCGGGCTTGAGCGCCTGCGCGCGGTCGTAGTCGGCGAGCGCCTCGGCGTGCCGGTTGAGCGACGCCAGCAGCAGGCCGCGGTTGTTGTGCGCCTCGGCATAGTCCGGCTTGAGCGCGATCGCCCTGCCGTAGGCCGTAAGCGCGTCTTCGCGGCGGCCGAGGTCGGCGAGCGCAACGCCGCGATTGCTGTGCGCTTCCGCATGCTTCGGGTTGAGCGCGATCGCCCGGTCGAGATCGGCGACCGCTTCGGCGGGCCGATCGAGCTGGGCCAGCAAGTTCCCGCGGTTGACCAGCGCGGCGACGAAATCCGGCTTGCCGCACAGCGCGCGGCCGTAGGCGTCGAGCGCCTCGGCGCAGCGACCCAGGCGCGCCAGCAGCAGCCCGCGATGGTAGTGGGCGTCAACGTCATCCGGTTTGAGCCGCAAAATATGGTCGCAGATCGCAAGCGCCTCCGCTTCCCGCCCGAGCGCCAGCAGCACGCCCGCGAGCGTCGACAAGGCAGGCAGCGAATTGGGCTCGACCTCGACCGCCCTCGACAACAGACGATGCGCCTCGCTAAATTGCCGTTGCTGCGCCTTGATCAGCCCGAGCAGGTGAAGCGACGCGAAATGGCGCGGCGCGCCCTGCAGGATGGCACGATAGGCGCGCTCGGCGCCGGGCAGATCCCCGCGCTGGTGGAGCTCAAGCGCACGCTGGAATGATGGGGCCAATCGAACCGACCGGTTTGCTAGCCGAGGAACGCTTCATGGAACGGCGGGCGGCAGGCGTCAACCGCTGCGCGGCGCTGCGCGCAGGAGCGCCCCGCGATGTCTGACGCCAATGCGATGCAGCCGCTGATCCAGCTCAGCCAGGCCTCGTGGAATTCTGTCGCTGGCGGCGCGCCAGATCGAGCTTGCGCGGCTGTGGGCGGACGAGCTCGCAAAACCGCGCCACGCCGACCCCAAGCGGCTGCTGCGCTACGGCTTCAAGATGTATTCCCAGTCCGACGAGGACGGCATCATCCAGGAGATCTTCGGTCGCATCGGCACCACCAACCGCAAGTTCATCGAGTTCGGCGTCGAGGCCGGCCTCGAGTGCAATACGGCGAAGCTGCTGCTCGAGGGCTGGAGCGGGCTGTGGATCGAGGCCGCGCCGCAATACGCCGCCGCGATCCGCAACAACCTGCGTGGCTACGTCGAGGGCGGACAGCTCAAGCTCACCGAGAGCATGGTCACGGCCGAGAACATCAACAAGCTCGTCGCGGCGGCCGGGCTCGCGGGCGAGATCGACCTGCTCGGCATCGACATCGACAACAACGACTATTGGGTCTGGAAGGCGATCGACGCGATCAAGCCGCGCGTCGTCGCCATCGAATACAATCCGACCCTGCGCCCGCCGTTGTCGCTGGTCGTCCCCTACCGGCCGGACGCCCAATGGGACGGCACCAACTATTTCGGCGCGAGCCTCGAGGCGCTGGTCCGGCTCGGCAAGTCGAAGGACTATCGCATCGTCGGCTGCAATATCTCGGGCGGCAACGCGTTCTTCGTGCGCAACGATCTCGGCGCCGGCGCGTTCCTCGAGCCCGCGACCGCCGAGGAGCACTACGAACCGGCGCGCTACTATTTCGCCATGCTCAACGGCGGGCACCGGCCGCGGCTCGGCCCCTATGTCTCGGTCTGACGCGGGTCACCGCACCGCCCTCGCACGAAGCCCCGCGAAAGGACGCGAACCGAATGGCGCCCACCTACAATCCGGATGTCTTCAATGTCCGCGACATCCCGCAGGCGATGCGGATCATCCTCACACCCGAGGACTCGACCACCGAGGCGCGCTGGCAGATCGAGACGCCACATGTGTGCGACCTGATCGCCCAGGCGGCCGACATCAAGCCGAACTCGTTCGTGCTCGACTACGGCTGCGGCATCGGGCGCATCGCCAAGGAGCTGATCGCCCGCCATGGCTGCCACGTCATCGGCGTCGACATCAGCCCACCCATGCGCGTGATGTCGGTGATGTATGTCGCATCCGATCGCTTCGCCGCCGTCACCCCCGAGCTGCTGACGGCGATGAGCGAGCGCGGCTTCCGTTTCGATGCGGCAGTGGCGATCTGGGTGCTGCAGCACTGCCCGAGCCCAGCAAACGACATCGCGCGGCTGCGCGCGGCGCTGGCACCCTCGGGGCGCCTGTTCGTGCTCAACGGCGAGAACCGCAGCGTCCCGACGCGCGACGCCGGCTGGTACGACGACAGGCTGGACATCAAGGCCATGCTGGCCGGCGAGTTCGGCATGCTCAACCAGGGCCGGCTCGCGCCCGACAAGACGACCGACCGAATTATGCAGACGACGTTCTGGGCGTCGTTCGGGCAGCGTCCAGCCTAAGGGCTGCGCGTGAACTTGGCGGAGAGGATGGGATTCGAACCCATGATACGCCTTTTGAGCGTATAACGGTTTAGCAAACCGCCGCCTTCAGCCACTCGGCCACCTCTCCGGATGTGAAAATGCTTATAATTCATGCGCTTCAGCGTCAACAGCCGAAAGCGCATCCCGGCCGCCCGCAGGCGTACGGCGCCGCGCGGCTGCGCTGGCGAATCCGGCCTGAATGACGCCGCAATGGCGAAGCTGCCGCCCCCGGATCCGCGCCTGCTTCAGGTCGCGCCCGTCCTGCAGGAAGCCAAGAGCCTGCATCGCGCCGGCCGGCTCGCCGAGGCGGGCGATCTCTACCGCCGCGTGCTCAAGAAGGTGCCGGATCACTTCGACGCCCTCTATTCATTTGCGTTCCTCAAGGTCAACCAGGGCGCTGCGCAGGATGCGCTGAGCCTGATCCTTAAGGCCGTGAAGGTCGAGCCGCGCGCCGCGCCGGCGCACGGCCTCGCGGGCGGCATCCTCAACACGCTGGGGCGGCGCAAGGAGGCGCTCGCGAGCTACGACCGCGCGCTCGCGATCGCGCCGGACTTCGCCGCCGCCTGGAACGACCGCGGCAACACGCTGCGCCTGCTGCAGCGGCCGCAGGAGGCGCTCGCGAGCTACGACAAGGCGATCGCGCTCGAGCCAAGCGGCGCCCAGTGGCATAGCAACCGCGGCGCGGCGCTCGCTGAGCTCAATCGCTACGCGGAAGCGCTCGCGAGCTATGACGCAGCCTTGCGGCTGCAACCGGGGTCCAGCGACGCCATCAACAACCGCGGCGGCGCGCTCCTGCGCCTCGACCGCCCGGAGCCCGCGCTGGCGGAGTTCGACCGCGCCATCGCGCTCAAGCCCGACTACGCCGAGGCGATGAACAATCGCGGCCTCGCGCTGCAGGACCTCAACCGGCATCGCGAGGCGCTCGACGCGCACCGCCGCGCGCTGGCGATGCGCGCGGACGCCGCCGAGGCCCTCTACGGGGCGGCCACGGCGCTGCTGGCGCTCGGCGAGTTCGACGAAGGCTGGCGCGCCTACGAGGCGCGCTGGAGCAAGGCCGACCTTGCGCCGCTCAAGCGCGCATGGCGCAGTCCGCTGTGGCTCGGCGATCGGCCGATCGAAGGCAAGACCATCCTGCTGCATGCCGAGCAGGGATTTGGCGACGCCATCCATTTCTGCCGCTACGCGCCCCTGCTCGCCCGCCGCGGCGCGACCGTGATCGTCGAGACGCCGCCGGCGTTGCGCGATCTGCTCGGATCATTGGCGGGCGTTGCCCAGGTGGTGAGCCGCGGCGACAAGCTGCCGCCGTTCGACCTGCATTGCCCGCTCGGCAGCCTGCCGCTCGCCTGCGCGACGCGTCTGGCGTCCATACCGGCCGACGTGCCCTATCTCGCGGCCGACCCGGGCCGCATCGCCAAATGGCGCGAACGGCTGGCGCCGAGCGGCCGGCCGCTGGTCGCGCTGACGTGGCGCGGCCGCCCTCACCCGCGCGACCGCTCCGTGCCGTTCGCGGCGCTCGCACCCATGCTCGCGCTCGCGCGGATCGAATTCGTCAGCCTGCAGCAGGATCTGACCGGCGAGGAAGCGCGCGCCATCGCGGGCCGCGACAACATCCGGCACTTCGGCGCCGCGATCGAGGATTTCGCCGACACGGCCGCAATCATGGCCTGCGTGGACGTCGTGGTCAGCATCGACACGTCGGTCGCGCATCTCGCCGGCGCCCTCGGCAAGCCGCTCTGGCTGATGCTGATCTTCGCGGCCGATTTCCGCTGGCTGGTCGGTCGCCCAGATAGTCCGTGGTATCCGACGGCGCGGCTCATCCGCCAACCGCGCACCGGCGAGTGGCCCGAGGTCGTCGAGCGCGTCGCCCGCGCGCTCGCCGATCTTGCTCCCGGCTGATGCCGAGCCTCAGTGCCTGAGCCAGTCGCGCGCCGCGCGCTGGGCGGCCGCAATCTCGCTCTCCGACATCTGCTCGGCGACCTCGCGGCGCAGCCGGATCGCATCCTTGTTGCCGCGCATGGCCGCGAGATTGAACCACTTGTGCGCCGTGACGTAGTCGGCCGGCACCGAGCTGCCGGTCGAATACATCATCCCGAGCTGAAACAAGACGTCGCCCGAGGCATTCGCCTCGCCGAGCGCCGCACACTCGACGCCCATCACTTCGTAGCGCGCCATTCTGGCCTCCCCTGTTACCCAAGCGCCGGACGACGCAATCCGGCACAGCTTCCCCTTTAGAGTCCCCTTGCCCGATCGAGGATCGAACGTCGCGAACCTTGCATGGAAAATTTGAATCTCGCTTTAAGCGATGCGATGAATCGAACATGAATGCGTCGATGTTGCGCGATTGCGGCAAGCGCGCGTTAAGCAAGAGTGCCGGTCAGGCGGGCGCGAGCGTCCCGGGCAACGCCGCGCTAACCGTCTCAATTCGTGCGCCGCTAACCATCGGCAATGATCATCGGCCACTTCGCCCGAACATGCGCTCGCGCGCTCATCGCGCCGCAGCAATTCAATCCGCCGGCGATCCGTCCTAATATCGCGCCGCGCTCGCGATTCGCGCGGGCTCTCTCACCAGCGGCGCGATACCTCGATGTCAGAACACTATGCCCAACGTATCCGCTCGATTCTCACGGCGAGCGAGGCGAGAATCTTCCGCAGGCTCAGCTCGCCGCCGAAGATCCAGGATTTCATCGACACGCTCCCGGTCAACATGGAGCTCGACGTGAGCACCTACATGTCGCCGCGCCGCGTGCTCGCGGCCGGCCGGGCGCATTGCTTCGAAGGCGCGCTGCTGGCGGCGGCGGCGCTCGCGTTTCACGGCGAGCGGCCGCTGCTGCTCGACCTCCAGAGCGCCTATGACGACGAAGATCATGTGATCGCGCTGTTTTGCCAGAACGGCCACTGGGGCGCGATCAGCAAGACCAACCATCCGGGCCTGCGCTACCGCGACCCGATTCACGATACACCGCGCGGTGTCGCGGCGTCTTATTTCCACGAATACTACATGTGGGACGGACGCAAATCGCTGCGCTTCTTCTCGCGGCCGTTCGACCTGACGCGCTATTCGCCCAAGCGCTGGATTGCGGCGGCGGAGGATCTCGACTGGCTCGTGGATGCCCTCGACGCTTCCGCGCATGCGCCGATCATTCCCAAAGGCAACCTGCGCAGGCTGCGCCCCGCGTCGCCGTTCGAGCTTCATGCCAGCGCGGTGGTCGAATGGCGCAAGGACGGCCGCAAAACTCCGATCCCGCGGCGCATCGGACGCCGCGCCGCCTCGGGTTGTTGATCTTCTCTGGACGCCGTCGACCAACGTCAGGGCCGGCGCAATCAATATGAAAAAATGCTGAGGGCGTCGGCGAGATGCCCGAGGCGTGAACCCATCCGGCGGATGACCCGCTAATGGCGAGGTGTGGAGTCTCTCCCACCTCAGGTCCCGCCTCGCCCGGCTGAACGGCCAGCGCGCGGGATGTTCAAACCTCGGTCTCGCCAACGCCCTCGATGTTCGACCCGATCCGCCTTCCGCACCGCGACCGCGTCACGATCAAGATGCCTGCGAAGCCGGATCAGCCGAAGAAGTCTCCGACGCTAGGTCGAAGACCTCCGCCAGAGACGAATCAGAGCTTCTTCTTCGCCTTCTTCGCCTTCTTCGCTTTCTTTGCCTTCTTCGCCATGCTGCCCTCCTAGCTATGAGTGGTGGCGTCTTCGATGAAGTGCACGATTCGCTCGTGCACTTCATCCGCTGTACTACAAACGCAATCAAAAAACATCTCTCGCCTTAATGAAGTGTCAACGCGCGCGATGAAGACGATCAACGTCGCACGCGAAGCTGCAGCATTGCTTGTCAAGCCGCGCGATCTATTGAGCGGCGCGGAAGGTTTCGCGATGCATTTCTCGCCGATGCAAAAAACCCTTGTGAAATGCGGCTTTCTTGCATGTGCGGCACGCGCGCACGCGACGGCCGCACCCGCCGAAAATCTCGCGCCCGAATGCGCAATGGGTCGCGAAAATGCATTCGTATCGGCAAAAAATCGTCGCGCAAAATTTTTTTCCACCGCATCGAAGAATCTGCCTTCGCGAGCGCCGATCGCGCGTGAAATCGCGCAAATCACTCGCCAACCGATTCGCGCGACGCCGCCATCGCGACGAGCGACGCGAGCGAAATGACGACGCGACGCGTGAGCGGGGAGACGATTCGCGTCGCGCGAACGACGGATGGACGTCGCATCGCGCCGTCGGCGCGTGTGCCGCAGCGGCAACCATGATCCAGGCCGCGCGCCACGGCGTACCGCGCGCTCAGCCGATGCCGAGCTTGCGCTTGAGGAGATCGTTGACGGCCTGCGGGTTCGCCTTGCCGCCCGACGCCTTCATCACCTGGCCGACGAACCAGCCGATCGCCTTCGGATTGGTCTTGGCGTCGTTCACCTTGTCGGGATTCTTGGCGATGATCTCGTCGACGACCTTCTCGATGGCGCCGAGGTCGGTGACCTGTTTCAGGCCGCGTGCCGCGACGATCGCCTGCGGGTCGCCGCCTTCGCTCCAGACGATCTCGAACAGGTCCTTGGCGATCTTGCCCGAGATCGTGCCTTGCGCGATCAGGTCGAGGATCACGCCGAGCTGCGCGGCGGAGACCGGCGAGGCGTCGATCTCCTTCCCCTCTTTGTTCAGCCGGCCGAACAGCTCGTTGATGATCCAGTTCGCCGCCACCTTGGCGTCGCGGCTCGATCCGTCCGGCTTCTTGACGGCACTCTCGAAGTAGTCGGCGCTCGCCCGCTCGGCGACCAGCACGCCGGCGTCATAGCCGGTGAGGCCGAAGTCGCGGATGAAGCGCGCCTTCTTGGCGTCGGGCAGCTCCGGCAGCGCGCGCCTGAGTGCGTCGACGTAGTCCTGGGTCAACTCCAGCGGCAGCAGGTCGGGATCCGGGAAATAGCGATAGTCGTGCGCCTCCTCCTTGGAACGCATCGAGCGCGTCTCGCCGCGCACCGGATCGAACAGCCGCGTCTCCTGCTCGATCGTGCCGCCGTCCTCGATCACGTCGATCTGCCGGCGCGCCTCATGCTCGATCGCCTGGCCGATGAAGCGGATCGAGTTGACGTTCTTGACCTCGCAGCGCGTGCCGAGCGGCTCGCCCGGCCGCCGCACCGACACGTTCACATCGGCGCGCAGGCTGCCCGTCTCCATCTCGCCGTCGCAGGTGCCGAGGTAGCGCAGGATGCTGCGCACCTTCGACACATAGGCCTTCGCCTCCTCGGCCGAGCGGATGTCGGGCTTCGACACGATCTCCATCAGGGCGACGCCCGAACGGTTGAGGTCGACGAGCGACTGCGAGGGGTGCTGGTCGTGCAGCGACTTGCCGGCGTCCTGCTCGAGGTGCAGGCGCTCGATGCCGACCCGCAGCGTGTCGCCGTCCAGCATGTCGACGACGACCTCGCCCTCGCCCACCACCGGCGACTTGTACTGGCTGATCTGATAGCCCTGCGGCAGGTCGGGATAGAAATAGTTCTTGCGATCGAACACCGAGCGCAGGTTGACCTTGGCGTTGAGCCCGAGGCCGGTGCGCACCGCCTGGGCGATGCACTCGGCATTGATCACCGGCAGCATGCCCGGCATCGCGGCATCGACCAGCGACACATGCGAATTGGGCTCGCCGCCGAACTCGGTCGAGGCGCCGGAGAACAGCTTGGCGTGCGAAGTGACCTGGGCGTGCACTTCCAGGCCGACGACGACTTCCCAGTCGCCGCTCGCGCCGTGGATGAGCTTCGATGATCTTGCGGGTGCGTCCATGGGCCTTGCCTCCGCGTCTCTGATTGCAGGAGATAGTGGAGGAGACCGACCGCGGCAACGGTCGCGGCTGCCGGTGCTCAGTCGGCTTCTCCCAGCAGCACCATCGCGATCGCCTGCCATTCCGGGTCGAGCGCGCCCGATACCACCGGCTTCTTCGCCTGCCGGTACCAGTAGGCCGCATTGCCGCTGTCGCCCTCGACCCGGTGCAGCCAGGCATGCACCCAGGCGGCATCGCGGTTGCCCTCGTTCATGACTATAGTGTGCGCCTTGTCCCAGTCGTCCTTCTTCGCCCACCACAGCGCCGCCAGCGCCGGCGCAAGCCCGCGCGGCGGCCGATCGGTCTTGAGGCTGCGCTCGAATTCGGCAAGGGTCATGGCACGACGGACATGGCGCAAAGGTCATGGCGCAAAGATTGTCGCTCGTCTCATAATATAGGCGCCGCGCGTGACCGGCGCACGCGATCGCCGCGTGCATCCGGCGTCCGCGCGCCTAGCTCGGAGCCCACCACATGTCCACGACAGCCCGGCACGCCAAGACGTTGGTTCTCGACGTGGCCTACGAGGACAGCGGCCCGGCGAGCGGTGTCCCGGTCTTGCTGATGCATGGCTGGCCCTACGGCCCACGCGTCTACGACGCAGTCGTGCCGCGCCTCGTCGCCGCCGGGTGCCGCGCGATCGTCCCCTGCCTGCGCGGCTTCGGGCCGACCCGGTTCCTTGCCGACGTTACGCCCCGCTCCGGACAACAGGCCGCGCTCGGTGACGACCTGCGGCAATTGATGGATGCGCTCGATATCCGGCGCGCCGTCCTGGCCGGCTACGACTGGGGCGGGCGCGCCGCCTGCATCGTCGCCGCCCTGTGGCCCGAGCGCGTGCGCGCCCTGGTCACCGGCAACGGTTACAACATCCAGGACATTGCGAGCTCGGGCAGGCCAGCCGCGGCCGAGCAGGAGCTGCGTCACTGGTATCAGTACTATTTCCATCTCGAACGCGGCCGCGCCGGCCTCACCGCGAACCGGCGCGACATCTGCCGCCTGCTGTGGCGCCTGTGGTCGCCGCATTGGGAGTTCTCCGACGAGACCTTCGCGCAGACCGCGGCCGCGTGGGACAACCCGGACTTCGTCGACGTGACGATCCAGTCGTACCGCCATCGCTACGGAAATGCGCCCGGCGATCCGGCGCTCGAACCGCTCGAGCAGGCGCTCGCCGCACAGCCGCACATCACCGTCCCGGCCATCGTCCTGTACGGTGAAGCCAATGGCGTGACGCCGCCGATGTCCGACCGGCACCGGCGCAACTTTCTCAATCTGGTCGAAGAGCGCCGGATCCCGCGCGCCGGACACAACCTACCGGCCGAGGTGCCCGACGTCGTGGCGGACGCGGTGCTGGCGTTGCTTCGGGCCTCGGCTTGAGCTCAAGCCGACCACCAGTGCGCGGGCGCGACATGTCCGGCCGCCTGCTCGATCACCTCGCCGAGCGAAAAGAGCGTCTCCTCGTCGAACGGCCGGCCGATCAGCTGCAGCCCGAGCGGCAGCCCCTGCGCGTCGACGCCGCCCGGGACTGAAATTCCCGGCAGGCCTGCCATGTTCACCGTCACGGTGAACACGTCGTTGAGATACATCTCGATCGGGTCGGCCTTGCCCTTCTCGCCGATCGCGAAGGCGGCCGAGGGCGTCGCGGGCGTGAGCATGGCGTCGATGCCGCGCGCGAAGCAGTCCTCGAAATCCTTCTTGATCAGCGTGCGCACCTTCTGCGCCCGCAGATAGTAGTCATCGTAGTAGCCGGCGGAGAGCACATAGGTGCCGATCATGATGCGCCGGCGCACCTCCTTGCCAAAACCCTCGGCGCGCGTGCGCTCGTACATGTCGATCACGTCGCGCCCGTTCGCGCGCAGCCCGTAGCGCACGCCGTCGTAGCGCGCGAGGTTGGACGAGGCTTCGGCGGGCGCGACGATGTAGTAGGCCGGCAAGGCGTACTCGGTGTGCGGCAGCGACACCTCGACCAGCTCGGCACCCGCGCTTTTGAGCCACTCGGCGCCGCGCTGCCACAGCGTCTCGATCTCGCCCGCCATGCCGGCGACGCGATACTCCTTCGGCAGGCCGATCCGCATGCCCTTGATCGACTTGCCGGGCGCCGCCTCATAGTCCGGCACCGCGCGATCGACGCTGGTCGTGTCCTTGGGGTCGTGCCCGGCCATCGAGCGCAGCAGGATCGCGGCGTCGCGCACCGTGCGGGCGAACGGGCCGGCCTGGTCGAGCGAGGACGCGTACGCGACGATGCCCCAGCGCGAGCAGCGGCCGTAGGTCGGCTTGAGGCCCACCGTGCCGGTGAACGCCGCCGGCTGGCGGATCGAGCCGCCCGTGTCGGTGCCGGTCGCGCCGAGGCAGAGGCCGGCCGCGACCGCCGCGGCCGAGCCGCCCGAGGAGCCGCCCGGCACGAGCTTCGCGTCGGACCCCTTGCGCCGCCATGGCGACACCACCGGGCCGAAGTAGGACGTTCTCGTTCGACGAGCCCATGGCGAACTCGTCGCAATTGAGCTTGCCGAGCATGACGGCGCCGTCGCGCCACAGGTTGGCCGTGACGGTCGACTCATAGGTCGGCACGAAGCCGTCGAGGATGTGCGAGCCCGCGGCGGTGCGCACGCCCTTGGTGGCGAATAGATCCTTGACGCCGAGCGGGATGCCGGCGAGCGGGCCGCCCTCACGGCGGGCGATCGCGGCGTCGGCGTTGCGCGCCATGGCGCGCGCCTGCTCGGGCGTCTCCACCACGAACGCATTGAGCGCGCGCGCCCGCTCGATCGCCGCGATATGGGCATCGGCGAGCTCGACGGCGGAAAGCTTCTTCTGACGCAACAGGTCGCGCGCCCGCGCGAGCGTCAGCGACGTGGGATCGGTCATTCGGTCGGCGGCTCTTCGCACACGAACGATGAGGCCGGCGGCGTCTTGGCCGCCGCCGCGGGAGCTGCGGGCGCAGCATCAGCCGCCGGCGCGGCCGCCTTCTCCTGCTGGGCGACATGCTCGAGGTAAGCCGCCCACAGCTCGTCTTCCATCTGGCAGGCGAGGCACATCACTCCACCTCACGCGCGCCCGTAGGCTCGCAAACGAACCGCGGCGCCGGAATTGCGTAGGGCCGGCCAGTCACGAGCCGGTCGTCATGAATTCGGCTCGGTGCTCGCCGACGCAGGCGGCCGCCAGCCCTGGCGCTCCATCTTGCCGTAGTACGCGACGGTCAGCGGCTCGATCTCTTCGCATTCGTCGCACATCAGGCAGCTCTCTTTGTCCTTCGCACCGGATCCCGGATCGCGCTACGCGGGATGGTTGAATGATGCGCTACGCGCTTCAAGCGGCTCACAGTCCCTGGCACTCGATCCCGGATCGCGCCGCGCGCGTCCGGGATGGTTGAATGATGCGCTATGCGCTTCAAGCGGCTCTCAGCCCCTGGCACTCGATCCCGGATCGCGCCGCGCGCGTCCGGGATGGTTGAATGATGCGCTATGCGCCTCATTCAACCACTTTCGGCACGACGAAGAAATGGTCCTCGCGCGCCGGGGCATTCTTCACGATGTCGTCGGCAATCCCGCCGTCCGTGACCTCGTCGGCGCGCTTCTTCATCGCCATGGGCGTCACCGAGGTCATCGGCTCGACGCCCGCGACATCGACTGCGGACAGCTGCTCGACGAAGGCCAGAATGGCGTTGAGCTCGCCGCGCAGGTGCTCGGCCTCGTCGTCAGCAACGGCGATGCGCGCGAGATGCGCGATGCGGCGAACGGTGGCTGCGTCGACGGACATGAACCGAGGTGAACCCCAGTGGCCTCGAACAAAGCGTGATCGCTGCCGTATAGCAGATGGCCGTTTGGGACGGCAACGGGCGAGCCCGGATGGGATGGAACAATTCGGGCTCGGCCCGACTTTATAGTGCAGCAGAATTATGCGAGCGCGACCCATGGAAAAACTCCTGTTCGCGTGCCCGAAGACCGGGCAACAAATCGACATCGGCGTCGCCACCGAGATCATCACGCTGCTGCGCATCCGTTCGCGGATCGTACGGGCGCAATGTCCGGCGTGCGGCGAGACGCACGAATGGCCGGTGCGCGAGGCTTGGCTGGTCCAGGCCGCCTAGACCACGGCCGAATCAGCTTCGCTGATTAGATGGATCGGCTCGCGCCGACGTGCTCACGCGTGCGTCGGCGCCTCCGGAAGTTTGCTGGAACCGGTTCCATTGCGCACGCGTTCCTGAACCGGCCCATCAACAAGGCTGGGGACTTCACACCATGCTGATCAGCATTCTCATTACATTCCTGGTCGTCATCCTGGTGCTCTATCTGGTGGACCGGCTGCCGATCGATGGCCGCGCGCGCCACATCGCCCGCGTCATCGTCATCGTGATCGGCATCCTGTCGCTGCTCAAATATATCAACGTGGTCTGAGCGGCCCACGATCCCACCGGCCGATTGCGAGCGCTGCCGCCACCGCGGTAAGCAGGTGGCGGAGCCCTCCGATGACGCTGCGTCCACCCGGCAAGCCGGCAACCGACCTGTGGCGGAAAAGCCCGGCCGGCGCGCTCGACTACGAGATCGCGCGGCGCCTGGCGCGATCTCGTAGTCGAGCGCGCCGGCCGGGCTTTTCCGCCACAGGTCGGTTGCCGGCTTGCCGGGTGGACGCAGCGTCATCGGAGGGCTCCGCCACCTGCTTACCGCGGTGGCGGCAGCGCTCGCAATCGGCCGGTGGGATCGTGGGCCGCTCAGACCACGTTGATATATTTGAGCAGCGACAGGATGCCGATCACGATGACGATGACGCGGGCGATGTGGTGCGCGCGGCCATTGATCCAGCGGTTCACCACAGGAGCACCAGGATGACGACCAGGAATGTAATGAGAATGCTGATCAGCATGGTGTGAAATCCCAGCCTTGTTGATGGGCCGGTTCAGGAACGCGTGCGCAATGGAACCGGTTCCAGCAAACTTCCGGAGGCGCCGACGCACGCGTGAGCACGTCGGCGCGAGCCGATCCATCTAATCAGCGAAGCTGATTTGGCCGTGGTCTAGGCGGCCTGGACGAGCCAAAGCTCGCGCACCGGCCATTCGTGCGTCTCGCCGCACGCCGGACATTGCGCCCGTACGATCCGCGAACGGATGCGCAGCAGCGTGATGATCTCGGTGGCGACGCCGATGTCGATTTGTTGCCCGGTCTTCGGGCACGCGAACAGGAGTTTTTCCATGGGTCGCGCTCGCATAATTCTGCTGCACTATAAAGTCGGGCCGAGCCCGAATTGTTCGATTCCATCCGGCTCGCCGGTGCCGTCCCGAACGGCCATCTGCTATACGGCAGCGATCACGCTTTGTTCGGCCACTCGGGTAGACCTCGGTTCATGTCCGTCGACGCAGCCACCGTCGCCGCATCGCGATCTTCGCGCATCGCCGTTGAGACGAGGCCGAGCACCTGCGCGGCGAGCTCAACGCCAGTTGGAAGTCGTCGAGCAGCTGTCCGCAGTCGATGTCGCGGCGTCGAGCCGATGACCTCGGTGACGCCCATGGCGATGAAGAAGCGCGCCGACGAGGTCACGGACGGCGGGATTGCCGACGACATCGTGAAGAATGCCCCGGCGCGCGAGGACCATTTCTTCGTCGTGCCGAAAGTGGTTGAATGAGGCGCATAGCGCATCATTCAACCATCCCGTACGCGCGCGGCGCGATCCGGGATCGAGTGCCAGGGGCTGAGAGCCGCTTGAAGCGCATAGCGCATCATTCAACCATCCCGGACGCGCGCGGCGCGATCCGGATCGAGTGCCAGGGACTGTGAGCCGCTTGAAGCGCGTAGCGCATCATTCAACCATCCCGCGTAGCGCGATCCGGGATCCGGTGCGAAGGACAAAGAGAGCTGCCTGATGTGCGACGAATGCGAAGAGATCGAGCCGCTGACCGTCGCGTACTACGGCAAGATGGAGCGCCAGGGCTGGCGGCCGCCTGCGTCGGCGAGCACCGAGCCGATTTATGACGACCGGCTCGTGACTGGCCGGCCCTACGCAATTCCGGCGCCGCGGTTCGTTCGCGAGCCTACGGGCGCGCGTGAGGTGGAGCGACGTGCCTCGCCTGCCAGATGGAAGACGAGCTGTGGGCGGCTTACCTCGAGCATGTCGCCCAGCAGGAGAAGGCGGCCCGCCGGCGGTCGACGTGCGCCCGCAGCTCCCGCGGCGGCGGCCAAGACGCCGCCGGCCTCATCGTTCGTGTGCGAAGAGCCGCCGACCGAATGACCGATCCCACGTCGCTGGCGCTCGCGCGGGCGCGCGACCTGTTGCGTCAGAAGAAGCTTTCCGCCGTCGAGCTCGCCGATGCCCATATCGCGGCGATCGAGCGGGCGCGCGCGCTCAATGCGTTCGTGGTGGAGACGCCCGAGCAGGCGCGCGCCATGGCGCGCAACGCCGACGCCGCGATCGCCCGCCGTGAGGGCGGCCCGCTCGCCGGCATCCCGCTCGGCGTCAAGGATTGATTCGCCACCAAGGGCGTGCGCACCGCCGCGGGCTCGCACATCCTCGACGGCTTCGTGCCGACCTATGAGTTACTGTCACGGCCAACCTGTGGCGCGACGGCGCCGTCATGCTCGGCAAGCTCAAT
>CAVPGG010000362.1:0-12243 GCA_963703755.1 uncultured Pseudomonadota bacterium
CCCCCGGAAGGGCAATTCATTCATTTCTGAGTGGACAGGGGGTCGGCCACCAATTGCGCGGACGGAATTGTGGGAGCAGGCGGCCGTTGAATCCGCCTTCAGCGAACGATCTCGAACGCGCGGTCCCGACTGCGCCCGTAGCGATAGACCGCGAAATGGTCGTCGAAGCTCGCGGCGCGCGTGAGACCGAGTTGCTCCATTGCCGCGAAGCTCGTGCGATCGACGATCGAGAAGTCTTGATCGGGAAAGGCTTCGCCGATTGCCCAGGCGGCCTCGAGGTCGGCGGCATTCACCTTTTCCATTTGCGCAACGCCGCGCCGGATCGCCGACCAGAACTCCTCGGCTGCCCGCCGATGGACTTTGGCGTTGAGCAAACGCCATGTCTCCACGAGGACGTAGTCCGTCATCACGGGGAAGGGGTTATCCGCGAGAATGCGCTTTGCGCGAGGGTTGTGCTTGTCGCGGACGTTGGCGGCGCCGAACCAAACCGAGGTGTCGACGAATATGCTCACCGACTGCGCGCCCTCGCGCGCGTGCGGCGTGGGGGTTTGCGGCCGGTCTTGCGCAGGTGGTCTTCCCAGGCGGCCTCGTCGAGCAATTTGTGCTTGTCGCGTGCGATGTCGGTCGGCTCGTCCGAGGCGCCGAGGTCGAACACCGCGGAGATATCCGCCCTGGGCGGCAACTCGCCGAGGTCGCTGGCGAGCAGCCGGCGCACGTACTCGGCGAACGAGATGCCGAGCTCGGCGGCCCGCGCGTGGGCCCGCCGCTGCAAGCTCGGATCGAGGGTTATTTGCGTCCGTGCATTCATGATGGCGCCATCATGCCATCACCTGGCGCCGGTATCAAGGATGGCGGCGGCCGTCGCGCGTCGGGCTGAAATCCTCGAGGGTTAGGTCTCGCGCCAATCCCGCCTCCTCCTGTGCACGCCCGTCGGGCGTTCTCATTCTGTTCTTGCGCCCGGCCGTCAATGCCTTTAGCCTGGTACCGGGGAGAAATGCAACCCAGGAGACCCCATGACTGCCCCACGTGAAATCTTCCCTTCCCAGCGTTTCCAACCGCTCGACCGCGCTCGTGCTGGCGCAGCCCGCGCCGCTTGCCACCGGCGAGGATCCGGCGATTTACGACGATCTCCTCGCCCGCATCACCGCCGCCGTCAAACCCAACGGCGTGCTCGAGGACCTGTGCGTGCGCGACGCGGTCGACGACGCCTGGGAGGTGCTGCGCCTGCGCCGCTACAAGGCAGGCCACCTCGCCGTGATCGCGCTGGAGCATATGCACGCCGTCCTCAAGGCCACGGCACTTGACGAGACCAAGTCGTTCACGCTGGCGCGGCGCTGGGCGGCGCGCGAGCCGGCCGCGCGCGGCGAGGTCGGGGAGCGGCTGGAGCGCGCCGGGTTGACGCAGGACGCCGTCGTGGGAAGCGCGTTCGCGGCGCACATCGACAAGTTCGACCGGATCGAGCGGCAGATCGGCATGGCCATGGCCCGCCGGGCCGCGACGTTGCGCGAGATCGCCCACCATCGCGCCGAGCTCGCCGAGCAGCTCGCCGCCGCGACGCAGATCGCCGCGGTCGAGGACGGCGAGTTCACGGTCGTGGCGCCATCGCACGCGTCCGACGGCCGCGCCGTCGACGCAGCCGCATGAGCAGCGAGCGGCTGCGGCAGGCGAACCGCGCCAATGCGGCGCGCAGCACCGGTCCGCGCAGCGTGCCGGCAGGGCGAAGGCGGCCCGCAACGCGCGGCGATACGGCCTGAGCCTGCCGGTGATGGCCGACGCCGGGCTTGCGCCCGAGGCCGCGGCGCTCGCGCGCGCCATCGCGGGCGAAGGGGCGGGCGAGGCACGCCGCGTCGCCGCCGACCGCATCGCCGAAGCGCAGATCGATCTCACCCGCATACGGCGCGTGCGGCTCGCCATGACCGAGCGGCTGCTGGCCGGCGCCGAGGTCACGGGCGAGCTCGTGCGGATCGACCGCTACGAGCGGCGCGCGCTCTCGCGCCGCAAGGCCGCGCTCAGGGATTTTGATGCGGCCGGATAGGAGGAGCTGAAACTTAAAGTAGTAAACTGAATTGAGATGCAACCGTTTTTGAATTTTGGCAGAACGAACCCAATTCTGCTGAAGTTTCAAGGGAGGGGTAAAACGCCTGCATTACCCCCCGTCGTCATGGCCGGGCTTGTCCCGGCCATCCACGCCTTCCTTGCCGCAGAGGAAGACGTGGATGCGCGGGACAAGTTTACACTCGGGCCGGCCGGAGGCCGGACCCGGGTGCCCGCGCATGACGTTGTGTATTTGTAGTGGCCTGCGCTCTGATCCCGCCGCTTACCCGACCGCCGGCGCCGCCGTCTTGCGCTCCGTGCGCGCCGCAGCCGCCTTGAGCGCATCGAGGATGGGCGTCGTCGAGCTGACGACGCCGGCGCGCTGGATGTTGTCGAGGAAGCAGCGTGCGCTGTCGTCCCAGCTCCTCGTCTCGGCGAAAGCGCGGCAGGCCTCGCGCGAGAGGCCGACCGCCTTGAGGCAGGCGGCGCGCAAATCCTCGTCCAGCACCGCGACCGGCGCGTGGCCGACCACATCGCGGGTCGCGGCGAGCGGGAAGCCGGCGACGGGCGTGCCGCAGGCCAGCGCCTCCAGGAGCACGAGCCCGAACGTGTCGGTGCGGCTCGGAAAGACGAAGACGTCGGCCGCCGCGTAGATGCGCGCGAGATCCTGGTCGTCCTGGGCGCCGAGGAAGACCGCGTTCGGGCACAGACGCGCGAGGTCGTCGCGCGCCGGACCGGCGCCGACCACGACCTTGGTGCCGGGCAGGTCGAGCGCGAGGAACGCCGCAACGTTCTTCTCCGGTGCGAGCCGGCCGACGGTGAGGAAGATCGGCCGCAGCAGGCCGAGGCTCGCATTGGCGCGCGGGCGGAAGAGCCGCGCGTCGACGCCGCGCGGCCAGCGCAGCAGGTTGCGCAGGCCGCGCCCCGCGAGCTCCTCGGCGAGCGAGGAGGTCGACGCCATGGTGCCGCGGCCGCCATTGTGGAACCAGCGCAGCCAGCGCCAGGCAAGCCGTTCCGGGATGCGCCAGCGCGCCATGACGCATTCGACGAGGCGCGCGTGGAAGCTCGTCGTGAACGGCTTGCGGTGCCGCCGGCAATAGGCGCGCACCGCGAGCCCGATCGGCCCTTCGGTCGCGATATGAATGGCGTCCGGCGCGAAGGCGGCGATGCGCGCCGCGATTCTGCGCGGGTTGGGCAGCGCGATGCGGATGTCGGGCGCGCGCGGCAGCGCGACCGTGCGCATGCCCTCGGGGGTGAGAAACGCGACCTCGGCGCCCAGGCGTTGCAGCGCGTCGGCCAACAACGTCAGCGTGCGCACGACGCCATTATGGTGCGGCAGCCATGCATCTGTTGCCAGCAGAATACGCATTACCTACGCGGCTTTCGCTTCCGCCAGCTCGGGCTTGCGCAGCGTGCGCTGCGCGTCCGCGACCCACGAGAGGATCTCGAACCTGCCGTCGGGATGCTCGACCACGGCGCTGCAGCTTTCCACCCAGTCGCCGCAATTGATGTAGCGCACGCCGCCGAACGCACGCATGGCGGCGTGATGGATATGGCCGCAGATCACACCGTCGGCGTGATGGCGCTCGGCCTCGGTCGCGAGCGCGGTCTCGAACTCGCCGATGTAGTTGACCGCGTTCTTGACTTTGAGCTTCGCCCATTGCGACAGCGACCAGTAGGGCAGGCCGAGGCGGCGGCGCACGACGTTGAAGGTCGTGTTGAGCACGAGCGCGAACCGGTAGGCGTGATCGCCGAGCAATGCGAGCCAGCGCGCGTAGCGCACCACGAGGTCGAACTGGTCGCCATGGGTGACGTGATAGCGGCGGCCGTCCGCCGCGACATGCGGCGCGTTGGCCACGACCTCGACGCCGCCGAAATGGGTGCCGAAGAAATCGCGCAGGAACTCGTCGTGATTTCCCGGAATGTAGATCATGCGGGCGCCCTTGCGCGCCTTGCGCAGGAGCTTCTGCACCACGTCGTTGTGCGCGGAGGGCCAGTACCAGCTCTGGCGCAGCGCCCATCCGTCGACGATGTCGCCGACGAGGTAGATGGTATCGGCGTCGTGGTCGCGCAGGAAATCGAGCAGCCGCTCAGCCTGACATCCACGGGTCCCGAGATGCACGTCGGAGATGAACAGGGCGCGATAGTGTCGCGCGGACTCGACCGTCGTCACCATTCGGTATCCATCCGACATCGCCTTCGGCATCATAGGTAGTTGATTTCGTATCTCAATCTTGTGACGGTGCGACACCGCGGCGGTGGACAGCGCATGTTCCGGCGAAGTGGACGCCGGTTCGCCGACAAGAACATGCGCAAGGGAAAGTAGAACGACCCTTCCGGCTGTCGTCGATCTGTCGTATGGCCATGAAACGGTCGGCGCCGAGTCGCGGAAATACCGGTCGACATTCGCCTCTGCGAAGCTCAGCTCCCTGAAATCCAAGGCCCACGAGGACTGCGATTGCTCGCCCAGGTTTGGAACGCTGCGATCGCGGTCTTTGCGCGCACCCGCTGGAGCCGGGTGGGCCTGGTGCTCAGCGCCTGCATCATCGGCATATCGATCGCGATCCTGTGGCGACGGCTGCACCATCTCGACATCCACGGCGTGATGCGCGCGCTCGCGGCGAAGCCCGTGCACCGGATCGTGGGGGCCGCGCTGGCGATCGCGGCGTCCTACGCGACGCTCACCGGCTATGACTGGTTCGCGCTGCGCACGATCGGCGCCCGCCACGTGCCCTACCGGATCGCGGCGCTGGCGAGCTTCACGGGCTACTCGATCGGCCACAATATCGGCGCCACCGTCTTCACCGGCGGCGCGATCCGCTACCGCATCTATTCGTTCTACGGGCTGCGCGTCCTCGACATCGCGAAACTCTGCTTCGTCACCGGGCTCACGTTCTGGCTCGGCAACCTGACGATGCTCGGCCTCGGCCTCGCCTACGTGCCGGCGGCGGCGAGCGCGATCGACCGCCTGCCGGCCTGGGGCAACCGCACGATCGGCATCACGGCGCTGGTCATGATCGTCAGCTACGTGATCTACGTGTGGCGCCATCCGCGCGTCGTCGGCTTCGAGCGCTGGCAGGTGACGCTGCCCAACGGCCCGCTCACCCTGGTGCAGATCCTCATCGGCATCACCGACCTGTTCTTCTGCTCGGTCGCGATGTCGCTCCTCATCCCGTCGCAGCCGCCGATCGACTTCCTCGCCTTGTCGGTGATCTTCGTCTTCGCCACGGTATTCGGCTTCGCCAGCCACGCGCCCGGGTCGCTCGGCGTGTTCGACGCCGCCATGCTGGAGGGCCTCGGCCAGTTCAACCGCGAGGAGCTGGTGGCGGGGCTGCTGCTGTTCCGCCTGCTCTATTTCATCGTGCCGTTCGCGCTCGCGCTGACGGCCGTCGGCGCGCGCGAGCTGTGGCTGGCGACGACGCGCGCCGAGCCGGTTGCGCGGCCGGTGGAGTGGCCATAGACAAGCGGAACCCGTAGGCTACACAGAGAGTTGATTTGGACGTGTAGTCGCGTCACTCCGCTCCTAGAGCCTGTCCGGCTTGCAGGTTCTTGGGTCGATACTTACGTGGTTTCTCCGTGGCGATCGTTGGCCCGCCGATCGGGGCAAATATTGCCGAAAATGCATTGTCCTTGGGGGCGCCCATGGCTCAAAGTTTTTTGGCTCAGACCGCTCATATTCCGGCCGGATCGCCGCAGCCTGAGCGCGATACTGGCGAAGGCCCCCGCGCGACATGGATCGAGGCCTTTCGCGAGGTGCGCGCCGAGACCGAGCGTCGCGCGGCGCCGCTGTCGGCGGAGGACCAGGTCATCCAGTCCATGCCGGACACGAGCCCGACCAAGTGGCATCGCGCCCACACGACCTGGTTCTTCGAGCAGTTCCTGCTGGTCCCGAACGTCGAGGGCTACCGCCCGTTCGATCCGCGCTTTGCCTTCCTGTTCAACTCCTACTACGTCGCGGCCGGCCCGCGGCATGCGCGCCCGAAGCGCGGCCTGATCACGCGGCCGAGCGTCGCCGAGGTCGCGGCCTATCGGGCGCATGTGGATGCGGCGGTCGAGACGCTCGTCGCCGAGGTGGCGTCCGCCAAGCTGGCGGATGTGCTCAAGGTGCTGGAGATCGGCCTCAACCACGAGCAGCAGCACCAGGAGCTCATCCTCACCGACATCCTGCATGCCTTCGCGGAAAATCCCGACGACACGGTCTACGATGCGGGCTGGCGCATGCGGCGCGGAGGCACGCAGGACACGCGCGGCTTCGCCGCGATCGCAGAGGGCATCCGCACGGTCGGCCATCAGGACAAAGGCTTCTGCTTCGACAACGAGGAGCCGGCGCATCGCGCGCTGGTCGGTCCGGTGGGCATCGCGCGTGGCCTCGTCACCAATGGCGAGTGGCTCGAATTCATCGCCGATCGGGGTTACGAGCGGCCGGAGCTGTGGCTTTCGGACGGCTGGGCGACGGTCGCGGCCGAGGGCTGGCATGCGCCGGGATACTGGCGCCAAGAGGATGGAGCCGACGGCCGCTGGACCGTGATGACGCTCGCGGGCCGCGTGCCGGTCGACCCGAGCCTGCCGGTATGCCACGTGAGCTACTACGAGGCCGATGCGTTCGCGCGCTGGGCCGGCAAGCATCTTCCGAGCGAGGCCGAGTGGGAAGTCGCGGCGCGCGGCAGCGAGCTCGACGCGGCCTTCGGCGTCGTGTGGCAATGGACGCGCAGCGCGTACTTGCCCTATCCGGGCTACCGGCCGGTCGACGGCGCGCTCGGGGAGTACAACGGCAAGTTCATGGCCAACCAGATGGTGCTGCGCGGCAGCTCCTGCGCGACCCCGCGCGGGCACACGCGCGTCACCTACCGCAATTTCTTCTACCCGCCCGCCCGCTGGCAGTTCACCGGCCTGCGCCTCGCCGACTTCCCGGCCTGACGAGCACGGAGACCGCAACCCCCATGAGTATGCTGGCCAGGACTGCCGCGCGTGCGCGGCCGCCGCTCTCCGATTTCGCCCGTGACGTGATCGCAGGGCTCGACGCCAAGCCGAAATGGTTGTCCGCGAAATATTTCTACGACGACCACGGCTCGGCGCTGTTCGAGCAGATCACGGTGCTGCCCGAGTACTATCCGACCCGCACCGAGCTCGCGATCCTCACCGATCGTGCCCGCGACATCGCGCGGCTAATCCCGTCAGGCGCCGCGCTGATCGAGTTCGGCAGCGGCTCGACCGTGAAGGCGCGCATCGTGCTCGCCGCCGCGGCGGTCGCCGCCTACGTGCCGGTCGACATCTCGGCCAGCTTCCTCGAGAGCGAGGCGGAGCAGCTCAGGCGCGACCTGCCGCGGCTGCAGATCCTTCCCGTGGCGGCCGACTTCACCCAGCCGTTCGAGCTGCCGGCGGCGATGCGCTCGCGGCCGCGCGTCGGGTTCTTTCCGGGCTCGACCATCGGCAATTTCGAGCCGGCCGAGGCGCAGAAATTCCTCCGGCACGCCGCGCGGCTGCTCGGTCGTGGAGCGCATTTCATCGTCGGCATCGACCTCGTGAAGGACCCGGCGGTGCTCAATGCCGCCTACAACGATGCGGCGGGCGTCACGGCGGCGTTCAACCTGAACCTGCTGAGGCGGATGAACCGCGAGCTCGGCGGCGACTTCGACCCCAACGGCTTCTGCCACCGCGCATTCTTCAATCCGGCGATGAGCCGCATCGAGATGCATCTCGAGAGCCTCGTGGCGCAGACAGTGCGCGTATGCGACCGACCGGTCGCATTCTTGGCGGGCGAGACGATCCACACCGAGAGCAGCTACAAGTACACGGTCGAGGGTTTTCGCGCGCTCGCCGCCAAGGCCGGATGGTCGCCGGTCACGACGTGGACCGACCCAGCGGGATATTTCTCGGTGCACGCACTCGTCGCGCGCTGACCGTAGGGTGGGCAAAATCGTCTCGCGCGCCTCCGCGCACACCGGGCTTGCCGTCGATTTTGCCCACGCGCTACAAGCGCGCACTGATCCGCGTGGGCATTGCGCCTTGGCCGCATGCCGCGGCCGCCAGGCCGTAGCACGCAATGCCCACCCTACGGATCCTCACCCGAACAGGAAACACGCATGAAAATCGTCGCGTTCGAAGCCCAGGGAGGCCCGCATCTCGGCGTGGTGGAGGGCGATCAGGTCGTCGACCTGCAGGCGGCCGACGCGAAAGTGCCGAGCGATCTCGGCGCGCTGCTCGCCGCGACCCATGGTGATCTCTCGTCCGTCAGGGATCTCGCCAAGCGCGCGCCCGCCTCCGCGCACCGGTCGCTCAAGGGGATCAAATACGCGCTGCCGGTCGGCCGGCCCGGCAAGATCATCTGCCTCGGGCTCAACTATCTCGACCACGTCAAGGAAGGCCCGAACCGCGACAACATCCCGAAATTCCCGACCATCTTCATGCGCTGCCTCACCTCGATGGTGGCGCACGAGAGCCCGATCGTCCGGCCCAGGTGTCGGAGACGCTCGACTACGAGGCCGAGCTGATGCTGATCGTCGGCAAGCGCGCCAAGCACCTCACGATGCAGAACGCGACCGCCTGCATCGCCGGCTGGTCGTGCTCGAACGAGGGCTCGGTGCGCGAATTCCAGCGCAAGACGACGCAGTGGGACATGGGCAAGAACTTCGACCGTACCGGCGGCTTCGGTCCCTGGGTGGTCACCGCCGACGAGCTGCCCGAGGCCGGCAAGGGCCTCAAGATCGAGAGCCGGCTCAACGGGAAAGTGATGCAGTCGGACAACACCGACAACATGATGTTCCCGGTGCGCGAGATGCTCGTCTACATCACGCAGGGGCTCAGCCTCGAGCCGGGCGACATCATCTTCACCGGCACGCCGTCGGGCGTCGGCCATGCGCGCAAGCCCAATCCGGTGTGGATGAAGGACGGCGACACCTGCGAGATCGAGATCGAAGGCATCGGCGTGCTGCGCAATCCGATCGAAGACGAGGAATAACTACGCCGGGGAGGGTGCCATGAGGCGGATGAAATCGCTGCTGGTTGCGGCGGCCTTGGTGCTCGCCGTGCCGGCGGGCGCGAGCGCGCAGAGCTGGCCGACACGGCCGATTCACGTCATCGTCGGCGCCGGCCCCGGCGGCGGCACCGACATCGTCACCCGCATCATCGCGGCGCCGCTCGGCGACCTGCTCGGCCAGCCGATCGTGGTCGAGAACAAGCAGGGCGCCGGCAACATCATCGCGGGTGAGACGCTCACGAAGGCGCCGAAGGACGGCTACACCGCCTACATGATGAACAATGCGCATGGCGTCTCGGCCGCCATGTACAAGCACCTGCCGTTCGAACTCGGTGAAGGACTTCGCCTTCGTGTCGTTCACCGGTACGGCCGGCCTCGTGCTGGTGACCCGGCCGGACTTTCCCGTCAACAACGTCGCGGGGCTTATCGCGCTGGCGAAGCGCGAGCCCGGCAAGCTCAATTTCGCGAGCGTCGGCATCGGCACCACGCAGCATTTCTCCGGCGAGCTGTTTCGCCAGCTCGCCGGCATCGACGTGAAGCACATTCCCTATCGCGGTACGCCGGCCGTGCTCACCGGGCTGCTCGCCAAGCAGGTCGATTTCACCTTCGAGCTGGTGCAGCCGGTGCTGGGGCAGGTGCGCTCCGGCGCGCTCAAGGCGCTCGCCGTGACGTCGCCCGCGCGCTATCCGGCGCTGCCCGACCTGCCGACCGTCGCCGAGTCCGGCCTGCCGACCTTCCAGGTGATGAGCTGGTACGGGCTGTCCTTTCCGGCCGGGACGCCGCAGCCGATCGTCGACCGGATGAACAAGGCGCTGCACGACGTGCTGGCGCGCCCGGATATCCAGGCGGCGCTGCTCAAGGTCGGCGCGACGGCCAAGACCTCGACGCCGGACGAGCTGCGCGCCCACGTCATCAACGAGATCGCCAAGTGGAGCGCCGTGCGCGAGAAGGCGGGGATCGCGCAGCAGGAGTGATGGCGCTCGCCAGTACCGAGGCACTCTGCTAGTGATCGTCATGGCCGGGCTTGTCCCGGCCATCCACGTCTTGCTTCACGCTGATGCACGAAGACGTGGATGCCCGGGACGAGCCCGGGCATGACGGTGGAAACTTTTGGGGCTTGGGCATGACCGATCAATTGAAAATCCTCACCATCTGCGGCTCGCTGCGCAAGGGGTCGTACAATGCGGCGCTCGCCCGCATGGCGCCGAAGCTCGCGCCGGCCGGGCTGTCGTTCACGGATGCGCCGTCGTTCGCATCGATGCCGATCTACAATCACGACGACCAGGAGGCGAGCGGGTTTCCGCCGTCCGCGACCGCCTGGGCGGATGCGATCCGCGCCGCGGACGCGCTCCTGTTCGTGACGCCCGAATACAACTGGTCGATCCCGGGCGGCCTCAAGAACGCGATCGACTGGGCCTCGCGCATGAAGAACCAGCCCTTCGCCGGCAAGCCGGCCGCGGTGCAGTCGGCCGCCGGCGGCCTGCTCGGTGGCGCGCGCGCGCAGTATCACCTGCGCCAGTCGCTCACCTCGGTCGACGTGCTGTGGTTCGGCCGGCCCGAGGTGATCGTGAGCTTCGCGCCGCAGAAGTTCGACGCGACGACGCTCGAGCTCAAGGACCAGACCGCGATCGACATGGTCAAGGCGCAGCTCGCCGGCTTCGAGAAGTTCATCCGCATGGTGAAGGGGAAGTAGGGGCGATCCGCCTCCGTCATCGTCCGCGAAAGCGGACGATCCAGTACTCCGCAGCGCATCGATGGGCACGGCCCGCGTCGCTTTCGCGGGCAATGACGCAGCAGGGCTACTCGACCCGCCGCAGCACGACCGACAGGTCGAAGTGGCCGCGCTCGTTGTTGGAGTCGAGCTGTCCCCACATCGAGCCGTCCGGCATCAGCAGGAAATTGTATTTCGACGGGCCCCACGCGAAGTGGAGGCCCTTGTCGGTGACGGTCGCGGCGAACGGCACGAAGCGCGCCGAGTTCTGCGTGACCGCATTGGGAACGAGCGGCACGCCATGCGCGTAGACGCCGATCGCGGTGCCGAACTCGTCGATGCTCTCGACGACGAGGATCGCCTGGCGGCCGCGCGCGTTCCAGCGCTTGTCGCCGCCCCAGGCGCCGAGATATTCGGTGAGCGCGTGTGGAACGGAGCCGGCGGCCGCAAAGACCTTCAGCTGCGGCGGCAGCGGGATCGATTGCCGCTCCGCCAGCGCACGCACCTTGGCCTCATCGAAGCGCAGCCCCGTGGATACGCCGGCAAGCCGCGGTGCGGCGGGCGCCGGAGGGGAGCGGGCTGCCGTCGATCCGCTGCCGCGCAACTGCACGGCGGCGACGATCGAGGCCAGGCAGGCGGCGGCGAGGATGGCGGTGGAGGCAAGCACGCGGCCCGTGGACATGATCTGGCGCCGCGGGCGGCCGGCCGCGCCGGGATCCCCGATGACGTAGGCGCGGATCGGGTTCGGAATGTTCTTTACCCGCTGCTCGCCGATGTCGCGGAAGCTTGCCGTGATCTTGCCGGCGACCTGCTCGCGCACGGTCTGCGACACGCAGATGCCGCCGGGCGGCGAGAGGCTCTCCAGGCGCGCCGCGATGTTGACGCCGTCGCCGAACAGCTCGCCGTCCTGGTCCATGATGTCGGCGAGAGTGACGCCGATGCGGATCTGCATGCGGCGGTCCGCCGGATAGGCCTCGTTGCGGCCCCGCGTCGTCTCCTGGACGTCGAGCGCGCAGCGCACCGCGTCGACCGAGCTCGGAAACTCGGCCAGCACCGCGTCGCCCACCATGTTGACGATGCGGCCGCCGTGGCGGGCGGCCAGCTCCTCGAACAGCGCGCGATAGTCGGCGAGGCGGCGAACCGTCTCCTCCTCGGCCTCGGCGACGAGCTTGCTGTATTTGACGATGTCGGCGGCGAGCAGCGCTGAAATCTTGCGTTTCATGATCGCTCGCCGGCAGCCGTTGGGCACGTCGGCCCCGCTTGGCGGTGCCGATCGAAAACCCCCCGCCCGGATATTTCCACCGCCGCCCCAAGCCTGTCCAGGGTGCGACGAGCCACATTTTCCCGGTCATCGCCCGCGCCGGCGCGGACGATGACCCATCGGGGGTCAAAGTGGTCAGGCTCGATGCTCCAGAGCGTGGCGCGCCCCACCGAGGCGAGCGCGCCGAGTTCGCCGGCGCCGATCGTCGTGCCGGCGCGCAGCACGGTCTCGCCAGCATCGTCACCGACGTGGCGGACGTCG
>CAVPGG010000363.1:0-3249 GCA_963703755.1 uncultured Pseudomonadota bacterium
TCGATGTAGCGCGCGCGATCCGCGGCGAGTTCCGGGATCGGAATCCTGCTCCTCTCGGGGCACGTTGAGGTCGAGACCGCGATCGACTTTCTCCGGAGCGGCGACGGCATCGGCTATCTGCTCAAGAGCCGGATCTTGAAGGTCGAGGAACTCGTCGATGCTCTTGAACGGATCGCGCTGGGCGGTACCGTGATCGACCCCGTCCCCTGTTCAGGAGCTGCTGGGCAAAAGTAGCATAATGAATCGTCATGCAACCATTTTCAGATTTCGGCAGAACGAACCCGATTCTGCTGGAATTTCAACAGCTGCCGCCCAGCGCCCTACGCCGCCGGCTCCTTCGCCTTGAGCGCCGCCGCCGCCGTCGCGGCGATCTGCTCCGGCGCGAGGCCGTACAGCTCGAACTGCTCCTCCTGCACGCCGTAATGATGCGGGAACGCGTCCGGCAGCGCGATGCGCCGCATCGCCGGCATGCCGTGCCCGACTTTTTCCACCAGCACGTCCGTGATGGCGCTGCCGAGCCCGCCGGTGCCGACGCCTTCCTCGACCGTCACCACCAGCGCGGCGCCGTCCGCATGCTCCAGCACCGCGGCCGCGTCGAGCGGCTTGACGGTGTGGAGGTGCAGCACCGACGCGTCGATCCCGTCGCGCGCGAGGATGTCGGCGGCGGCGAGGCAGTTCGTGGTCATCACGCCGGTCGCCATCAGCGCCACCGCGCCGCCCCCGCGCGCCGCGCGCATCGGAATGGCCTTGCCGATCGCGAAGCCGTTCTCCTGGCGGCTCACGATCGGGTCGCCGCCCTTGGCGAGGCGGATGTAGATCGGGTGCGGCCAGTCGAGCGAGGCCTGCATGAACGCCGTCATCTCCTGCGCGTCGACGACCGCGACCACCGCCATGTTGGGCAGCGCGCGCATGATGGCGATGTCCTCGATCGCGAGATGGGTCGGCCCGAGCGGCGCATAGACGAGCCCGCCGCCGTTGCCGATCAGCCGCACCGGCAAGTCGTGCAGGCACAGATCGACCGCGACCTGCTCGTAGCAGCGCCGCGTGATGAAGGTCGCGATCGTGTTGACGTAGGGGATGAACCCTTCCATCGCGAAGCCGGCCGCCATCCCGACCACGTTCTGCTCGGTGATGCCCTCCATGAACCAGCGCTGCGGCATCTCGCGCTTCATGTCGGCGAGCAGCCCCGGGCTGAGATCGGAGCCGATGAACACGACGCGCTCATCGCGCCTTGCCAGCGCATGCACTTGGCGGAGGCAGGTCGCCCGCATCGCCTACTCCAGCGCGCCGTACATGCGCGCCACCAGGTCGGCGTCGATCTTCGACTTGTGGTGCCACTCGGCATCGTTCTCGGCGAACGCGATCCCCTTGCCCTTCACGGTATGGCAGATAATCGCGCTGGGCTTGCCGGCGGCGAACGGCAGCCGCGCGAGCAGCGTACGCAGCGCCGCCACGTCGTGCCCGTCGACCTCGGCGACCGCGAAGCCGAACGCGCGCCACTTGTCGACGAGCGGCTCGAGGTCCTGGATCTCGCGCGTCGGCCCGGCCGACTGGACCTTGTTGTAGTCGACCAGCGCCGTGAGATGGCTCACGGCGTGCTTGCCGGCGCACATAGCCGCCTCCCACACCGAGCCCTCGTTGATCTCGCCGTCGCCCATGACGACGAACACGCGCGCGTCGCTCTGCTTCGCCCGCAGCGCCAGCGCCATGCCGAGCCCGACCGAGAGCCCGTGCCCGAGCGCGCCCGTCGAGGCCTCGACGCCCGGCACCTTGCCGGCCTCCGGATGGCCGCCGAGGATCGAGTCGCGCCGGCAGAAGGTGTCGAGCACATCGATGCCGAAGAACCCCTTGTCGGCGAGCAGCGCGTAGAGCGCGAGGCAGCCGTGCCCCTTGCTCAGGATCATGCGGTCGCGCCCGGCCCAGTGCGGCTCGGCGGCGCGGAAGCGCAGCACGTCGTCATAAAGCACGCGCAGGATCTCGATCAGCGACAGCGACGAGCCGATGTGCCCGCGCCCGCCGCCGTCGAGCGCGCGCACCACGAGCCGCCGCAGATGGAGCGAGCGCTCGTCGAGCCCAGGCCCTGCATGTTGCGTCGCCGCGGTGGCCGGTGCCGTGTCGCGCACGAGACTATCCATGCGCCGCCTCCGCCAGCGGCGCGAGCCGCGCCAGGAGGTCGCGCGCGCGCGCAAGCTGGCGCGCCTTCGCGTGCGGCCACACATCGACCTCGCCCGCCTCGACGCGACGCCGCCAGCGCGTGGGCAGGAACTCGTTGAGCAGGATCATCACCCAGCGCAAGCCGAACAGCGGATAGAGCGCGTCGAGCCGCGCCGCGAAGGCGCGATCGTCGCCGTAGATGTTCAGCGCCGCGGCGCGCAGACGCGCGGCCTGCGCCGCCGCGAGCGGCGTGCCGGGATGGTGGAGCATGTCGGCCGTGAGTTTCACCGGATCGTCCCAGCCGAAATACTCGAAATCGAGGAACCAGAGCGTGCCGTCGGTGCCGCGCAAGGCATTGTGGAAGCCGAAATCGGCCGGCACCAGACTCTGCTTCTCCTGCGGGAGCGGGGTGGCGAAGTCAAGGCCGGCCGCCGCAAAGGCGCGCTCGGCGCGCGCGAGCAGCGTCGTGAGCGCCGGCGTAAACGCGTCGTGCAGGAAGCTCGCGAGCCCCGGTTCGGCGTCAAGCGCGAGCAGCGCCGCAAACCGCGCGCGAATCTGCCGCTCGACCTCGCGCCCCGAGAGGCACGCCTCGGCGGCCGGCCAGCGAAACGCGCGGCCCGCGGCGCTCGCGCGCAACGCATGCAGCGTGGACAGGAATTGCGCCGCCGCATCGATGTCGGCATCGCTCGGTGCCGACAGCGGCTCGCCGTCGAGCCAGGTGAGCAACGCGCCGCGCCGCGCCGGGTCCGTCGCGACGACGCGCGCAACGCTGGCGATGCCGCCGACTTGCATCAGTCGCAACGCCTCGACCTCGGTCGTGAGCCGGTCGCGTCCATCGGCATCGGGCGGCGGAAACAGCTTGAGCACATACACCGCGCCGCCGGCGGCAACGCGAAAAACGCGGCTGTTGCGGCCGCGCGTAAGTTGCGCGAGCCCGTCGATCGGTCCGCCCAGCAGGCTGCCCGCGAGGGCGCGGATAGCGTCGACGGCAGGTCCCTCGCTATCCATCGACGATCGCCTCGCTGATCCGTTGCCAGGTCGGGCACGCCACGAGATTGAGCAATACGTAATCCTACCAGGTACACGCAACATAAC
>CAVPGG010000364.1:0-6943 GCA_963703755.1 uncultured Pseudomonadota bacterium
ACTCGCGCCTCCTCAAGGAGCGCATCATCTTCATTACCGGGCCGGTCGAGGACGGCATGTCGACGCTGATCGTCGCGCAACTGCTGTTCCTCGAGGCCGAGAACCCCAAGAAAGAGATCGCGATGTACATCAACTCGCCCGGCGGCGTGGTGACGGCCGGGCTCGCGATCTACGACACGATGCAGTTCATCCGCCCGCCGGTGTCGACGCTGTGCACCGGCCAGGCGGCCTCGATGGGCTCGCTCCTGCTCGCCGCCGGCGAGAAGGACATGCGCTTCGCCCTGCCGAACGCGCGCATCATGCTGCACCAGCCCTCGGGCGGCTTCCAGGGCCAGGCGACCGACATCATGCTGCATGCCCAGGAGATCCTGAACCTCAAGAAGCGGCTCAACGAGATCTACGTGAAGCACACCGGGCAGCCGCTCAAGACGGTCGAGGACGCGCTCGAGCGCGACAAGTTCCTCACCGCCGAGGGGGCGATGGAGTTCGGCATCGTCGACAAGGTGATCGCCAAGCGGCCGGAGGAGGCCGCCAAGTCCTGACGATGGGTCAGTGCCGCGGACCCGTCCGCCGGGCGCAGCCGCCCGCCGGATGGGCAGGTCCGGCCTCTTCGCTTCGTTTTTGCCATAAAGATCGGCAAATCGGCGGAGCCGGATAGGGAGATACCGGCCGGAACAAGGTCTGTGCCAGGATATTCATCGTTAATGGAATCTTGATTATCGTTCCCCTACCGTGTTTCGTTATGGATCATGGTGGGGCTTGCGCCGAAAGGCGTTTGGGTGTGGCTTCGGCGCTACGGATTCTTAGGGCCGGGGCGAGTAGCATTGTGGGCCGTGGATGAGGTCCGGTGCCGGCGGACGACAAGCTGGCGGAGATGATGGAATGAGCAGCAAGGTCGGCAACTCGAAGAACACTCTCTACTGCTCGTTCTGCGGCAAGAGCCAGCACGAGGTGCGCAAGCTCATTGCCGGGCCGACCGTGTTCATCTGCGACGAGTGCGTCGAGCTGTGCATGGACATCATCCGCGAGGAGAACAAGTCCTCGCTGGTGAAGTCGCGCGACGGCATCCCGACGCCGAAGGAGATCCGCAAGGTCCTCGACGACTACGTGATCGGCCAGGATCACGCCAAGAAGGTGCTCTCGGTCGCGGTGCACAATCACTACAAGCGGCTCAACCACCAGACCAAGCACCAGGACGTCGAGCTCGCCAAGTCGAACATCCTGCTGATCGGGCCGACCGGCTCGGGCAAGACGCTGCTCGCGCAGACGCTCGCCCGCATCCTCGACGTGCCGTTCACGATGGCGGACGCGACGACGCTGACCGAAGCCGGCTACGTCGGCGAGGACGTCGAGAACATCATTCTCAAGCTGCTGCAGTCGGCCGACTACAATGTCGAGCGCGCGCAGCGCGGCATCGTCTACATCGACGAGATCGACAAGATCAGCCGGAAGTCCGACAACCCCTCGATCACCCGCGACGTGTCGGGCGAGGGCGTGCAGCAGGCGCTGCTCAAGATCATGGAAGGCACCATCGCGTCGGTGCCGCCGCAGGGGGGCCGCAAGCATCCGCAGCAGGAATTCCTCCAGGTCGACACCACCAACATCCTGTTCGTGTGCGGCGGCGCGTTCGCGGGGCTGGAGAAGATCATCTCGGCGCGCGGCCGGTCGACCTCGATCGGCTTCTCGGCGAAGGTCCACGCCCCGGAGGACCGCAAGCAAGGCGAGATCTTCCGCGAGGTCGAGCCCGAGGACCTGCTCAAGTACGGCCTCATTCCGGAATTCGTCGGCCGCCTGCCGGTGGTCGCGACGCTGGAAGATCTCGACGAGCCGGCGCTCAAGCGCATTCTCACCGAGCCGAAGAACGCGTTGGTCAAGCAGTACCAGCGGCTGTTCGAGATGGAGAGCGTCGATCTCACGCTCGCCGAGGAGGCGCTCGGCGCGATCTCGCGCAAGGCGATCGACCGCAAGACTGGGGCGCGCGGGCTGCGCTCCATCATGGAGAGCATCCTGCTCGATACCATGTTCGACCTGCCGAGCCTCGAAGGCGTCGAGAAGGTCGTGATCTCCAAGGAAGTGGTCGAGGGCACGGCCCGGCCGCTTTACATCTACGCCGATCGTGTGGGCGACGCCGGCGGCGCGACCGCCTGAGTGGCGCGCACCCCGCTCGCCAGCGGCGCGCATCGTGCGGGTCACGCGCACGCAGGATGGCCAATTCGCGTATTTACTTGATTTCCCGGGATTACTAAACTCGTCCCGGGGGCATCGCCACCTAATGTCAGCGGAAACGCGACGATCAAATCGTCGCGCTCCGCGCACGTCTCCGGGCAGGCTCTTGCCCCGATCATCGAACGCCTCGCGTGACGCGTTCCTTGCCCGGCCCCCTGCACTCCGACGCGACGGCGCCACCATGGCGGGTCGCGAGGAGGGGCGAAACACAGGACTGGAATGACAGCTATGACAACTCAGTCGAAGCCTCGTGCCCTGCCGCAGCCCGGCGAGAAACGGACCTATCCGGTCCTGCCGCTGCGCGACATCGTCGTCTTCCCGCACATGATCGTGCCGCTGTTCGTCGGCCGGGAGAAGTCCATCCGCGCGCTCGAAGAGGTGATGCGCAACGACACCTTCATCCTGCTCGCGACGCAGAAGAACGCGTCGGACGACGATCCGGCGACCAACGCGATTTTCGAGGTGGGCACGCTCGCGAGCGTGCTGCAGCTCCTCAAGCTGCCCGACGGCACCGTGAAGGTGCTGGTCGAGGGCGCCGAGCGCGCGCGTGTGCTGGGCTACGGCGAGCGCACCGACTACTACGAGGCCGAGGCCGTCACGCTCGCCGATGACGCCGGCGAGCGGGTCGAGGCCGAGGCGCTGGCGCGCTCCGTCGTGACCGAGTTCGAGAGCTACGTGAAGCTCAACAAGAAGGTCTCGCCCGAAGTCGTCGGCGTGGTCCAGCAGATCGAGGACTATGCCAAGCTCGCCGACACGGTGGCGTCGCATCTCGCCGTGAAGATCCCCGACAAGCAGGCGATCCTGGAGACGCCGACGGTCACGGAGCGCCTCGAGAAGGTGCTCGGCCTGATGGAGAGCGAGATCTCGGTCCTGCAGGTCGAGAAGCGCATCCGCACGCGCGTCAAGCGGCAGATGGAGAAGACCCAGCGCGAGTATTACCTCAACGAGCAGATGAAGGCGATCCAGAAGGAGCTGGGCGACGAGGAGGGCAAGGACGAGCTTGCCGAGCTCGAGGACAAGATCAAGAAGACCAAGCTGTCGAAGGAAGCGCGCGACAAGGCGACCCACGAGCTCAAGAAGCTGCGCCAGATGTCGCCGATGTCGGCGGAAGCGACCGTCGTGCGCAACTACCTCGATTGGCTGCTGTCGATCCCGTGGAACAAGAAGTCGAAGATCAAGAAGGACCTGATCAACGCGCAGGAGATCCTCGACAACGACCACTACGGCCTCGAGAAGGTCAAGGAGCGCATCGTCGAGTATCTCGCGGTGCAGACGCGCGCCAACAAGCTGACCGGCCCGATCCTGTGCCTGGTCGGCCCGCCCGGCGTCGGCAAGACGTCGCTCGGCAAGTCGATCGCAAAAGCGACCGGCCGCGAGTTCGTGCGCGTGTCGCTCGGCGGCGTGCGTGACGAGGCCGAGATCCGCGGCCACCGGCGCACCTACATCGGCTCGATGCCCGGCAAGGTCATCCAATCGATGCGCAAGGCGAAGACGTCGAACCCGTTGTTCCTGTTCGACGAGGTCGACAAGATGGGCGCCGATTTCCGCGGCGATCCGTCGTCGGCGCTGCTGGAGGTGCTCGACCCCGAGCAGAACCACACCTTCAACGACCACTACCTCGAGGTCGACTACGATCTCTCCAGCGTGATGTTCATTACCACGGCGAACACGCTCAACATCCCGCCGCCGCTGATGGACCGCATGGAGATCATCCGCATCGCGGGCTACACCGAGGACGAGAAGGTCGAGATCGCGCGCAAGCACCTGATCCCGAACACCATCGCCAAGCACGGCCTCGTATCGGGCGAGTGGGCGATCGAGGACGACGCGCTGCTGTTGCTGATCCGCCGCTACACGCGGGAAGCAGGCGTGCGCAACCTCGAGCGCGAGATCTCCAACCTCGCGCGCAAGGCCGTCAAGGAGCTGATGACCTCGAAGAAGAAGAACGTGAAGGTGACGGCCGAGAACCTCGCCGACTACCTCAGCGTTCCGAAGTACCGCTACGGCGAGGTCGAGGCCGAGGACCAGATCGGCGTCGTCACGGGTCTCGCCTGGACCGACGTGGGCGGCGAGCTGCTCACCATCGAGGCCGCCATGATGCCCGGCAAGGGCCGCATGACGGTCACGGGCAATCTGCGCGACGTGATGAAGGAGTCGATCTCGGCGGCGGCATCCTACGTGCGCTCGCGCGCGATCGCCTTCGGCATCCAGCCGCCGCTGTTCGACAAGCGCGACATCCACGTGCACGTTCCCGAGGGCGCAACCCCGAAAGACGGACCGTCGGCGGGCGTCGCCATGGTGAGCGCGATCGTCTCGGTGATGACAGGCATCCCGGTGCGCCGCGACGTGGCGATGACCGGCGAGATCACGCTGCGCGGCCGCGTGCTGCCGATCGGCGGCCTCAAGGAGAAGCTGCTCGCCGCGCTGCGCGGCGGCATCAAGACCGTGCTGATCCCGGAGGAGAACGCCAAGGACCTGGTGGAAATCTCCGACAGCGTGAAGAAGGGCCTGGAGATCATCCCGGTCTCGCGCATGGACGAGGTGCTGGCGCGCGCGCTCACCCGCAAGCCCGAGCCGATCGAGTGGGACGAGACGGCCGCAAAGCCGATCGAGACGCCGGTCGAGGCTGCGGTCGACGAAGAGCCGGGCTTCACGGCGCACTGATCGCGCTTCCGGACACAAACGCAAACGGCGGCGCCCCGGCGCCGCCGTTTCCTTGTGTGGCCTCCCGGGGGGACTTGATGTGGCGCCGTGCCGCATCGTATTCGCTAGGTCGGAGTTTCATCTGACGGGGCGGATTGGTTGAGGGTGGAGAGATGACGGAACAGGCGGCAGCGAAACCGGCCCCCTCGCGAGCGCGGCGCATATTCGACGAGCTCAAGGGCCTGCTCATCACCGGCGCCATCATGATGTTTGCCGGCACCGCGATCGGCCAGCCGTTCATCGTGCCGTCCGGCTCGATGGAGCCGACGCTGATGATCGGCGACGAGATCGCGGCGGCGAAATACGCCTACGGCTACGGCCGCTACTCGGCGCCGATCGGCGTGATCCCGATGCACGGCCGGGTGCTCGACCGTCCGCCCGAGCGGGGCGACATCGTCGTATTCGCGCTGCCGCGCGATCCCAGGCAGACCTACGTCAAGCGCCTGATCGGCCTGCCGGGCGACCGCATCCAGATGCAGCGCGGCGAGCTCTACATCAATGGCGAGAAGGTGCCGCGCCGGCCGGTCGGACCCGTGACGGTCTCGCTCGGCGGCATGATGGTGCCGGTGATGAAATACGTCGAGACGCTGCCCAACGGCCGCGCGCACGACATCATCAAAGCCGCCGAGGGCCAGCTCGACGATACGCCGGTCTTCACGGTGCCGGACGGCCACTACTTCATGATGGGCGACAACCGCGACAACTCGCTCGACAGCCGCGTGAGTCCGGACGAAGGCGGCGTCGGCTACGTCCCGGCCGAGAACCTGATCGGCCGGGTCAGTCGCGTTCTGTTCTCCATCACGCCGTTCGCCAACTGGCTCGACGTCATCACCGACATCGGCGACCTGCGCGTCTCGCGGCTGATGCACCGCGTGCAGTAGCCGCGCGGGTGCTTGCGCGACGCCTGCCGCAGCGCGATACAGGGGGCAGGGCGGTTAGCTCAGTTGGTAGAGCATCTCGCTTACACCGAGAGGGTCGGCGGTTCGAGCCCGTCACCGCCCACCAGCCTTCGCGGCGCTTGCGCGCGCTACGGCTCGGCAAGCCGGCCTTCGGGTAAGGAAGCGGCCCAAGGGAAAAGAGGGCGAAGGCTGTCGCGCCGTAGCTCGGAGAGCGAAGGCCGACTGGTGCGGTTCACGCATCCGGTGATGCGCCGCCGCCGCGGCAACGTGAGCGCTGGCCGGATCGGGTGCAAAAGCAAATCCCGACACTGCGCCCGGCCGGAGCCGCGCGCAGAATTGGGATTGCCGAACCAGATCAGGTTGCGGCGATCAGACCGCGTCCTTGATCGCCTTGACGGGGCGCGCCCGGACGATCTTCCGCGCGGGCTTCGCCTTGAACATCATCTTCTCGCCCGTGAACGGGTTGGTGCCTTCGCGCGCCTTGGTGGCGGGCTTCTTGACGACCACGAATTTGGCAAAGCCCGGCACGACGAAGACGCCCGACTTCTTGAGCTCCTTGTGGCCGACGGACGCGAGCGTCTCCACGATGCCCTTGATGTCCCGCTTCGAGATCTCGGAATGGTGTTCGCTGATCTTCTCGACCAGTTGCGACTTGGTGATGTAGCTCGGCATTGTCGTGTCCTTTTTTGATGGTTGGCGTAAGTGTGGATGGAAATCCGTCCGAACGTATCCGTCGCCAGGGGAGTTTGTTCGTACGCTGCCCGAGTACGGCATCACCGCGGCGCTGCCGCAGTACTCCGGCGGCCTCGGCATCCTGGCCGGCGACCACCTGAAGTCGGCCAGCGACCTCGGCGTGCCGCTGATCGGCGTCGGCCTGCGCCAACGGCACGGAAAATCGACCAAGTCGCTGTCCGCGGACGGCTGGCAGGCCGAGCGCTACCCGGCAGGCGACCCGAACGGCCTGCCGCTTGAGCTGCTGCGGGACCCGGTCACCGGTGCCGCGGTGCACGTCGCGGTCGCGCTGCCGCAGATGGAAAGGGCCTGGCGGCCCAGGTCTGGGTGGCCCAGGTCGGCCGCGTGCCGCTGCTGCTGCTCGAAACCGTACGTGGTGGAAA
>CAVPGG010000365.1:0-10960 GCA_963703755.1 uncultured Pseudomonadota bacterium
AGCGCTCCATCAGCTTGGGGTACTTCTGGCCCTCGCCGAGCAGCAGGCTGTAGCGGCTGATCACCACCGGGGGTCGGCCGCGTCGGGGCAAACATCACCCGGAGCATGGCGACAGAGATGCCTCGCGGACCGACTCGCCGCGCGGCTCGGGCAACGGCGACTTGATGGTCGTAGGGCACCGTCCGGAGGATTCCTCCTTGCCCGGCCAGCGACGGTAGATGGTGGCCTTGCCCACGCAGGCCCGGGCGGCGACCGCCTCGATGTCACCACGCCGCCGGCCCCGGACTCGGCGAACAGGTCAAGCGCGGCGTCCAGGATGGCCCGGTCGGCGCGCTCGCTGCGCGGCCGACCTGGCTTGCGGCCGACCCGGCCGGCCGCAAGCTCCTCATCCTGGACGGGCAATACCTCTCCTCGCGCATGGCCCTATCCTTCCACTCCGGCCGACCCGACGGCCAGCCCGATCCTTCCACTCCTGCGGACCCCACGGCCAGCTCGCCGCGGGCGTCGGCCAGCTCCTCGACTGGCACCGGCACGGTCTCGGTGCGCTGGCGGCCCGGCATCCAGCGCAGCACCACCATGGCACCGGCCAGCGAGATCAGCGCCGCAATCGCGTGGTGACGTGCATGGCCTCGGTGAAGGCCACGTTCGCGGAGCCGAGCGGCATGCCCCGCGGGGCCGATCTGCTGGGCCGCGGCCTGGGTGGCGGTGATGGACTGGCTGGCCACACCGCGGGCCCCTGCGGGCTGATCCGCCGGCCAGCGCCACACCCCACCCCGCTCGCGGAGTTCACCCTTGGGCTTGCCGAAGGCAAGACCCGAGGGCTCGCGACCCTCCCCCTGCAGGGGAGGGTGAAGAATTCACAGCCCGCCATTGCCTTACCACTCTCCTCCGCGCACCATGCGCGGCGCATGAGTCGCGCCGCCGCCAAATCTGCCGCCAAGAAATCTCCTCGCCTGCCGCTCGATGAGCCGCCGCTGCGGCCGTCGTTCCGGCGCGAGCGCGCCGCGATCAAGCGCGGCATCTTCCCGGTGGCGGGCTGCGACGAGGCGGGACGCGGTCCGCTCGCCGGGCCGGTGGTCGCGGCCGCCGTGATCCTCGATCCGGATCGCATCCCGCGCGGCCTCGACAACTCGAAAAAGCTCGACGCCGCGACGCGCGAAAAGCTCTACGCCCGCATCTGCGCGACCGCGCAGGTCGGCGTCGCCTTCGGCTCGCGCGCGCGCATCGACCGCGACAACATCCGCCAGGCCTCGCTGTGGGCGCTGCGGCGCGCCGTGCTCGCGTTGCCGGTCAAGCCGCGCCTCGTCTTCGTCGACGGCATCGATCGCATCGACTGCGGCTGCGACTGCCAGGCGGTGGTGAGCGGCGACGCCCTCGTGCTCTCGGTCGCGGCCGCCTCGATCGTCGCCAAGGTGACGCGCGACCGCCTGATGGTGCAGATCGGCGCCGCGCACCCGGGCTACGGCTTCGAGCGTCACATGGGCTACAGCGTGCCCGAGCATTTCCGCGCGCTCACCGCGCTCGGGCCGACCGTGCACCACCGCCGCAGCTTCTCGCCGGTCGCGCTCGCGATGGGCAATTTGCCGCTGGACGTTGCGGAAGGCGCCGCCGCCGCCGAGTAGCCATTCATTGTTGCCTCGCCGCCGCGCACAGGCTTAAGTCGGCCCCTCAATCTCGTATCCGCCGGCGGCCGATGCTCCACGTTTCCATTTTCGTCGAAGGCCTGCGCTCGCAGCCACGCCTGATGTTCTGGCTCGCGACGCTCGTGCAGGCCGCGATCTGGTGGCTGGTGCCGTCGCTGTTCTACGCGGCGCCGCCCGGCGACCTGCCGATGGTGCTGGCGGTCGGCCACGAATTCCAGCTCGGCACCGATCTCGGGCCGCCGCTCGCGTTCTGGCTCGCCGAGGCGGTCTACGTCATGCTCGGCCTCACCGGCGTCTACCTGCTGGCGCAAGCCTGCGTGGTCGTTACCTACTGTGCCGTGTTCGCGCTCGCCCGCACGCTTGTCGGCGCGCAGCAGGCCGCGATGGCGGTGCTGCTCATGCTCGGCATCACCGTGATGACGATGCCGTCGCCCGACTTCGGCCCCGGCATGCTCGGCATGGCGCTCGCCGCGCTGATGATGCTGCACTTCTGGCGCGCCATCGGCGAGGGACGCCGGCACTACTGGTTCGTGCTCGCCTTCGACCTCGGGCTCCTGCTGCTCACCACCTATGCGGGCCTGATCCTGTTCGTCTGCCTCATGCTGTTCCTGTGGATCACCGCGCGCGGCCGCGCCGCGCTCACGTCCGTCGAGCCGTGGTTCGCCGCGATCGTCGTCGCGGTGCTGCTGTTTCCCCATCTGATCTGGCTCGACCTCGCGGGCGACACCACCTTCGGCCCGCTGTGGGAGCGCCTGCACTCGCGCGAGGCGGCCGACACCAACCTCATCGCCTGGCTGTGGCTGCTCGGGCTCGTCGCCCTGGCGCATGTCGGCCTTGCGCTGATCGTCGCGCTTGCCGCCGCGGGCTCGCGTAAATCCGCCGACGGGCTGCCGACCTTCGTGCGCGCGCCGCCCGATCCCTTCGCGCGTCGCTTCGTCTACTTCATGGCCATTGCGCCCGCCGTGGCCGCGACCCTCATCGCCGCGATCATCGGCGCGCCCGCGCCGGTCGGCGGCATCGCGCCCTATGTGACGCTGTCCGCGCTTGCGGTGGTCATCGCGGCCGGCGACGCCATCGTCATCCGCCGCCAGCGCATCGTCGGCCTCGCCTGGACGCTGATGCTGCTGCTGCCGCCCGTCATCACGGTCGCGGCGATCATCGCGGTGCCGTGGACCGCGGCGATCGAGCTCAAGAGCGCGCAGCCCGCCGACCAGATCGGCAGCTTCTTCGCCGACACGTTCCAGCGCCGCACCGGCCGGCCGCTCGCGATCGTCACCGGCGACCCGCGCCTCGCCGCCCTGGTCGCGCTCGCCGCGCCCGCGCGGCCGAGCTACTTCGACGACATCGTGCCCGCCCGCACGCCGTGGGTCACGGCCGACGACATCCGCCGCAGGGGCGCGATCGTGGTGTGGCCCGCGCGCGAGCAGCAGGGGCTGCCGCCGACCGACATCAAGGTGCGCTTTCCCGGCCTGGTGCCCGAGGTGCCGCGCGCCTTCGAGCACACGATCCAGGGCATGCTGCCGCTCGCCCGCATCGGCTGGGGCATGATCCGGCCGGCGGCGGGGCGATAGAGTGATCGGGAGGCGACGATGCTGATCAAGCGACTGCGCAATACTGCGCTCGCCGCAATGGGTTGACGCTCATGCACATGGCCGGCGCAGACGCCGCGGAGCTGAAAATTTTCGGCTCGCGCGTGACCCGCATGGTGATCGACGACATCGGCCCGGCCTACACGCAGGCGACCGGCAACAAGCTCACGGTCATCACCGACGTCGCCGCCGTGATGAAGCGGCGCATCGAGGGCGGCGAGCCGTTCGACATCGCGGTGCTGGTGAATTTCCAGGCCGATGATCTCATCAAGAAGAGCCAGCTCGTCGCCGACACGCGCGCCGACGTGATGCGCGCCGGCATCGGCGTCGCGGTCAAGCGCGGCGCGCCCAGGCCCGACATCTCGACCGTCGCGGCATTCAAGCAGGCGCTGCTCGCGGCGAAATCGATCGTCTACCTCAAGGAGGGCGCGAGCACGCTGCATCTCGAGAAGGTGCTCGCCCAGCTCGGCATCGCGGATGCGCTCAAGGCCAAGACCACCAAGACGACGGGCGAGTCCGTGTCCGAGATGGTGGCGGCGGGCGAGGCCGAGATCGGCATCATCGTGATTCCGAATATTCTCTCGGTGCCGGGCGCCGAGCTGGTCGGCCCGCTGCCGGCGGAGATCCAGTCCTACATCACGTTCACCGCCGCCGTGGCGCCGAACTCGCACAACGCGCAGGCCGCGCGCGACGTGATCAAGCTGATGCGCGGCCCCGCCGGCGTGCAGTCGATCCGCAAGAACGGCATGGATCCGGGGTGATCCTCAACGTCATTGCGAGCGAAGCGAAGCAATCTCGCTCCACGGACGCATGCGCTTGCGGCTCGCGATTGCTTTGTCGGGCTTCGCCCGCCTCGCAATGACACTATGACGCCAGCCCCTTCTTGATCGCGAGAAAATCCCGCCAGGCGAGCCGCTTGTGCAGCGGCTGGCGCAACAGATACGCCGGATGCAGCGTCGCCATCGCGCGGATCGGCCGCGTGCCTGTGTCGTATGAAAGCCAGCGGCCGCGCGTCTTCATGATGCCGTCGGAAAAGCCGAGCAGCGTCTGGCTCGAAGGGCCGCCGAGGCAGACCAGCACGTTGGGATCGACCAGCTCGATCTGGCGCTGGATGAACGGCAGGCAGATCTGGCTCTCCTGCGGCGTCGGCGTGCGGTTGCCGGGCGGCCGCCACGGGATGATGTTGGCGATGTAGACGCTGGTGCGGTCGAGGCCGATCGCCTTGAGCATGCGGTCGAGCAGCTTGCCGGAGCGGCCGACGAAGGGCAGGCCCTCGATGTCCTCGTCGCGCCCGGGCGCCTCGCCGACGAACATGATGCGCGCGGCCGGATTGCCGTCGGCGAACACGAGTTGCTTGGCATGCCGCTTGAGCTCGCAACCCTCGAAGCCGTCGAGGATGCGGCGCAGCTCGTCGAGGCTCGCGGCCGAGCGCGCCTGCGCGCGCGCGTCCATGATCGCGGCCTCGGGCGAGGCGGGCGCGGCCCGTCCTTCGAGACGCCCGCCTTCGGCGGGCTCCTCAGGACGAGGGGAAGGCCGTTGCACGGTTCGAGGAACCTCACTTCGCGGAGGCTCACGGCGAGGAGCCGGCTGCAGCCGGCGTCTCGAACCATGGCGGGGGGGGACCGGGCGTGGCCCCGGCGTGGGCTCGGCGAGCCGATTGACCGGCTCCTCGCCCAGCAACGCGTCGGCGCCCGCCTCCAGATAGAAGGCGAGCAGCTCGCGGGCGGCCTTGGCTTGCTCGGGCGTCATGGCGTCGGTGTAGCACAGGCGCGTGCGGATTGCCGCGCTGCGCCAAACATGGAAAAGATACGAACACACAAGGCTGATCACCGTATCGGCGTAGATCGGAGCTGCCCATGGCCGACGTTGCCCGCCCGCAACGCCATGGAATACGACGTGGTCATCGTCGGCGCCGGCCCGGCGGGCCTTGCGGCCGCGATCCAGCTCAAGCAGCTCGCCGCCGACATCTCGGTCGTGGTGGTGGAGAAGGGCTCCGAGGTCGGCGCGCATATCCTCTCCGGCGCGGTGATCGATCCCATGGGCTTCGACCGGCTGCTGCCCGATTGGCAGCGAGCGAGGACGCGCCGATCAAGACGCCGGTCACCGCCGACCGCTTCTACTTCTCGGCGCCTCCGGCGCGCTGCGCATGCCGAATTTCCTGCTGCCGCCGCTGATGAGCAACCACGGCAATTTCATCGTCTCGCTCGGCGAAGGTTGCCGCTGGCTCGGACGCAAAGCGGAGGCGCTCGGCGTCGAGATCTATCCGGGCTTCGCGGCCTCCGAGGTGCTGTTCGGCGCCAACGGCGAGGTGATCGGCGTCGCGACCGGCGACATGGGTGTCGGCAAGGACGGCCATCAAGAAGGCGACTATCAGCCGCGGCATGGAGCTGCGCGCCAAGTACACGCTGTTCGCCGAAGGCGCGCGCGGGAGTCTCTGGCAAGCAGCTCACGCCCGATTAGGCTCGACGAAGGCCGTGAGCCGCAAAAGTTCGGCATCGGCATCAAGGAGCTGTGGCAGGTCGCCCGACGCGGCACCATCGGGGCCTGGTGCAGCACTCGTTCGGCTGGCCGCTCGACAATTCCACCGGCGGCGGCTCGTTCCTGTATCACTTCGACGACAACTCGTGTCGGTCGGCTTCGTGCTGCATCTCAACTACGCCAACCCGTACCTCTCGCCGTTCGAGGAGTTCCAACGCTTCAAGACCCATCCGCTGGTGCGCGACACCTTCGCGGGCGGCAAGCGCATCGGCTATGGCGCGCGCGCCATCACGGAGGGCGGCTGGCAGTCGGTGCCCAAACTCTGCTTCCCGGGCGGCGCGCTGATCGGCTGCGCGGCCGGCTTCGTCAACGTGCCGCGCATCAAGGGCACGCACAACGCGGTCCTCTCCGGCATGATCGCCGCGACCGTCGCCGCCGAGGCACTCGCGGGCGGCCGCGCAAACGATGAGCTTGTCGACTACGAGGCGCTGTGGCGCGACTCCGTGATCGGCAAGGATCTGCGCAAGGTGCGCAACGCCAAGCCGCTGTGGTCGCGGCTCGGCACCTTCCTCGGGATCGCGGCGGGCGGCCTCGACATGTGGACCAACACGCTCGGCTTCTCGCTGTTGGGCACCTTGCGTCACGGCAAGCGCGACGCCGACAGCCTCAAGCCCGCGACGCAGTTCAAGCCGATCGCCTATCCCAAGCCCGACGGCAAGCTCACCTTCGATCGTCTCTCCTCGGTGTTCCTGTCGAACACCAACCACGAGGAGGACCAGCCCGTGCACCTGCGCGTCGCCGATCTCGCGCTGGAGAAGACCTCCGAGCACGACGTCTATGCGGGGCCGTCGACGCGCTATTGTCCGGCCGGCGTCTACGAGTGGGTTGAGGAGACCCGCCGGTCCGCGCTTCGTCATCAATGCGCAGAACTGCGTCCACTGCAAAACCTGCGATATCAAGGACCCCAACCAGAACATCACCTGGGTGCCGCCTGAGGGCGGCGGCGGACCGAACTACCCGAATATGTGACCTCGAAAATGATCTGGAACTGTCGGCGATCGCCCGCCTCGCCACGATCCCGCCATATCGGGGTCGTCAATGGATCGACCGGGCGGAAAAGCGGGCCTTGCCGGCGGTCGTCCTTGCTTGGATGCCGCAAACAGGCCATTCTCGCGCGCCCATGCCGGGCTTCAATATCGGCCCTGGGCGATGCCGGTCATCTCATGGAGAACCGCAAGCCGTGACGAAGATGCCCTTGTTCCGCTGCCTCGCGGTAGCGCTCGCTGCCGGCCTCACGGGTGGTCTGTCGGCCCAGTCGCTTGCGGCGCAGACCGTGCCGGGCCAGATCGAGCTCGAGCACAACACGCCCTCCGGAAATTATCTCGCAGCCCGCACCGCCAATGTCGACCGCGACGCGGCCGCGGCTGCCGCCTACTACACGGCGGCGCTCAATGCCGACCCGAAGAACACCGAGCTGATGGAGCTCGCCTTCTATGCCGAGCTTGCCAGCGGCAACATCGAGCGCACCGTCGTGCTCGCCGAGCGCCTGCTCGCGCTCGACCGCAACAACCGCAATGCCCGGCTGATCCTCGGCGTGCATGCGCTCAAGCTCAAGCAGTACAAGGAGGCGCGCGCCCAGTTCGCGCAGGCCGGCCGCGATCCGGTCACCAATCTCACCGCGACGTTGCTCTCCGCCTGGGCGAGCTACGGCGCGGGCGAGACGAAGACCGCGCTCGAACTCGATCGACAAGCTCGGCGGTCCCGACTGGTTCGGCATCTTCAAGGACCTCCATGCCGGCCTGATCGAGGATCTCGCCGGCGCGCGGAAGGACGCGGGCAAGCGTTTCGAGCGCGCCTACAAGGCCGACCCGAACTTGTTGCGCCTCGTGCAGGCGTTCGCCAGCTGGACCTCGCGCAACGGCGCCAAGGACAACGTCGTGCGGATCCTCAAGGAGTTCGACAAGACCCTGCCGCATCATCCGCTGATCGACCAGGCGATGGCCCAGCTCGATCGCGGCGAGAAGCTGCCGCAGATCGTCGACAGCGCGCAGGTCGGCGCCGCCGAGGTGCTCTACGGGCTCGGCGCCGCGCTCGGCCGCCGCGAGGAGGAGCTGAGCCTCGCCAACCGCGGGCTCGCCTACCTGCAGCTTGCGCTCTATCTCGATCCCAAGCACAATTTCGCGATCCTGTCGCTTGCCGATCTCTACGAGGCGATGAAGAAGCCCGAGCTCGCGATCGCGACCTATCGGCGTCTGCCGGCCGACAGCGCGCTCAAGCGCAACGCCGACATCCAGATGGCGATCGATCTCAACTCGCTCGAAAAGACCGCCGAGGCGGAGAAGAGCCTCAAGGACCTGATCGCGGTTCGTCCCAACGATCAGGAGGCGATCACGGCGCTTGGCAACATCCAGCGCGAGCGCAAGCAGTTCGCCGATTGCGCCGACACCTACGGCCGCGCCATCGGCCTCGTGCCGAACCCGACCAAGACCAACTGGACGCTCTTCTACTTCCGCGGCATCTGCTACGAGCGCAGCAAGCAGTGGCCCAAGGCCGAGGCCGATCTCAAGCGCGCGCTCGAGCTCTATCCCGAGCAGCCGCACGTGCTCAACTATCTCGGCTACTCGTGGGTCGACCAGGGCACCCACCTCGACGACGGCATGCGCATGATCAGGCGCTCGGTCGAGCAGCGGCCGGATGACGGCTACATCGTCGACTCGCTCGGCTGGGCCTATTACCGGCTCGGCAACTACGACGAGGCGGTGCGGCACCTCGAGCGCGCGGTCGAGCTCAAGCCGGTCGATCCGACCATCAACGACCATCTCGGCGACGCCTACTGGCGGATCGGCCGCACCCTGGAAGCCAAGTTCCAGTGGTCGCACGCTAAGGACCTCAAGCCCGAGGAGGACGATCTCAAGAAGATCGAGGCGAAGCTCAAGACCGGCCTTGTCGATACGCCCCCGTCGCCCTCCGCCGCGGCCGAAAAGAACAAGCGCCCCGACGGCGGCGGGTGAGCTGGCCTCCGTCATTGCGAGCGAAGCGAAGCAATCTCGACCCGCACGCGCCAGGCTGAGCGGGATTGCTTCGTCGGCTTCGCTTCCTCGCAATGACGTCATGATATGAACGCGACTACTTTCACCGAACACGCTCCCGCCAAGGTCAACCTCACGCTGCGCATCCTCGGCAAGCGCGCCGACGGCTACCACGACCTCGAAAGCCTGGTCGTGTTCGCGCGTCTCGGCGACACGGTGACGCTCACGCTCGATGCGCCGCTCGGCCTCGACGTGGACGGTCCGACCGCGGCCGCGGCCGGGGAGGACGGCGACAACCTGGTGCTGCGCGCCGCGCGCGATCTGGCCGAGCGAACCGGCGGATTGCGGCTCGGCCGCTTCGCGCTCACCAAGAACATCCCGGTCGCGGCCGGCCTCGGCGGCGGCTCGGCCGATGCGGCGGCGGCGCTGCGCCTGCTCATGCGCGTCAACGGGATTGCGCGCGACAATCCCCGTCTGCTGGCGGTGGCGCGCGCGACCGGCGCCGATGTGCCGGTCTGCCTCGATCCGCGCCCGCGCGTGATGCGCGGCGTCGGCGATGTCCTCTCGGCGCCGCTCGATCTGCCGGCGCTGCCGGCCATGCTGGTCAATCCGCGCGTGCCGGTGCCGACCAAGGACGTATTCGGCAAGCTCGGCCTCGCCCCCGGCGAGCGGCGCGGCGAGGCGGGCGAGATCGACGCCGCGACCCTGAAGGATCGCGACGCGCTGATCGGATATCTGAAGTCGCAGCCGAACGACCTCGAGCCGCCGGCGCGCGCGCTGCAGCCGGTGATCTCGGACGTGCTGGCGGCGCTCGCCGCCTGCGACGGTTGCCGCTTCGCCCGCATGTCCGGCTCGGGCGCGACGTGCTTCGGGTTGTTCAGCAGCGATACCGCCGCGGCCGCCGCTGCGCAGCGGCTCTCCGGCGCGCATCCCGAATGGTGGGTCGCGCCGACCGTCTTCGGTTGATGCCTCAGCGCGAGCTTAGTGCGTCCTGGCGATCGTGAACTCGACCGCCTCGGCGAGCGCTTCCTTCATCGGCGCGGCCGGAAAGAGCGCCAGCGCATCGGACGCGATCGCGCCGTAGTGGCGCGCGCGCGTGATCGTGTCCTCGAGCGCGCGGTGCTTGGTCATCAGGCCGATCGCGTGCTCGAGGTCGTCGTCGGTCGCCTCGCCGCGCTCCAGCACGCGCCGCCAGAACTCGCGTTCGCCGTCGGAGCCGCGCCGATAGGCGAGCACCACCGGCAGCGTGATCTTGCCCTCGCGGAAGTCGTCGCCCGTGTTCTTGCCGAGCTTTGCGCTCTTGCCGCCGTAGTCGAGGGCGTCGTCGACGAGCTGGAAGGCGACGCCGAGGTTCATGCCGTAGCTGCGGCAGGCCGCCTGCTCGGCCTTTGGCCGTCCGCCGATCACCGGCCCGACCTCGCACGCCGCCGCGAACAGCTCGGCCGTCTTGGCGCGGATGACGGCGAGATACTCGTCCTCGGTTGTCGCCGTGTTCTTGGCGGCGACGAGCTGCATCACCTCTCCCTCGGCGATCACGGCGGCGGCGGACGACAAAATCTCCAAGGCCCGCAGCGAGCCCACCTCGACCATCATCTTGAACGCCTGGCCGAGCAGGAAGTCGCCCACCAGCACGCTCGCCTCGTTGCCCCACAGCATGCGCGCCGCGAGCTTGCCGCGCCGCATGTCGCTCTGGTCGACCACGTCGTCGTGCAGGAGCGTCGCGGTGTGCATGAACTCGACCGCGGCGGCGAGCTTGACGTGCCCGTCGCCCGCGTAGCCGACGGTGAGCTTTCCAAAGAGTATCGCCGCGACATCTGCGCTGTCGTGTCGATACCAATCGTTTTTTGTGGTGCGCTTATCAACAAATCCTTCTGTCGTGTTGATGCGGACGTAGATTGTATCGGTAGGCACTTCTTCAATGCAGTGCCTCGCCGTCACGACATACAGCCATCCATCAACCTTCACGAAGACCGCCGTTCCAAATGGCTCTATCTTTGGCTGTCCATCGACTACTTGCTCGCGACAGAGAAACGCGACCGTCCCCCAAAAACTCCGGCGGGATTCTCAATTCACACCTCTCACCTAATGCCCTTCTAGGGCATCGGTAAAAGGGGGAATGATAGTAGCGGTTTTGACGCCCGGTGCTGGCGGATGTAATTTACTCCGCAGCATTAGAGCACCTCGCGACTACTTCCGTCAAGGGAATACTCTACCTACCTCT
>CAVPGG010000366.1:0-12781 GCA_963703755.1 uncultured Pseudomonadota bacterium
GACGGCGCCAGCATGCTCAACGAGGAGATCTTCGGCCCGGTCGCCGCGATCCAGACGTTCAAGTCGGAGGACGAGGTGATCGCGCGCGCCAACGACACCGAGTACGGGCTCGTCGCCTATCTCTATACCAAGGACCTCACGCGCGGCATGCGGGTGTCGGAAAAGCTCGACTTCGGCATGATCGGGCTCAACCGCGGGCTCGTCTCCGATCCGGCGGCGCCGTTCGGCGGCACCAAGCAGAGCGGCCTCGGCCGCGAGGGCGCGCATGAGGGCCTGATGGAGTTCATGGAGACGCAGTACGTCTCGGTGACGTGGTGATGATCGCCGCCGCGTCATTGCGAGCGAAGCGAAGCAATCTCGTTTCACTTGCGCATGCGTTTGCGGATCGAGATTGCTTCGGCGCGCTGCGCGCGCCTCGCAATGACGCCAGTGTTCCGGGGCTTAAATGGACGTGCTGATGCCGCAGCTCGGCGAGACGGTCGCCGAGGGCAAGGTCACCAAGTGGTTCAAGGCGGCCGGCGACAAGGTGGCGCCGGGCGAGAACCTGTTCGAGATCGAGACCGACAAGGTGTCGATGGAGGTGCCGGCGACCGAGGCGGGCGTGCTCGCCGAAGTGCGCGTCGCGGCGGGCGAGATCGCGCCAGTCGGCGCCGTTGTGGCCGTGATCGCGGCGAGCGGCACGGCCCTCAAGGCATCGCCGGCAAGAGCTCCGACTGCTGCTCCGGCGCGCGCGCCAGCGGCGACGCCCGCAGCGATGCCGTCCGTTGCGTCAGCACTCGCGCGGTCACTTGCGCCGTCGCGACCGGTCGCGCTCGACCCGTTCCACGAGGTGCGCACGCCCGAACGCAACTACGGGCCCGCGAAGCTCGCGAGCGGCATCGCGGTCAGCCCGTTAGCGCGGCGGCTTGCGGCACAAGCCGGCATCGATCTCGCGCGCTTGTCACCCGCGGGGCCGCACGGACGCATCCGCGCCGAGGACGTCGAGACCGCGATCGGCAACCGCGTTGCGCCGGCAACCAAGCCCGCGGCCGGCCGGTCGGCGGATCGCGTGAAGGCGCTCTATGAGCCGGGCAGCTACGAGGAGGTGCCGCTCGACATGATGCGCCGCACGATCGCGGCGCGGCTGATCGAGGCGAAGCAGACCATCCCGCATTTCTATCTGAGCGCCAACGTCACGATCGAGCGCCTGCTCGCCATCCGCGCGGAGGCGAACGCCGCGGCCACCAAGGACGCCAACGGCCATCCGGCATTCCGGCTCTCGCTCAACGACTTCGTCATCAAGGCCTGGGCGCTGGCGCTGCAGCGCGTGCCCGCCGCCAACGCGGTATGGGCCGAGGACCGCATCCTGCGCCTGCGTAACTCCAACGTCGGGGTCGCGGTGGCGATCGAGGGCGGCCTGATCGCGCCGCTGATCCGCGCCGCGCAACGCAAGCCGCTGCTCGACATCTCGGCGGAGATGCGGGAGCTCGCCGAGCGCGCGCGGGCGCGCCACCTCAAGCCGCACGAATACCAGGGCGGCGCGAGCGCGATCTCCAACCTCGGCATGTACGGCATCCGCGAGTTCGCGGCGATCATCAATCCACCGCATGCGACCATCTTGGCGGTCGGCGCCGGCGAGCGGCGGCCGGTCGAGACCGAGGACGGCGTCCGCTTTGTGACGAAGATGACCGTGACGCTGTCGTGCGATCACCGCGTGGTCGACGGCGCGCTCGGCGCCGAGCTCGTCGGCGCCTTCAGGCACTATATCGAGCACCCGGTCGGGCTGATGATCTGAGGCGAGCGGGGACTCGTAGGGTGGGCAAGCGCGCCTGCTCGAGCTTCACCGCGTGGGCAAAATCGCGCAGGCGCGGTTGCCCACGCGGCCCGGCATCGCCACGCGATTTTGCCCACCCTACGTCGTCACATGACTGCGGAATTCGATCGGCAACTCGATGTTGCGCAGCGGCTCGAGGCTTGCGCCGACGCCGCGGATGATGATGTCGCCGTAACCGAAGATGCGGCCGAGGACCGACTGGTCAACGTCGACGCTCTCCACCTTGTCGAGATGCATCTCGATCGTATAGCGGCTGATGAAACCGCGCTTGTAGATGATGCGCTTGTCGGTCACCGCGACCTCGGTCGTCAGCCGCTTGAACCATCCAATAAACAGCATGACGGCTGCTGACAAGAACAAGACGCCGGCGATCACATGCCACACGGCGCCGGCGCCGCGCGCGACCGACTGGAGCCCGATCAGGTAGACCGCGCCGGCGACGATCATGAGCAGGAATCCGGGAAAATAGACCTTCCAGTGGATGTCGGTGACGTAGCGAATGTTCTCACCCGGCTGCAGCACGCTTTTCACGTAGCTCATGGTCAGGCGACCTCCGCGCTGGCGATTCGATCCCTTGTATCCCCACCGTAAGTCCGGGGCGCAACCGCGTCTACGGCCCATCGGCGTCTTTGCGACGCCGCCCCGGCGCGACTTCCGCCAGCCGATTGAAACCACGCGCCTGCCGGCCCTATAACGAGGCCGCGTCGGCGGCCGGAGCAATGGACGGAGACCGTGAACATGGCAAGCGAAAAGCCCGACATCCTGCTCATGGGGCCGATCAAGCCGGTGATCGTGAATGGGCTCGCGCCGCTGTTCAACGTGCATCGGCTCGCGGAGGCCAAGGACCGCGACGCGTTCATCGGCGGCCTTGCGAACCGTCTGCGCTATATCGCGGTGAGCTACACCAACCAGAAGGTGGACGAGGCGCTGATGTCGCGCCTGCCGCACCTGGAGATCGTGTCGAGCTTCGGCGTCGGCTACGACCACATGGACGCCAAATGGGCGGGCGCGCACGGCATCATCCTGACCAATACGCCGGAAGTGCTCAACGAGGAGGTCGCCGACACGGCGCTCGGCCTCCTGCTCTGCACGGTACGCGAGTTTCCCCAAGCCGAACGGCACGTGCGCTCGGGCCAGTGGACCGCGGGCCACTATCGTCTGACCCCGGCAACGCTGCGCGACCGCACCGTCGGCATGGTCGGCATGGGACGCATCGGCAAGGCGATCGCGCGGCGGCTGGAAGCGTTCGGCGTGCCGATCGTCTATCACAGCCGCAATCCGCAGCCGGACGTGGCCTATCGCTACTATCCGAAGCTCGTCGACATGGCGCGCAACGTCGACACCCTGATGGTGATCGTCCCGGGCGGCGCCGGCACGCGCAACCTGATCAATGCCGAGGTGCTCGAGGCGCTCGGCCCCAACGGCATTCTCATCAACATGGCGCGCGGCTCGGTGGTCGACGAGCCGGCGCTGATCCGCGCGCTGAAGGAGAAGAAGATTCTGTCGGCCGGGCTCAACGTCTACGTGAAGGAGCCCGAGGTACCGAAGGAGCTGATCGAGATGGACCATATCGTGCTGTTTCCCCACCTCGGCTCCGGATCGGAGTGGACGCGCGCCCGGATGGACCAGCTCGTGGTCGACAATCTCGCGTCCTGGATCGCCGGCAAGGGTCCGCTGACGCCGGTCACCGAGACGCCGTGGCCGGCGCGCAAGCGGGCGTGACGCCGATGCGTCCGCCTGCGGCGACCCGCTCGATCCGCCGCGCGGTGATCGCGTTCGGCATTCTCGGCATCATTGCGGCGGCCCGCGCGCAGTCGCCGCTGAGCGAGGCCGCCAAGGCGATGGCCAGCGGCACCTGGGAGTTCTCCAACGCCGACCGCGACAAGCGCTGCACGGTGACGTTTCGGACCGACGCCGCGGCGGCCGGAATGCGGGTCGAGTTCGACAAGGGGTGCGTCGGCCTTTTCCCGTTCATCTCGGACGTGGCCGGCTGGACCCTCGCCGACAACGACTTTCTCCGCCTGGTCGACGCCAAGGGCGGCTCGGTGCTCGATTTCAGCGAGGTCGAAACCCACATGTACGAGGCGCCGCGGCCGGGTGAAGGCATCCTGTTCATCCAGCCCAGCGCGGTCGTCGGTCCGCCGCCGAAGCAGCCCGAGCAGATGATCGGCGACTGGGGCGTCGTGCGCGGTTCCGGCAAGCCGATCTGCGTGATCACGCTGATGAATGCCCCGGCGGGCGACGATCTCGCGCTTAAGCTCAAGCCGGGCTGCAATGCGCTCGTCGCGAACTTCGCGCCGACCTCCTGGCAGATGGACCGCGGCGAGCTCGTGCTCAAGAATGCGCGCGATCTGACATGGCGCTTCGCGGAGGGCGAGGCGACGACCTGGACGCGCGTGCCGGAGCGCGCGCAGCCGCTGTTGCTCATGCGTCAGTAGGCCGTCGTCCGACCAGGAACGCGCCGATCGCCAGAACCTGCACGAGCGCGGCGGCAGCGAACACCAGCATCCCGGGCCCCGCATGGGCGTCGACGCTGCGCGCCGACAGCTCGCGGATCAGGCCGAATGCGGCGGGCGCAAACGCATAGGCGGCTTGCGCGGTGGCGACGACGAGCGAGACGACGCGCGGAACGTCCTCGGCACGGAATTCCGTCTGGGCGATGAGCGGCGGCAGCGAGGTCGCGTTGCCGATGCCGACGCCGAACAGCAGGACGCCGAGGAGCAGCAGCGGCACGCTGGTGCCGGCCGCGGCGATGAACCCGAACGAGCCGATGATCTGGATCGCGTAGCTTGCGCAGGCGACGAGCCGCCGGTCGGCGCCCGCCGGCATCAGCCAGCCAACCAGCGTGCGGCCCGCGATCGCGGCGGCGGTCGCGGCGCCCATGGCGAGGCCGGCCCATTGCGGGCCGAGCGCCGGCACCAGCAGCGAGAAAAGGTGGGCGATCAGGCCGATCTGCGCGAACAGTCCGAGCGCCATGCCGGTCGACAACGTCACGAAGGCGAGGTTGCGCCTCAGCAGCGCGCGCGGCAGCGGCTTTCCGGCAGACGGCGCGACCGCGGGTGGCGGCGGCGCGACGCCGTCGGGAGCAAGCCCCATCCCGGCGGGCGTCCGCGAGAACACGAAGCCCGCCAGGACCCAAACGACCAGCACGACGATGACGCCGATCGCGGTCGCCGCGAGGGCAAACCCCGCAAGGCTGATGGCGGCGACCCACAGCGGCGAGAAGACGACGCCGCCGATGCTCGCGCCGTTGTAGGCCATGCTGAGCGCGGCCGGACGCGCGCGCACGAACCAGGGCGCGACGATGGCGTTGATGGCGGCGGCACCGGTCGCGGCCCAACCGACGCCGCTGAAAACGGTGGCGACGAAGAGCTGCCAGGGCGAAGCCGCGACCGCCCAGCCGACGACGCCGGCCGCGAGCGCGATCACGCCGGCGCGGGTGACGAGCGCAAGTCCGAACCGGCGATAGAGCGCCGGCAGGTTGGCGACCATGGCGGCGCCGATCAGGAAATGCACCGTGACGGCGGTCGAGATGAGCGCGAGCGGCCACCCGCGCGACACGCGCACCGCCTCGAGAAAGACCGGCGGACCGTAGAAGCCGAGACCCCAGCCGAATACGGCGAGGACGAAGGCGGCCGCGACGACACGCCACCCGTAGAATCCGCGCGCTGCGGGAGATGAGCTCATGCGGCCACCTTGCCGTGCGGCGGCCGCCGAATGCTACGGCCGCGGCCGAAGCACCGGGAACGCAGCCATCCTATATTGGATTCGACGGATTGAAGGATGAACCCGAAAGACGAACAGATGGCCACCAACGCAATGTTCGCCGAGGTCGCGGCGCTGGCCGGCGATCCGGCCCGCGCCGGCATGCTGCATGCCCTGATGGACGGTCGCGCGCTCAGCGCCTCGGAGCTCGCACGCGTCGCCGGCATCACGCCGCAGACCGCGACCGGCCACCTCGCGCGCATGACGACCGCCGGCCTGCTCTGCGTCGAGAAGCAAGGACGGCACCGCTACCATCGCCTTGCGACGCCTGCGGTCGCGCAGATGATGGAGAGCATCATGCGGGTCGCCTCCGACCTCGCCCCCGCGCGGCCGAAGCTCGTGGTCGGCCCGCGCGATGCCGCGATGCGGACGGCGCGCACCTGCTACGACCATCTCGCCGGCCGGCTCGGCGTCGCGCTCGCGGATGCGCTGGTCGCGGGCGGCCACGCGGAGATCACCAGCGACGGCGGCATGGTGACCGATACGGGCGTTGCCTTTCTCGATCGCGTCGGCCTCGACGTGGCGCCGCTGCTGGAGCGGCGCGGCAAGCGGTCGGGGCGCGTGCTGTGCCGGCCGTGTCTCGACTGGAGCGAGCGGCGGCCGCATTTCGCGGGCACGCTCGGCGCCGAGCTGTGCGGGCAGAGCTTCGCCAACAATTGGATCCGCCGCATCGAGGGCTCGCGCGCGGTTGCGATCACGCCGAAGGGCTACCGCATCTTCCGCGAGGCCTTCGGCGCAACGCTCGACTAGGCCGCGCTATTCCTCCGGCTCGGTCGTGAACAGCAGCGGGTAGCCCTTGCTGCGGCCGGCCTCGGTCGCGCGCGTCGCCTTGGTCTCGGCGATGTCCTGGGCAAAGACCGCGACCACGCAGACGCCACGGCGATGCGCGGTGAGCATCACGGCGTAGGCTTGCTCCTCGTTCATGCGGAACTCGGACTTGAGCACCATCACGACGAACTCGCGCGGCGTGTAGTCGTCGTTGACCAGGATGACCTTGTGCAGGCGCGGCCGCTCGGTCTTGAGGCGGGTCTTCGTGCGCGGCTTGGTCGTGAGATTGTTGCTCATCGGACACTGCTCCGATTGGCGATTTTCGCATGTCCGCGATCACGCGTCCATTCCGGGCCACGCATTGGTTCCAGGCGCACGGTTCGATCGCGACCGAAACATCGGGTGGCGGTCCGGCACTATATCCAGCCTGTCCGGCGGGCTGCGCGGCAACCGCCCTCGCCCGCTGGGATTCCAACCGAAGAGGAACGCCAATGCTCACGCTCTGCATCCGCTACACGCTCGATGCCAACAAGCTCGCCGACTTCGAGGCCTATGCGCAGGCGCTGCGCCAGCCGATCGAACACTGCGGCGGCATCTATGTGGGCTACTACCTGCCGACCAAGATTGCGGGGCCGACCAATACGGCGCTCGGGCTGATCGATTTTCCCAACCTCGCCGCCTACGAGCAGTACCGCGCGCGGCTGCTGAAAGACCCGGACGCCGTCGAATGCCTGCGCCGCGCCGAGGCGGCCGGCTGCATCCTCAATGAAGACCGCGCGTTCGTGCGGCGGGTGACCGACTGAGGTGTCGTGATGATGCGCAGCAATCTGGCTGAGAAACTCGATGCGTTCGACGAGCCGCGGACAAACCCGCGCGTGAGCGACGTCGACACGCGACGCTCGAAGCTTGCGACGCCGCTCACGCTCGTCGCCATGAGCCTCGGCTACGGCGTGGTGCAGCTCGACGTGACGATCGTCAACACGGCGCTGCACAGCATCGGGACGTTGCTCGGCGGCGGCGTCGCCGAGCTGCAATGGATCGTCAACGCCTACACGATCGCGTTCGCGGCGCTGATCCTCACCGCGGGCGCACTCGGCGACCGTCTCGGCGCCAAGCGCGTGTTCATGGCTGGCTTCGTCATCTTCACGGCGGCCTCGCTCGGCTGCGCGCTCGCGCCCAATCCCATGCTGCTGATCGCGGCGCGCGGCGTGCAAGGCATCGGCGCCGCCGTTCTCGTCCCCAACTCGCTCGCGCTGCTGAGCCACGCCTATCCGGACGACACGGCGCGCGGCCGCGCGGTCGGCATCTGGGCGGCCGGCGCGAGCCTCACGCTCACGGCCGGCCCACTCGCGGGCGGCGTGCTGATCGCGCTCGTCGGCTGGCGCAGCATCTTCCTGGTCAACCTGCCGATCGGCCTCGGCGCGCTGTGGCTGACCTGGCGTTATGCGCACGAGACGACGCGTTCGTCGCAGCGCGCGCTCGACCTGCCCGGCCAGGCGGCGGCGATCGGCGCGCTCGGTTGCCTCGCCGGCGCGATCATCGAGGGCGGCGCGCGGGGCTGGACCGACGCGTGGGTGCTGGCGAGCTTTGTGGCCGCGGCCGTCCTCGGCACGCTGTTCGTCCTGCGCGAGCGGCATGCATCGCAGCCCATGCTGCCGCTGTCGCTCTTCCGCCACCGGATGTTCTCGCTGACCTCGCTGGTGGGCCTGCTCGCGAACATCGCGGTGTACGGGCTGATCTTCGTACTCAGCCTGTACTTCCAGCAGGTCAACGGGCTCTCGCCGCTGGCGACCGGCCTCGCCTTCCTGCCCATGCTCGGCGTGGTGCTGCCCATCAACCTGATCGCGCCGCGCGCGGCGGAGCGGTTCGGCGCGCGTCGCGTCATCGCGACGGGCGCGGCCATCGCGGCCGCCGGCTGCGGCACGCTCGTTTTCATCGCGCCCGGCACGCCCTATTGGGCGATCGGCCCGCAGCTGGTGGCGATCGGCGGTGGCCTCGGCCTGCTGGTGCCGCCGCTCACCTCGACACTGCTCGGCAGCGTGGAGAAATCCCGCTCCGGCATCGCGGCGGGCGTGCTCAACTCGACGCGGCAGACCGGCAGCGTGCTCGGCGTCGCGCTGTTCGGCTCGCTGCTCGGCAGCGGCGCCGCATTCATCGCCGGCGCGCGGGCCGCGCTGCTCATCGCCGCGGTCCTGCTGCTGGCAGCGGCGGCCGCGATCATCGTGCCCGGCGGTCGCGCGAGCGCCGAGTAGCCGAGTGCAGCCTACGCCGCGAAACGACCCAGCACGCCCGCGACCACGCCTCTGACGAACTTCTCATCGAGCGGCTCGCGCGAGAACCAGCGCCGGTAGAACAGCGGTCCCATCACGGCGGCGATGACTTCGGCCGGATCCTGGCGTGCCGGCACTTCGCCGCGCTTCTTCGCCCGCTCGATCACCGGCAGATAAGGCGACGAGAAGCCCGCCTGCAGCCGCGCGTGCAGCTCGGCGAGGTCCGCATCCCGCTCGGCCGCATCGATGATGGACGGCAGGATCGTCGGCCAGCGTCCGGTCCGCAGCTGGTCGGCGAGCTTGGTCGCGAGCAGCGTGAGGTCGCCCTTGAGGCTTCCGGTATCGGGAACCTCGGGCTTGGTTCCCAGCCGCGAGCAGGCGTCGAGCAGCAGCGCCGAGCGCGACGGCCAGTGCCGATAGATGCTGGTCTTGGCAACGCCGGAGCGCCGCGCGACCTCGTCGATGCTCACGCCGCCGATGCCGCCTTCCGACATCAGCCGAAAGGTCGTCTTGAGCACGGCCTGTTTCGTGCGTCGCACACGCTCGTTCACATCTGCGCGATCCGCGTCGGCGCCGGCTGATTCGTCGTCGTCTTTTTCGCTCATCGCCTTGACTCGAACAATACGCTACCGTAGCGTACACCAAGTACGCTACGGTAGCGTATTGTTTATCCGCCCCCTGGAGCGGATGGAAGGTGTTCGATCCGAGAAAAAACGCCTCGGTGTCGGCCCGCCGATATTAGCGACACGCAACGCGGAGGAAAGGCATGAATACCGGAATCGCAATGGCGGCGCTCTCGTTCGCCACCGCGGTCGGCAACATCGCCGCCTACTACCCGAAAATGATGCGCAACCGCGCGACCCTGCGGCCGCGGCGCGAGCAGGCCCTGATGGTGCTCGCGCTGGCTTTGGCGGCATTTTTCGCGCGCTACGGTCGCCGCAGGGCGAGCCGCTGGTCCTCGATCCGAACGCGTTCGTCGAGCAGGTCCTATCGCGCGCCCTTCCGCGCGCGCGAGGCACGGCTGCCGACGCTGATCTGGCCGCGCCAGATTCCGATCGACGGCGAGCCGGCCGACGTCGTCGCAATCGTCGAGGCATACGGCCGATGGCTCGCCGGGAGCCGGCTGCCGAAGCTGTTCGTCGCCGGCGACCCCGGCGCGATCATCTCCGCGAACGGCCCGTCGAGGGCGCGCTGCCGGACCTGGCCCAACCAGCGCGAGATCACCGTACCGGGCCGCCACTTCCTGCAGGAGGATTCGCCGACGCAGATCGGCACGGCGCTGCGGGATTTCATTCAAGCCGTGCGCACAGCCTGACAGCGCACGGCGACCTTCACGCCGGAGAGCAGGAGCAACGATCATGATCTACTTCAGAATCGCGATTGCGGCGGTCGACCTGCTGCTGGGCGCCGGAATGCTCTACGTGCTGGTGCTGACCTGGCGCAGAGGCATCGCGTCGTCGCCGGGCGGAGCGCGTCGGCTCATCGGCAACGGCCTTATCGCGGCGGCGAGCGCGGTGCTGGTGTTCAGCGGCTCACTCAAACTCGCGCATGTAGCGCCGGTCGTCGACGAGATGGCCTCGCTGCATCTCGCCGGCTGGAAGTTGAACCTGGTCGCGTCGCTCGAAGATCGGATGCGGCCTGCTGTTCGCCGTGCGGCCGGCTCGCTCCATCGGGTTGCTGCTCACATCGGCCTATCTCGGCGCCGCCATCTGCGCGCACGTTCAGAGCGACCAGTACTTCGCGGTCATGCCGACACTGGCCGTGCTCGGCTGCTGCTGGCTCGGCACGGCGCTGCGGCATCCGCAAATGCTCTGGAGCTTCGGCGAGCGCGCAGCCGCGCGCACGCGAATTGGGCGCAACGCGACGGGCGACGAGCCCGCTCCAGCCATCGCGCGCTAAACGTTCCCTCAGTCACGGAGCCTCACATGAAGCACTTTCGCATCGGCGTCGCGGCATTGGCGTTGGCCGCCCTCGCGGTCGATGCGGCCCATGCGGCCGCTGGCGCAACGCCACCACAAGTCGAGGGGTTGATCACCAAATCCAGCGCTTACTCGGTCGACGTGACGATCGAGCGTCTGGAAGCGGCGTTGAAGCAGCGCGGCTTCATCATCTTCGCACGCCTGGACCACGCGGCCGCCGCCGCCGCGGTCGGGCTCAAGATGCCGCGCGAGACTGTCATCGTCTTCGGCAATCCGCGCCTCGGCACGCCAAACTTTCTCAAGTACCCCACCTTGGCGATCGACCTGCCCATCAAGGCACTGGTCTGGCAGGACTCAACCGGAAAGGTCTGGCTGAGCTACAACACGGAGCATTATCTCTACAAGTCCGTCTACGCCCGGCACGGCGCGCCGAACGATCCGAAGCTGATCGCCCAGATCGAAGCCCTGTTCGCCAACGTGGCGGACTCGGCGACACGGTAATGGCAGGCGCCTATCTCGACGCCGGCGGATGACGCGATGGCCGGCAATTCGGGTCGGGAAGCATCACACCGAAATGGTCGGCGAGGCCGCTCTGTCCCGACAACGTCAACCGCAGCGCGCGCGTGTCGCGTTCGCGCTTAAATCAGCCGAGCTCCAGGCATCGCCGGCCGGCAAGCAACCACGGTTCGGCCGATGCCGAACCGATTGTGCGCGACCGCCGCGCGCCACGCGGGCACCATGCGGGCCCGCATCGATCGCCCGGAGGACTGGCCATGAACGACAGACCATTCGCGTCGAGCCGTACTCGACCTACCTGGAGCGGCGCCGCAAGGGGCCGATCCATCCCGTCACGGTCGCGGGCGAGACCGTCTATGTCTCGGGCCTGCCGCCGTTCGATCCGGCGACCGGCGAGATCGAGCGCGTGCCGTTCGCACGCCAGGCCGAGCTCGTGCTCGCGCAAATGCAGCGCTGCCTTGAGGCAGCGGGCTCCTCGCTCGACCGTGTGGTCAAATGCAATGTCTATTGCACGCCGGACGAGTCGCATTTCGCCGCGTTCAACGAGGTCTATGTCCGGTTCTTCCCGGCCAACGCGCCCGCCCGCATCTTCCTGCACGTACCGTCATGGCCCGGACCGTTCGACATCGAGGTCGATTGCGTCGCAGTCATTTGAGCGGGAGCACGTCACCGCGACAGGCCTCGATTCCATCCGCGGAACATGCAAATGAGAGCGGATGGACACGCGATATCAGGTCATCATCGTCGGCGGCGGCCCGGTGGGCGTCGCACTTGCGGTGGATCTCGGGCTGCGCGGCATCCGCTGCGCGCTGATCGAGCGGCGCTTCGAGCCGCCGCTCATTCCGAAGGGACAGAATCGACGCAGCGCTCGATGGAGCACTTCCACGCCTGGGGCGTTGCCGACGAGGTGCGCGCGGCGCGCCTGCTGCCGCCCTCCTTTCCGATGAGCGGGGTCGTGGCGTATCGCGATCTCGCCAACGACTACTGGTACGCGCCCCCGCTGCGCGAGATCGTCAACCCCTACTACTTCCAGGCCAATGAACGCCTGCCGCAGTATCGCACCGAGCAGGTGCTGCGGGCGCGCATGGCGCAGCTCGCCAACGTCGAAAGCCGCCTCGGCTGGACCGCCGAGAAGGTCGAGCAGGACGGCGGCGGCGTACGCGTGACGGTCGCGCAGGACGGCGGCCAAGCGCGAGATGCTCGCGGCCGACTACGCGGTCGGCTGCGACGGCGGCCACTCGATGGTACGCGAGCAGATCGGCATCGAGCGCAGCGGCTCGGATTTCAACCAGCTCATGGTGCTCGCCCTCTTCCGCTCGCGCGAGCTGCACGAGAAGCTCAAGCGCTTCCCGCCGCGCTCCACCTACCGGGTGCTCGCATCCAGATCTCAAGGGCTATTGGCAGTTCTTCGGCCGCGTCGACGTGGGCGAGAGCTGGTTCTTCCACGCGCCGGTGCCGGCGAGCACGACGCGCGACAACTACGATTTCCACGCGCTGCTCGAGAAGGCGGTCGGCTTCCCGTTCGCCTGCGACTTCGACTATGTCGGCTTCTGGGACCTGCGCATCTCGGTCGCCGAGAAGTACCAGATGGGCCGCGTCTTCATCGCCGGCGATGCCGCGCACTCGCACCCGCCCTATGGCGCCTACGGCCTCAACAACGGGCTCGACGACGTCGCCAATCTCGGCTGGAAGATCGCGGCGCGGCTCAAGGGCTGGGGCAGCGACGCGCT
>CAVPGG010000367.1:0-22136 GCA_963703755.1 uncultured Pseudomonadota bacterium
GTGCGCGGCTGCGCATCTTCACGCCGGCCGCCGAACTGCCGTTCGCCGGGCATCCGACGGTCGGCACCGCGGTGCTGCTCGGCCGGATCGATGGCGGCGGCCAGCGCGAGTTCGTGGTCGAGGAAGGCATCGGGCCTGTCCGCTGCCGCGCCACAATGAGCGATGCCGACAGCGGACGCGCCGCGTTCGTGTTGCCGCGCCTGCCGGTGGAAGCCGGGCAGGGTCCCGACGCGGCGGCGGCTGCGGCAGCGCTGTCGCTCGACGCCGCCGACATCGGCTTCCAAGGGTTTCGCCCGGCGCGCTGGTCCGCCGGCGTGGCACAGAACTTCATCCCGGTGCGTTCGCGGGAGGCGATCGGGCGCGCGCGGCCGGACGCGGAGCGCTTCGAAGCGACCTTCGCGGTCGACGGGCGCGATGTCGCCTATCTCTATTGCGCCGAGGTCGCCGAAGCCGGACACCATTTCCACGCCCGCATGTTCGCGCCGGGGCTCGGCGTACGCGAGGACCCGGCGACCGGCTCGGCGGCTGCCGGGTTCGCCGGGCTGCTGGCCGCGAGCGGACGCTATGCGCATGGCGAGCACATGGTTCGCATCGAGCAAGGCTACGCGATGGGCCGGCCGAGCTTGATCGATCTGACGTTGACGATGCGCGGCGGCAAGCTCGCCGCCGCGACCGTCGGCGGGGGCGCCGTGGTGGTGACCGAGGGCGCGATCGAGGCTTGACCGAGCCGGCGCCGTTCGCCACGACTGCGCCGATGAGCCTGCCCGTCGTTGCCATCGATCACATCGACATCAAGTTCGAGCCGTGCGGCTGGCCGTTCGCCGACGCACGGCGCGCCGAGATCGACGCGCATTTCGCCGCGCGCCGCGTCGAGCGCCCGCAGATGTGGAACGGCCGCATCGTGCTCACCGGCGCCGACTATCGCATCGCCGGCGGCATTCTCGCGGGCACCTGCTTCGAGGCCGATTTCGCCAGCCTCCTTGCGTGGCGCGATTGGGGCTTTCCCGACGCCGGCGCGGTCAACTGCTTCGCCATGGGCGCGCTGCGCAGCACCGACGGCGCCTTCCTGCTCGGCGTCATGGGTGCGCATACGGCGAACGCGGGCCGCGTCTATTTTCCGGCGGGCACGCCCGAGCCGGGCGACATCGCCAATGGGCGCCTCGACCTCGCCGGCAGCGTCATGCGCGAGGTCGCCGAGGAGACCGGCCTGACCGGCACCGACTACGCGGCGGCGCCGGGCTGGCACGTCGTGCCGACCGGCCCGCGCCTCGCGGTGATGAAGCTGCTCGAGGCCAAGGCCAGTGCGGCGGAGCTGAAGCAGAGGATTCTCGCCTTTCTGGCGCGCGACACAAACCCGGAGCTCGCGGACATCCGAATCGTGCGCGGACCGGGCGATTTCAATCCGCGCATGCCGCCATTCGTCACCGCGTATCTGGCGCACTGCTTTCGCGGTGCGTAGAATGCGGCGCAGCGAGCGCGTTGCGCCGCAATGTCAATCAGCCTGCGCGACCTCCGAGATCGCCTTACTTCGTCACCTGCCCGCGGATTTCGCCGCCCTTGTTGGCGGCGGTGTGGACGTTGAAGTACCACCTGCCGGCCATGAGGTCGGCGGCCTGGGCGTCGGTGAGCGTGGCGCTGCCCTTGATCGGGCTCGCGACGCTGCCGACCACCGGCACCGCGACCGGCGCGTTCTTGCCTGGCTCGGCGGGCCCGTGGAAATGTGCCATCGTGGCAGGTCCGGTGAGGCCCGAATAGTTCGCTGTGTAGTCGAGCTTCTTGGTCGCGGTGTCGTAGGTGGCGGTCAGCGCGCCGGTGGCCGTGCTTGAATTCGGCGGCACCTCGTCGCCGGCTTTGAGCGTAGCCTTGAAATTGATCGTTTCCGCAAAAGCCGCCGGAGCGGCCGCAAGACAGGCGGCGAGCGCGAGCGCGCCGAGGCCATGCCGCAGGCGATTGCCTGCAAATTTCCGCATGCTCATGAACGTCTCCCAGGGTTTGATGGTGCCCGTTGCGCGGACACGGGATCGCATTGTCCCGTTGAACCAACCCCGGACCCCGGTGCAAATTCCCCGAGTAACCGGCGCCAGCCGCGCCCGACGTGGCCCGCTTGCCCAACGCGCCGTTCAAGAGGATGTTCCTACGGATGAAGCTCGCCAAAGCCATCAAGCGCATCTGCGTCGCCAAGCCGAAGAAATTCCGCCTCGCCGACTGCGATCCGGCGGCGACCTACGGCATCAAGAAGGAGGAGGCCGAGAGACTGCTCGCCGACGATGTCGCGCGGCTCGGCGACCTGCACGAGCGCCTGTGGGCGCAGGATCGCTGGGCCGTGCTGGTGATCCTGCAGGGCATGGACTCGGCCGGCAAGGACGGCGTCGTCAAGCACGTGATGTCAGGCGTCAACCCGCAGGGCTGCGACGTGCATTCGTTCAAGGCGCCGACGCCGGAGGAGCTGGACCACGATTTCCTCTGGCGCGCCGCGCGCCATGTGCCGGAGCGCGGGCGCATCGGCATCTTCAACCGCTCCTACTACGAGGAAGTGCTGATCGTGCGCGTGCGCCCCGGCGTGCTGGCGCAGGAACATGTGCCGAAGCAGCTCATAACGCCTGACCTCTGGCGACAGCGTTTCGAGGACATCTGCGCTTTCGAGCGCGCGCTCGTCCACAATGGCGTGCTGGTGCTCAAGTTCTTCCTCAACATCTCGCCGCAGGAGCAGCGCGAGCGCCTGCTGGCGCGGCTCGAGGAGCCGGCCAAGCGCTGGAAATTCTCCATGAACGACATCGCCGAGCGCAAGCGCTGGCCGCAATACATGGAGGCCTACGAGGAGATGATCCGCGCGACGAGCCAGGCGGACGCGCCCTGGTACGTGGTGCCGGCGGACCACAAGCCGTTCGCCCGCCTGGTCGTGGCTCGCGTCATGATCGACGCGATGTCCCGGCTCGACCTCGCGTTTCCCGAGGTCAAGGGAAAGGCGCTGGCCGAGCTCAGGAAGGTGGAGCGGGCGTTGAAGTCGGAGCGCGGGCCGCGCAAGCGGTCGTGATGCGGGGGCGTCGGCTCGCCGCTCCCTTAGAGCTTGCAGTCCATGCCGTATCTCGCGATCACCGCTTCCGCTTGCTCACGTGCATATTGGGGTGAGAACAGCGTCCCCGGCAAAGGCCTTGCCTCGCCCGCTCCGAACGACTAAAAGCCCTTTCTACGGCCCCTGGGTTAACGCGACATTCATCGATCTTCGCGACCCTGGCAGCCGTCGAGGGATTTGAGGCAATGTCGATTCGCCGCAATAGCTGCGCGATCGCCCGGGGCACCGCCCCCGGTGCCGCCCTCATTCTTGGGACGCTCCTTCTGCTTACCTGCCCCTGAGGGCCGGACGGGCATTTGCGCCTGGGCACTCAGGGGGTGAGCCGACCGAACCCCAAGAGGCGCCCGAAGGGCGCGAATGTGCGCCCAGGGCGCATTCCCGGATAGAAGGAACTCATCCATGACCACGCCAACCCAGTCCGACAAGGACCGCGTCGTCATCTTCGACACCACCTTGCGCGACGGCGAGCAGTGCCCCGGCGCCACCATGACGCACGAGGAGAAGCTCGAGGTCGCCGAACTGCTCGACCAGATGGGCGTCGACATCATCGAGGCCGGCTTCCCGATCGCCTCGGACGGCGACTTCGCCGCCGTCAACGAGATTGCCAAGCGCACCAAGAACGCGGTCGTGTGCGGCCTCTCGCGCGCCGCCTTCAAGGACATCGACCGCTGCGCCGAGGCGATCAGGCCGGCGAAGCGCAGCCGCATCCACACCTTCCTCTCCACCTCGCCGGTGCACATGAAGTGGAAGCTGCAGATGGAACCCGAGAAGGTGTACGAGCTGGTGATCGCGCAGGTCACCCGCGCGCGCAACTACACCGATGACGTCGAGTGGTCGAGCGAGGACGGCACGCGCACCGAGATCGACTTTCTCTGCCGCTGCGTCGAGGCGGCGATCAATGCGGGCGCGACCACCATCAACATCCCGGACACCGTCGGCTACACGGTGCCGGAGGAATATTTCGACCTGTTCCGGACGGTGCGCGAGCGTGTGCCCAATTCCGACAAGGCGCGCTTCTCGGTGCATTGCCACAACGACCTCGGCATGGCGGTCGCCAACTCGCTCGCCGGCGTGCGCGCCGGCGCGCGCCAGATCGAGTGCACCATCAACGGCATCGGCGAGCGCGCCGGCAACGCCGCGCTCGAGGAGGTCGTGATGGCGATGAAGGTGCGGAACGACGTGCTGCCGTTCTGGACCGGCATCGACTCGACCATGCTGACGCGCGCCTCCAAGCTCGTCGCCGCCGCAACCTCGTTCCCGGTGCAGTACAACAAGGCGATCGTCGGGCGCAACGCGTTCGCGCACGAGTCCGGCATCCACCAGGACGGCATGCTCAAGCACACGCAGACCTACGAGATCATGGTCCCCGAGACCGTTGGCGTGAAGCAGACCTCGCTGGTCATGGGCAAGCATTCGGGCCGCCACGCCTTCGTGCACAAGCTCAAGGAGCTGGGCTACGAGCTCGCCGGCAACCAGCTCGAGGACGCCTTCGTGCGCTTCAAGACGCTGGCCGACCGCAAGAAGCACGTCTACGACGAGGACCTCGAGGCGCTGGTCGACGAGGAGATCGCGACCGCGGCCGACCGCATCAAGCTCGTCTCGCTCTCGGTCATCGCCGGCACGCGCGGTCCACAGCGCGCCACCATGAAGCTCAACGTCGAGGGCAAGACGATGATCGAGGAATGCGACGGCAACGGCCCGGTCGACGCGACGTTCAACTGCATCAAGGCGCTGGTGCCGCACGAGGTGACGCTTGAGCTCTACCAGGTGCACGCCGTCACCGAAGGCACCGACGCGCAGGCCGAGGTGTCGGTGCGGCTCTCCGAGAACGGCCGCTCGGTCTCCTCGAAGGGCGCAGATCCCGACACGCTGGTCGCCTCGGCCAAGGCCTATCTCGGCGCGCTCAACAAGCTGATGGCGCGCCGCCAGCGCGGCCAGCTCGAGTCGGTCGGCGCGCCGGCGCGGCGCGTCCACTCGACCGACGTCGGGTAAGCGGTCGGGCGCGTTTGCCCGATCGACGCCGCATTTTCTTCACGATTCATGGGCCGCGCAGCGCCTGCGCGGCCCATTTTGCGTCAAAGTTCGGGATATGGAACCGGACGTGGTCCGAAATGTTAAAGGAAACGTAAACATGACGTGCCGGCCGCCGTTAAGGTTAAATCGTTCCCATGCCCCAACAATACCTTACGGATGCCGCGATTGAGCAGGCTTCGTGCTTGCGATTTGAGCGCGCAGCCTCTACACCCCGCAAACACCTCATAAACAAATCGGAGACAGGGATGCGAAAGTTGGCGCTCGTGGGCGCATTGGCGCTCACGATGGTGGGATCTTTTTCGCCGCTGGGCCTGGGCATCTCGCCCGCCTCCGCACAGGAAATCACGGTCACCGAGGGGCAGATCGCGCGCCTGCACGCGGTGCTGCATCTCACGCCCGCGCAGGAGCGGCACTGGTATCCGGTCGCCGCGACGCTGCGCCGGCTCGGACATGCGCAGGCGCAGTATCAGGTGGCCTCGGCCGACACGGGCTTCGTCGAGCGCACCCGCAATCGCGTCGCCGGCTACACCATCACGGCGGTGACGATGCAGCGTCTGCGCTCGGTCGCCCAGCCGCTGATCGCGGCGCTCAGCGAAGAGCAGAAGGACGCGGGCCGCAACTTGCTCGGCTCGATGGGCGTGTCGTTCTGAACGAAAAGCGAATAGGGAGTGGCGAATAGCGAATGGATGCTATCCGCTACTCGCCATTCGCAATTCGCTTTTCCTACCTCCGCTCCGCCCGATAAAGCACCGGCCAGTCGCTCGGCGCGACGCCTTTGCAGGTCGGCATCTGCTTCGATTCGATCATGCGGAAGCCGCGGCCATCCCAGGCCCATTCGCTCGACTGGCCGCAATCGGCGATGCCGCGGCCCTTGTTGAACAGCGACATGGTCTGCGTCAACTCGTCGAACCCGGGATTCATGTTCATCTCGACGCCGCCGTCGGCGCTCGCCGCAATCTCGCGCGGCAGCTTGAACTCGACCTCGCGCAGCGGCTTGCCGCGCTGGTCGATGATCAGCGCATAGAGGAAGTTGTAGGCGCCGCTCTTGTCCTTGCACGGGAACCAGTACATCACCTGATCGACCGCGAGCCGGGTCGCATCCTCGGACTCGGCTATCGTCTTGTCCTCGCAGATGGCGCGCGCCTTGGCGATCACGGCGGCGGGCGCCTTGTCGGGCTTTGGCTCGGGTGGAATCTTCGCCGCCGTCACGACCGGTGCGGCCGGCGGGGCCGGAATCGTGGTCGCGGGCTTGTCGCCGGGTTTGACCAGCGCCGTCACGGTGCCGAGGCGCTTCTGCTGGTCGTCCATCCACAGCATGGCGGCGACCACGCCGGTCAGTGAAATCTCCGTCGTGGCCGGGTCGCTCGCGGTCGCGCCTGGCGCGTCGATGCGGGTGACGATGAGCTTCTTCGCCTTGCGCAGACTGGCGACGAGCGTCTCGACCGCCTTGGGGTCGAAGATCACCAGGCGCTTGAGGTCGTCATCGTTGCTCGCCTCGCCGGTGGTCGGCGCGGCCGGAAAGCCGCCGAGCGCCGGATCGTCGAACGACAGCTTGAACTTCGAGCCTTCCTGCACGTTGACCGCGATCGCGATGCGCAGCGGTGCGTTGGCGCCGCCCTCGCGCGTGAGCCGCACATAGGCGTAGCCGCCCGGGTCGGTGTCGAAGCCATAGGCCGTACAGGTCCGCGTGTTGTCGCAGGCCGCGAGCCAGTCGCGGAATTCCTTCATCTGGGCCGAGGCCGGGCCGCCGTGAAGCGCGGCGCAGGCGAGCAGGGCAGTGGGAAGCAGGCGCGCGACGGACGGGCGGCGGGCAGGCGGCATTGGCGAGGAATCCCCGTGGGCGCAGGAGTGCTGCCAAGCTTAGTCGCCGCAAGGTCCACCGAGGTTCAAGAATTCGCACCGTTCACAACAAAGAATCCTCATCCTGTGAGGAGCGTCGCGCAGCGACGCGTCTAGGATGGGCTGAGGATACAAGCGGTGCTGCAGCCGGGCGTGGCCCATGGTTCGAGACGCACGCGCTTCGCGCGCGTGCTCCTGACCATAGGAGTCGTGTTTGGTTGCGTTAAGCCGCGCCGCGGATCTCGCCGCCGTTCGGCGCCGGGATGGCGACGCCGGACGCCGAATATTCGTTGAGCTTGTTGCGCAGGGTGCGGATCGAGATGCCGAGGATGTTGGCGGCGTGGGTACGGTTGCCGAGGCAGTGCTTGAGCGTCTCGAGGATGAGGTCGCGCTCGACGTCGGCGACGGTGCGGCCGACGAGCGAGCGCGTGACCGCTTCGGCGGCGAGCGCGGCGTGCGCGACGGCGGCGGGCTTCGACTGGTCGAGGCGCGCCCCGTCGGGCGAGAGGATCGCGTCGGCGCCGATCTCGTCGCCGCTCGCCATCAGCACGGCGCGATGCATGGTGTTTTCGAGCTCGCGCACGTTGCCGGGCCAGCGCGCGAGCGAAAGCTGGCGCTTGGCGTCGGCGGAGAGCGGCCGCGGCGGCACGCCGTTCGCCTGCGAGTAGAGCTTGACGAAATGCTGGGCGAGCTCGATCACGTCCGCCGGCCGCTCGCGCAGCGGCGGAATCTTCAGGTTCACGACGTTAAGGCGGAACAGCAGGTCCTCGCGGAACGTACCCTCGCGCACCGCCTCGCCGAGGTTGCGGTTCGAGGTCGCGATGATGCGGATGTCTACCGGCACCGGCCGCGTGCCGCCGACGCGATCGATGACGCGCTCCTGCAGGGCGCGCAGCAGCTTCGCCTGCAGCCGCACCTCCATCTCGGAAATCTCGTCGAGCAGCAGGGTGCCGCCGTTCGCCTCCTCGAACTTGCCGATGCGGCGCGCGATCGCGCCCGTGAAGGCGCCTTTCTCGTGGCCGAACAGCTCGGATTCGAGCAGGCTCTCCGGAATGGCGGCGCAGTTGACCGAGATGAATGATCCGCGCGCGCGGTTCGACCGCGCATGCACGTAGCGCGCCAGCACCTCCTTGCCGGTGCCCGACTCGCCCGTGATCAGCACCGAGGCGTCGCTCGGCGCGATCTGCTGGGCGAGCTTGACCACGTGCGCCATGGCATCGTCGCGGTAGACCATCTCGCGCGCGTCATTGGCGACCGCGGCGAGCACGGCTGCGATCATGTCCGGGTCGGGCGGCAGCGGGATGTATTCTTTCGCGCCGGCGTGGATCGCCGCGACCGCGGCGCGTGCGTCGGTCTGCGTGCCGCAGGCGACGAGCGGCACGTGGATGTGCTCGGCCTCGAGGCGCAGCACGAGGTCGCGAATGTCGAGCGCGACATCGACCAAGAGGAGATCGGCGCCCTTGCCCGAGCGCAGCACCGCCATCGCCTGCTCGTTGCTTTCCGCGTGCGTGACGGCCGCGCCCTTGTCCATCGCGATCTTGGTCGCGGTGGTGAGCTGGCCCTTCAGGGTTCCGACGATCAGGAGGCGCATTGTTGGCTCCGTCTTTCTTTGTCTCTTGTCAATGGCGTAGCCCGCGTTGAACGAAGTCAAACCCGGGTCTGTCTTAAATCCGTGGCGAGCTTCCCCGGGTTTCGCTGCGCTCAACCCGGGCTACGTCGTCGGCTATTCGCCATGCGCGGCTCAAGTCCGGTCCGCCTTGATGATTTCCGTCATGGTCACGCCGAGCTTGTCTTCGACGAGGACGACTTCGCCGCGTGCCACCAGACGGTTGTTGACGTAGATGTCGATCGCCTCGCCGACCTTGCGGTCGAGCTCGAGAACGGTGCCGGGGCCGAGGCTGAGGAGCTCGCCCACGTCCATGTGGGCGCGGCCGAGCACGGCCGAGACCTGCACGGGCACGTCGAACACGGCTTCGAGGTCGGCGGCGCCGCGCGCCGTCGTCTCGACCACGGCCGCCAAGGCGGCGTCCGGCGGCAGGCCGCCGTCGGCGAGATTGGGAAACGGGACCTTGTCATCGGCCATCGTGGGTCACTCCCCGGAATTCAGCTTCTCGGCTCGCCGCGGCGGGACGCGATGAAGCGTCCGACCGCCTCGGCGATGGCGGCTTCGGTTGCGGCGCGGTCGCGCTTGAGGCCGCCGTCCGCCCATTCGATGCGGCAGTCGCCGGGCGCGATGTCGGCCTCGGCGAGCACGACGACGCGGCCCTCGAAGCCGCGCGCGCGGGCGATCTCGCTCAGCTTTCCCTTGGCGATGTCGAGCAGCGCGGCGTTGACGCGCACCACGATATGCGGCGCGGCGATCAGCTCGCGGAAGCACTGGTCGGCGAGCGCCGCGACCTCGGCGAAGGGCTCGCGCGCGATCAGGTCGGCGGACAGCTTGCGGCCGACCGCGAGCGCGACCTCGACGGCCTCGGCCTCGAAGCGGTCCTCGACCTTCTTGAGCCCGCCGCGCAGCTGGTCGAGCCCGCTGGAAATCCGCTCGAAGGCGGCGGCAAGGCGCCGTTCGGCCTCGGTGCGCGCCTGCGCCTCGGCGGCATTGACGCCGTTGCGGTAGCCGCGCGCCTCGGCCTCGGCGAGCGCGGCCTCGTGCTGGGCAGCGGCGACCACGGGCGCCGTCTCCTTGGCGGCGGCGCCGAAATCGTGATCGAACAGGAATTTCGCCGTTGCGCCCATTCACGCCCTCAATAGACCAGCTCTTCGTCGGTGCGGTTCTTCGTGATCATGATCTCGCCCTTGGCGGCGAGATCCTTGGCGAGGTTGACGAGCAGGCCCTGCGCCTCGTCGACGTCGCGCAGGCGCACCGGACCGAGCGCCGACATGTCGTCGGCGAGCATCTTCGCGGCGCGCGACGACATGTTCTGCATGAAGAAGCCGCGCACCGTCTCGTTCGCGCCCTTGAGCGCGATCGCCAGCTTGTCCTTGTCGATGTTGCGCATCAGCGTCTGCGCCGAGCCGTTGTCGAGCTTGACCAGGTCGTCGAAGGTGAACATCAGGTTCTTGATGCGCTCGGCGCTCTCGCGGTTCGCCTCCTCGAGCGCGGTCATGAAACGCGTCTCGGTCTGCCGGTCGAAGCCGTTGAAGATTTCCGCCATCACCTCGTGCGCGTCGCGCCGGCGGGTCTGCGACAGGTTGGACATGAACTCGGTGCGCAGCGTCGCCTCGACGCGCTCGATGACTTCCTTCTGCACCGCCTCCATCTTGAGCATGCGGTTGACAACGTCGAGCGCGAACTCCTCCGGCAGGATCGCGAGCACGCGTGCCGCATGCTCGGGCTTGAGCTTGGACAGCACGACCGCGACGGTCTGCGGGTACTCGTTCTTGAGATAGTTGGCGAGCACCTGCTCCTGCACGTTGGAGAGCTTCTCCCACATGTTGCGGCCGGCCGGCCCGCGGATCTCGTCCATGATGCCGGTGACGCGCTCGGGCGGCAGGTACTGATGCAGCAGCCGCTCGGTCGCGTCGTAGTTGCCCATGATCGCGCCGGTGGCGGAGAGGCGTGAGACGAACTCGAGCAGCAGGGCTTCGACCGCCGCCGCGTCGACCGTGCCGAGCGTCGACATGGTGATCGAGAGCTGGCGCAGCTCGTCGTCGTCGAGCAGGTTCCACACCTTGCCGCCGTACTGCTCGCCGAGCGCCAGCATGAAGACCGCCGCACGCTCCGGGCCGGTGAGCGCGCGCGACTTCGGCTGGGCCGCGCCCTGGCGGCTCGCCAGCGCGGCGACGACACTCTCGATGTCTGCGTTCGGGTGGCCGGTGTGCGGAGGCATGGCGCGTTACTGGCGGTCTAGGCCGGCTGCTCGTGCAGCCACTGACGGACGATGGAGGCGGTCTCGTTCGGGTTCTTGTCGGCGAGGTCGCCGACCTTCTGCACCGACTGGGCGTGCACCTGGCCCTGCACCTGCGCGATGTCGATCATCTTGGCCGTGGCGCTCGGCTTCGCCTGCGGCACCTTGTCGTCGGTGATCAGCGGCATGTGCGCGGGCTCCAGCAGCGCGATCTCGCTCTCCGGCGCGGCGACCGGCTTGTCCGGCGTGATGATGCGGCGCACCAGCGGGCGCACGACGAGCAGCAGCACCACGAAGCCAAGGAGCAGCATGACGCCCATCTCGACGAAGCGCAGGATGTCGTCCTTGGTGAACTGCAGCATCGACCAGATGCCGGTCGGCTCGTTGATCGTGTTGGTCGGCACATCGGCGAAGCGCAGGTTGACGATCTCGACCTGGTCGCCGCGCCGCTGGTCGAAGCCGATGGCCGAGCGCACCAGCGTCGAGATGCGGTCGAGCTCCTCCTTCGGGCGCTCCTGGTAGACCGTCTCGCCCTTGTCGTTCTTGGTGTAGCTGCCGTCGACCAGCACGGCGACCGAGATGCGGTTGATCCGGCCGCCCTCGATCACCCGCGTCTCGGTGGTGCGCGAGATGTCGTAGTTGATGACCTCCTCGGACTTCTTGTTGAGCTCGCGCGCGGCGGCGTTCTGCCCGGGCTGGTTCGCGGCGGCGGGCAGCTCGTTGCCGACCGTCACCTGGCCCTGGTTTTCCTGGGTGGCGGCGCTTTCCTCGCGCGTCTGCGTCGAGCGCACCACGCGGCCGTCCGGATCGAACTTGTCCGACGTCTGGGTGATGCGGTTGAAGTCGAAATCGGCCGTGACCTCGACGCGGGCGCGGCCGGGCCCGACCACCCGCGAGACGATGTCTTCCACCTGCTGGCGCAGCCGCCGCTCGAGCGCGACCTGGCGCTCGTCGCTGATCGCGCCGGTCTGGTCGTCGGCCGCGCCGTCGGCGAGCAGGCGGCCGGCCTCGTCGACGATCGAGACGCGCTCGGGCTTGAGCCCGTTGACGGCCGAGGCGACAAGGTGGCGGATCGCGCGCACCTGCGAGGCGTCGAGCCGGCCGCGCACCTTGAGCACGATCGAGGCGGACGGCTCGATCTTGTCGCGCGAGAACAGCGGCCGCTCGGGCAGCACCAGGTGGACGCGCGCCGCCTGCACCCGGTCGAGCGCCGCGATGGTGCGGGCGAGCTCGCCCTCGAGCGCGCGCAAATGGTTGATGTTCTGGACGAAACTCGTCGTGCCGAGCGCTTCCGACTTGTCGAAGATCTCGTAGCCGACGCCGCCTCCCTTGGGCAGGCCGGATTCGGCGAACTTCATGCGCAGGCGCGTCACCAGGTCCTTCGGCACCATGATGATCGCCCCGTCGTTGCGCATCTCGTAGGCGACCACCTGGCGGTCGAGCTCCTTGATGATGGCGGCGCTGTCCTCCATCGACAGGTCGGTGAACAGCGGTGTCATCTGCGGCGCCGTGAAGCGCAGGATGACGAAGGCGAAGAACCCGACCAGCGCCGCCGTGACCGCCAACATGGCGAGCAGCCGGGTCGCCCCGAGCGTCTTGATGAAGTCGATGGCGCCTTGCACCGCGAAACCCCTGGATGGCCCAACGTTTTTTCGCCTCGCCGGACGCGTGCGCCCGACCCGGCAAGTTTTGCCGGGCGCATGGTTTCCATCTGGTTAACGGCGGGCGGAAGCGCGGTGGATGGCGAATGGAGAGTTGCGGACGGGCCACAAATTGGCGGCAAGCTCGCTATTCGCCACTCCCTATTCGCTATTGGCGGCAAGCTCGCCGCAAAAAAAAAGAAGGTCGCCACAACGGCGACCTTCTGCCCTGCCTATGGCCACACAGGATCAAGGCGCTGCCGGACAGATTGGGGGGGGGCATGGGGGGGCATCTGTCCGACGTTGAACAAACGCGCCCCCGGCGCTGCGGTTCCGCGCGCAGGAGCGAATATTTGCGATTCGTGTCTGGACGGCGCCCGCGCGCCGCGCTGCCGGTCGAGGCCGGTTACTGCCGATACTGCTGGATTCGCGTCGTGCGCAGGCCGGCGAGGCCGTGGCGGTCGATCGAATACTGCCAGGCGAGGAATTCCTCGACCGTCAGCGTGTAGCGGCTGCAGGCTTCTTCGAGCGACAGGAGGCCGCCGCGCACGGCCGCGACGACTTCGGCCTTACGACGGATCACCCAGCGCTTGGTACCCGGCGCGGGGAGATCGGAGATCGTGAGCGGGCTACCGTCGGGCCCGATGACATACTTGACCCTCGGGCGATGGGGCTCGGTCATGGATACTCTCACGCACTGGACAGACGAACCAACCGGGCAAACTTAGTCCTGCCGACTTAAAATTTACCTAAGCGGGCCGGCAAATTGGGTGGTGTCGGGTGCGTGGGCGTCGGGGGCGCCGCCTGGCGGCGCCGGCCCGTCAGAGCAGCGTGCTGAGCTGCTTGGTCAGCGTGCTGAGCTGGTTGGAGACCGAGGTCAGCGTGTTGGTGAGGCTGCTCAGGCTGGACGAGCCCTGCGTCACGTTGACGAGCTGGCTCACGGCGTAGGTCTGCCCGCCGACCGAGAGCAGCGGCGGGTTCTTGCTCACGTCGACCGAGTCCACCACGCCCGTGACGGTGGTCGGGACCGCGACCGACTGGCCGTTCGTGCCGGCCGCCGTGATGCTGAGCGTGTAGTTGCCCGCCGGGTTCTGCTGGCCGTTGTTGCCGACGCCGTTCCAGGTGAACGGCTGGCTGCCGGGCTGTACCGAGCTGGTCGCGCTGTAGACCGTCTGGCCGCTCGAGTTGGTGATCGTGAAGGTCGCGTTGGCGGGGCTCGCCGGATTGAAGGTCCACTGCGCCGCGCCGTTGGCGAGCGCTTCGGTCGCTCCGTTGACCGTCACGGTCTGGCCCACGAAAGCGAGCGCCTGGGTGTCCTGGGCGGTCTGCTGCAGCGTCACCAGCGTCTGCAGGTTGGTGTTCATGTTGATCTGCTGCTCGACGCTCGCGAACTGCACGAGCTGCTGGGTGAACTGGTTGGTGTCCATCGGCGAGAGCGGGTCCTGGTGCTGCAGCTGGGTGGTGAGCAGTCCGAGGAACTGGTTGAAATTGCCGGCGATCTGGTTGTTGAGGTTGAGCTGGCTGTTGCCGCTCGACGCGTTCGAGTTGGTCGACGTCGAGTTGATCGAGTTCGATGCGCCGGTGGTCGGCGTGACCGGCAGGAGCGACGTGGTGGCGGGGAGCGAGCTGGTGGTCATGGTCTTACCTCATACGCGGATGTCGAGGCCGCCGCTCGCGCCGAACAAGCGGCCGTAGGAGCGGGCGGAGTTGATCGGTTGCACTTCGTCGGTCGGCAGGTTGATGCGGGCCGTGTGCGCCGCACCGGAATTCTGGAAATTCTGCTGCTGCTGGTTCTGGGCGCTCGCGCCCTGGTCGCGCAACGAGAACTGCAGCGCGTCGCTGCCGGTCTTGAGGCCGGCATCCTGCAGGGCGCGCGTGAGCTGCGGGGCGTCGCGGCGCAGCATGTCGAGGGTGGTCGAGCGGTCGACCACGAGATGCGACGTGACGTTGCCCTGCTTGTCGACGTTGAGCTGCACGTCGATGCGGCCGAGGTCGGGCGGATCGAGGCGGATCTCGAAGCGGTTCGAGCCGGCCAGCGCGCGCGCCGCGATCTCGACCGGCACGGCGGCGAGCGGGACCGCGATCGCCGCGGCGGCGGCGTTCTGTGCCGGCGCGGCAGCTGCGGCCGCCGACGCCGCGTTGGCGGCGGAACCCGCCGCGGTGGCGAGCAGCTGCGGCGCAGCCGACTGGGCGTTCGCGGCGGTCGCAGGGCTGGGCTGCGTCGGCAGGCTCGCCGCGAAGGTTGCGGGCTGGTTGGCCTGGTTGTTCGCGATGCCGTCGGGATGGCCGGCGGCGTTCGGCGCGGTCGCGGCGTCGGTGCCGGGATGCGTGGGCGCATGCGGCCCGGCGGCGTTCTGCGCGTCCGTCCCGCCGTTGGCGGCATTGATCCCTTGGATGCCGGCGGCGAGCTCGGTCTGCGCATTCGCGCCCGGCGTCGCATTGGCGGTCGCCGTCGTGTCGCCGGTGGCGCCATTGCCGGCGCCGGCGCTGGCGGCGCCGTTCGCATTCGCGGCCGGCGCGGTCGGCGCGGGGCCCTTCTGCCCGGCGGCGGCCGCCTGGACACCGGCGGACGCGGCGCCTGCGACCGCCGCAATCGCGTCGATCGCGCCAGTGCCGCCAGTGCCAGTACCAGCGCTGCCGGCGCCGGATGTCCCGCCGTTGGCGTCCGCGGCCGCCACCAGCAGCAGCGGCGTCACCGGCGCAATCACGGCCGCGACCACATTGACCGGCACCGCGGCGGGCGTGGCCGCATTGACGTCGTGGTGGTCGTCCGGCTTGGCATTCGGATCGGGCGTCGCGGTCGTGGCGGGGGTCGCCGGTTTGCCGCCGAGCGCCGCCGCGATCGCGGCCTCGAGCGCGGCGAGCTTCGGGTCGACAGTCGTGGTGACGGTCGTGGTGGCCGTCGTCGTGTCGGTGGTGGTGCTCGCGCTGTCGGCAGCGCTGCCGGCCGAGCTTGCCGGCGCGCCGCTTTGCGTGGCGGGCGTCTGATGGTGGTTGGCTGAGCTTGAACCTGCCGACGAAGCCGGCGCCGGCGCCGGGGCGGGCGACGGGGAGGGCGCCGCCGCCGTCGACGGGGCGGCCGCGTTCGGAGGCGGGGCCGGGGGTGTCGACGGCGGCGGCGGGGGCGGCGGGGGCGTGGGGGGCGCAACCGCATCCATCAGGGCGGAAAACGGGGTCTGCGGCGCGTTGCTCGCGGCCGACGGGGGCGGCGCCGAAAAGCTCGGAGGCGGGTTCGCGGGCGGCGGAGCGGCGGGTGACGCGACAGCAGACACGGGATGGGCGACCTCAAGCAGGAACTGATGGCCAACGGACTTGCCACGGGCTTGCAATCGTCGGGCCATCGCCCCGAAATAAAAGCGTGTTGTATTTCAAAGCGTTACGAAAGCGGTCGGAGGTATTCTGAGCCCATGCGGGCAACCCCTTCCGCCGGCCCGGCAAGAACTGCCGGGAGAGCCCCGACCGGCGCGGACATTGCGTCCGTGCAGCCGCTTCCTATAGTAAGAACGACGTTCCGACCCTTCCGATCAGGGATCGGGGCCCGGTAAAGGCCGTGCGAACGGTCATTTCGGCCAGGGAGTGCGGCTTGCCGGGCCGCTGGTCACGATGCGCAACAGCCTCGATCTAGCAGGGGAGCCGGAGGACACCCGTGTCGTCGTCGCCATGTCGGGCGGCGTCAACTCGTCGGTGACGGCTGCGCTGCTGCGGGCCGAAGGTTATGATGTAGTCGGCGTCACGCTGCAGCTCTACGACCATGGCGAGGCGACCCACCGCAAGGGCGCCTGCTGCGCGGGGCGCGACATCCACGACGCGCGCCGCGTCGCCGCCGACATCGGCATTCCGCATTACGTGCTCGACTACGAGCGCCGTTTCCAGGAGGCGGTGATCGACCGCTTCGCCGAGAGCTATGCGGCGGGCGAGACGCCGGTGCCGTGCGTCGAGTGCAACGCGTCGATCAAGTTCCACGACCTGCTCGACACCGCGCGCGACCTCGGCGCGCAGGCGCTGGCGACCGGCCACTACGTGGCGTCGCGCCGGCTGCCCGGCGAGCGCGCGCTCTTCCGCGCCCGCGAGGCGAGCGCGACCAGAGCTACTTTCTGTTCGCGACCACGCGCGAGCAGCTCGACTTCGTGCGCTTCCCGCTCGGCGACATGGGCAAGGCGCAGACGCGCGAGCTCGCGCGCCGCTTCGGCCTCGCGGTCGCCGACAAGCAGGACAGCCAGGACATCTGCTTCGTGCCGGCCGGCCGCTACACCGACGTGATCGAGCGCCTGCGGCCGGGCGCCGCCGCGCCGGGCGACATCGTCGACCTCACCGGCCGCGTGCTCGGCCGCCACGCGGCATCGTCCACTTACGGTCGGCCAGCGGCGCGGCCTCGGCATCGCGGCGAGCGCGCCGCTCTACGTGGTGCGGCTCGACGCCGAGCGCAACCGCGTCGTGGTCGGCCCGCGCGAGGCGCTGCGCACGATGCGCATGAACCTGCGCGACGTGAACTGGCTCGGCGACGGCGAGATCGCGCAGGAGTGCCCGGTCATGCGCCGCGACGTGTTCGTCAAGGTGCGCTCGACCCGACCGCCGCAGCCGGCCTGGCTCGGCGTGACGCCCGACGGCATCGAGGTCGAGCTCGTCGACGGCGAGGAGGGCGTCGCGCCCGGCCAGGCCTGCGTGTTCTACGACGCGCGCGAGGGCCAGGCGCGCGTGCTCGGCGGCGGCTTCATCAAGAGCGTCGCGGCGCCGGTCGATGCGGTCGCCGCACGCGCGCCGCAGCGCGCGCCGGCGGCGCTGCGCGGCTAGAGCATGTTCCGTTCCTTCGGAATCGGAACATGCTCTGATTTGTTGGTTTGACGCGTTTTCTTCGGTGAACCGGAAGTCCACTTCACCGGAAAACGCTCTAGTCGCATCATATCGTATTGTGGCGTAACGGCGCGGGGGCGACGATGGCCATCACGGACCTCGACCAGGGGACGATCGAGAAGGCCTATGCGCGCTGGGCCCCGGTCTACGACATCGTGTTCGGCGCCGTGTTCGAGCGCGGCCGCATGGCCGCGATCCAGGCGGCCGAGCGCATCGGCGGCCGCATCCTCGAGGTCGGCGTCGGCACCGGCATCTCGCTGCCCGCCTATCGGCGCGACATCCGCATCACCGGCGTCGACATCTCGGTGCCGATGCTGAAGAAGGCGCGCGCTCGCGTGGCGGCGCGGCAGCTCGCCAATGTCGAGGCGCTCGCCGTGATGGACGCGGCGCGGCTCGGGCTCGCGGACGCGAGCTTCGACGCCGTGGTCGCGCAGTACGTGATCACGGCGGTGCCGCACCCGGAGGCGACGCTCGACGAGTTCGCCCGCGTGCTCGGCCGCCGAGCATCGCCATGATCCTGATCAACCACATCGGCGCCGAGACCGGCCTGCGCCGCGCCTTCGAGGGAGCCGCTGCACGAGTCGCTCCGCCGGCTCGGCTGGCGGCCGGAGTTTCCCGTGGGCGCGGCATGGACTGCTGCCGACAGCAAAGGCTTCTGTAAGTACCTTCTAATCCCTAGATGAATCCTATTTGATGAATGCTAATCAAAATCTCTACATAGCATGTCATCCTCTCCCTCTTCCTAACCGCCCTCTCGATCCCCTTCCTCCTAACCGCATCCAAATCCTCCTTGGGGCACCCTGACCACGCACCTCCCACACACACTTCTCTCTTCCGCACACCTCTCTCTCCTCGCAGTCTTCCCTCTCATATACACACACGGCATTGACGGCTCCAAATGGCTTGAAGTGCTCTCGGCGCAAAGCCCCTTCGATGAGGTATATGGCGCTGCGGTGGGTGCGGGAGTGGGGGCGTGGTTGGGCGCGGTACCGATACCGTTAGATTGGGATAGGGAGTGGCAGAAGTGGCCGGTGACTATTGTTGTGGGGATGTATATGGGGTGGGCGGTTGGGAAGGCGCTTGGTGGATCGGTGGTGAGGGGAAGGAGGATTGAGTTTGATTGAATTTCCATCGAGTGGCTATATATTTGGATACCCAAGTCTTTACAAGCTAGAGCCATGTTTATGCGCTGAAGTTCAGCGCATAAACACTGTTCTTGCTCTAAAATACATTCTGGCATTGTAATATATAGCCACTCAATGGAACTCAATGAAGCTCGATAGCCCCTCCACCCCCTCACCACCAATCCACCAAGACGCCTTCCCAACCGCCCACCCCATATACATCCCCACAACAATAGTCACCGGCCACTTCTGCCACTCCCTATCCCAATACCTAACAGTTATCGGTACCACGCCCAACCACGCCCCCACTCCCACACCCACCGCAGCACCATGCCTCATCGAAGGGGCTTTGCGCCGAGAGCACTTCAAGCCATTTGGACCGTGGAACCCGTGTGTGTATATGCGAGGGAAGACTGCGAGGAGGGAGGGGTATACGGGGGAGGGAAATGTGTGTGGGAGGTGCGTGGTAGGGGGGGCGCCAAGAGAACCATAGTTAGGAGGAAGGGGATGCAAATTGCGGGAGGGAGAAAACAAGGTCACATGCTATTGTAAGAGGTTTTCAATTAGCTGTCATTCAATCAGGATTCATCTGGGGTAGGAGGTGCTTACAGAAGCCTTTGCTGTCGGCGGCGGCGTGCGTCGCGCGCCCACGGAAACTCCGGCCGCCAGCCGAGCCGGCGGGCGACCGGCGCAAAGCCTTGCTCGAAGGCGCGGCGCAGGCCGGTCTCGGCGCCGATGTGGTTGATCAGGATGATCTCGCCGCCCGGCTTGAGCACGCGGGCGAACTCGTCGAGCGTCGCCTCCGGGTGCGGCACCGCCGTGATCACATACTGCGCGACCACGGCGTCGAAGCTCGCGTCCGCGAGCCCGAGGCGCGCGGCGTCCATCACGGCGAGCGCCTCGACATTGGCGAGCTGGCGCGACGCAACGCGGGCGCGCGCCTTCTTGAGCATCGGCACCGAGATGTCGACGCCGGTGATGCGGATGTCGCGCCGGTAGGCGGGCAGCGAGATGCCGGTGCCGACGCCGACCTCGAGGATGCGGCCGCCGATGCGCTCGGCCGCCTGGATCGCGGCCATGCGGCCGCGCTCGAACACGGCGCCGAACACGATGTCGTAGACCGGGGCCCAGCGCGCATAGGCCTTCTCGATCGTCCCCTGGTCGAGGTCCGTGATGGTCATCGCCGCCCCACTCGAACGCGCTACGCAACAACCATGAAATCAGCCGCGCACGCCGCCGGCGCCGCTGCGGCGCGCGTGCCGCGACCGCATCGACCGGCGCCGCGACGCTCTTGATGAAGCCGCCGCCGAGCACGCGCGCCTGGCCCTCGCGCGCGTCGTAGAACACGCAGGCCTGGCCGGGCGCGACGCCCTCCTCGCCGTCGACGAGCTCGACCTCGACGCCGTCGGGCGTCACGCCGAGCCAGGCCGGCTGCGGCGGGCGGGTCGAGCGCACCTTGACGAACACGTCGCGGCGCATGACCGGGCACTCCTGCGCGATCTCGCCGTCGCCGAGCCAGTTCACGTCGCGCAGGTTCATGCGCATCGTGCGCAGCGCCTCGCGCGGGCCGACCACGACGCGGTTACGCTCGGCGTCGAGCCGCACCACGTAGAGCGGCGCGCTCGCCGCGATGCCGAGGCCGCGCCGCTGGCCGACCGTGAAGTGGACGATGCCGCGGTGGCGGCCGAGCACGCGGCCGGTGAGGTCGACGATGTCGCCCGGCGCGGCGGCGCCCGGCCGCAGGCGCTCGATCACGTCGGTGTAGCGGCCGGCCGGCACGAAGCAGATGTCCTGGCTGTCCTGCTTGTCGGCGACCGCGAGGCCGAAGCGGCGCGCGAGCTCGCGCGTCTGCGCCTTGCCCATGTCGCCGAGCGGGAAGCGCACGAAGTCGAGCTGCTCGCGCGTGGTCGCGAACAGAAAGTAGCTCTGGTCGCGCTCCGCCTCGCGGGCGCGGAAGAGCGCGCGCTCGCCCGACGGCAGCCGGCGCGACGCCACGTAGTGGCCGGTCGCCAGCGCCTGCGCGCCGAGGTCGCGCGCGGTGTCGAGCAGGTCGTGGAACTTGATCGACGCGTTGCACTCGACGCACGGCACCGGCGTCTCGCCCGCCGCATAGCTCTCGGCGAAGCGGTCGATCACCGCCTCCTGGAAACGGCGCTCGTAGTCGAGCACGTAATGCGGAATGCCGATGTCGGCGGCGACGCGGCGCGCGTCGTGGATGTCGCGCCCCGCGCAGCAGGCGCCCTTGCGGTGGGTCGCCTCGCCATGGTCGTAGAGCTGCAGCGTGACGCCGACTACATCATAACCTTCGGCCCGCAGCAGCGCAGCCGTCACCGACAAGTCGACGCCGCCCGACATGGCGACGACGACACGGGTGTCCTCCGGCTCCCCTGCTAGATCGAGGCTGTTGCGCATCGTGACCAGCGGCCCGGCAAGCCGCACTCCCTGGCCGAAATGACCGTTCGCACGGCCTTTACCGGGCCGCGATCCCTGATCGGAAGGGTCGGAACGTCGTTCTTACTATAGGAAGCGGCTGCACGGACGCAATGTCCGCGCCGGTCGGGGCTCTCCCGGCAGTTCTTGCCGGGCCAGCGGAAGGGGTTGCCCGCATGGGCTCAGAATACCTCCGACCGCTTTCGTAACGCTTTGAAATACAACACGCTTTTATTTCGGGGCGATGGCCCGACGATTGCAAGCCCGTGGCAAGTCCGTTGGCCATCAGTTCCTGCTTGAGGTCGCCCATCCCGTGTCTGCTGTCGCGTCACCCGCCGCTCCGCCGCCCGCGAGCCCGAATCCGAGCTTTTCGGCGCCGCCCCCGTCGGCATCGAGCAACGCGCCGCAGACCCCGTTTTCCGCCCTGATGGATGCGGTTGCGCCCCCCACCCCCCGCGCCCCCGCCGCCGCCGTCGACACCCCGGCCCCGCCTCCGAACGCGGCCACCCCGTCGACGGCGGCGGCGCCCTCCCCGTCGCCCGCCCCGGCGCCGGCGCCGGCTTCGTCGGCAGGTTCAAGCTCAGCCAACCACCATCAGACGCCCGCCACGCAAAGCGGCGCGCCGGCAAGCTCGGCCGGCAGCGCTGCCGACAGCGCGAGCACCACCACCGACACGACGACGGCCACCACGACCGTCACCACGACCACGACTGTCGACCCGAAGCTCGCCGCGCTCGAGGCCGCGATCGCGGCGGCGCTCGGCGGCAAACGGGCGACCCCCGCCACGACCGCGACGCCCAATCCGAATGCCAAGCCGGACGACCACCACAACGTCAATGCGGCCACGCCCGCCGCGGTGCCGGTCAATGCGGTCGCGGCCGTGATTGCGCCGGTGACGCCGCTGCTGCTGGTGGCGGCCGCGGACGCCAACGGCGGGACATCCGGCGCCGGCCGCGCTGGTACTGGCACTGGCGGCACTGGCGCGATCGACGCGATTGCGGCGGTCGCAGGCGCCGCGTCCGCCGGCGTCCAGGCGGCCGCCGCCGGGCAGAAGGGCCCCGCGCCGACCGCGCCGGCCGCGAATGCGAACGGCGCCGCCAGCGCCGGCGCCGGCAATGGCGCCACCGGCGACACGACGGCGACCGCCAATGCGACGCCGGGCGCGAATGCGCAGACCGAGCTCGCCGCCGGCATCCAAGGGATCAATGCCGCCAACGGCGGGACGGACGCGCAGAACGCCGCCGGGCCGCATAGCCACGCATCCCGGCACCGACGCCGCGACCGCGCCGAACGCCGCCGG
>CAVPGG010000368.1:0-4642 GCA_963703755.1 uncultured Pseudomonadota bacterium
GACGCATCCCATGCATGTCTCGTCGTGCAGCACGACGGCGCCGAGCGGCTCTGCGGGCCGATCGGTCCACACCGCATCGACCGGATCGGGCTCCGTCGGCACCAGGACGGCGCCCGCGGCCGCGCAGGCCTTGGCGAGCTTTTCGGCACCCTCGATGGTGTGCAGCCACGGATCGTAGCCGAGCTTGCCGCCCTCGCGCAGCGTCTTCTCGATCCACTGATCGGGCGGCGTCTCAGTCAGGTGCACAATCTCGAACAGCTCGGCATCGATCTGCTCGCGCGCCTGCAGCGTATAGCGGCCGTCGACGAACAGCGCGGCGCGATCGGCCAGCACGATCGCGCTGCCGGCCGAGCCCGTGAAGCCCGAGATCCAGGCGAGCCGCTCGTCCGACGGCGGCACGTATTCGTTCTGGTAGCGGTCGGCGCGCGGCACGATGAAGCCGTCGAGGCCGCGCCGGGCGAGCTCGGCGCGCAATGCCGTGACGCGCGGCCGGCTCGCAGCTGCGTCCGCCGGATCATCGAATGACTGAAAGCGCGCCGCCATGGCGGGAGTCTATATGAAGCCGCACGCGCGGCGGCAACGCCCACCGCGCACATGCGTCATGCGCGTGCGCCGGAACGACGACGCCCCGGACGTCGGTCCGGGGCGCGATCGATGCGTATTGCTTCGCCGCGGGTCAGTGCTCGTCGCACTTCAATTCGGCAATCTTGCAGAACTCGCGGCGATCCGCGCCGGCGGTGATCTGGCAGTTCGCCATGGCACGCGCCTCGGCGAGGTCCTTGGAGGGCGCGATCGCCCAGCCGGCGCCCGGCGTTCCGTCCTTCGGGTCGAATGACACGGCGTAGCACTCGCCCTTGAACGTTCCGACCGACTGGCACAAGGCGGCCGCCTTGGGCGCCGGCTTGTAGCCGCGGCAGCGGTTCAGCGCCGCCTGCAGCGCCTCGTCGGCGCTGCCGTAGTTGATCGCGGTTCCGACCGCGATGCCGTCCTTGATGACGTTTGCCGTGGAACCGACCGCGAGCGCGCCATCGGCGCGCGCGGGTGAGCCGGCAATCAGCACCGCCGTCGCCAGCAGCGCCGAGAAGCAGCCAAGCTTGATCATCGCCCTCTCCGCATCCTGTGCAAGCTGAACAAGGCGCGAAGGTTATCGAGTTTGCCGGCGGGCGACAATCGCCGCGCACCGATTGCGGCGCAGTTATCGGTAACGCCGTGCGAGCACCAACGTGACCCATTCGCCGAGTGGAATGCGTGCCGCGAGCGCCAGCCCCTGCGTCCGGTAGGCCGCGGTCGCTGCCGGGGCCTGCGCGGCGAGCAGGCCCGAGAGGATCACGCACCCGTCCGGGGCGAGCGCCTGCGCGATCGGCGCGGCGAGCCGCTTGAGCGGCGCCAACAGAATATTGGCGAGGACCAGATTGTACGGCCCGCGCTCGCGCAGGCGGCGGGCCGCAAGCCCGGCGGCATGCACCACCTCGACCAGCGCTCCGGCCGCATTGGCGCGTGCATTCTCCCGCGCGACCGCGACGGCGCGGGCGTCGATGTCGCTCGCCATCACGCGGGCGCGCATCGCCTTGGCGGCCGCGATCGCCAGCACGCCGGTCCCGGTGCCGACGTCGAGGACGCGCGCTTTCCCCCGCTTGCCGGGGAGGGTCGGGGAGGGGGCATGTCGTACACGCTCACGTTTCAGCCACCCCTCCAACGCCAGCAGACACCCCCGTGTCGTCCCGTGATGCCCGGTGCCGAACGCGAGCGCCGCCTCGATCTCGATGCCGATGCGGTGCGCCGGCACGTGGGCGCGGTCATGCGCGCCGTGCACGAGGAAACGCCCGGCAGCGACCGGCTTGAGCCCGGCGAGGCTCGCCGCCACCCAGTCGCACGGCGCCACGGTCTCGATGACGAGGTCGCGGGCGGCCGCCGCACCCGCGACGGTGCCGACGAGGTCGCGCAGCCAACCCGCGTCCGGCGCCTGCGCAAAATGCGCTTCGACACTCCAGCGGCCGTCCGCTCCCTCGAAGGTCGCGACCGCGGCTTCCTCGCAAGCCTCAGCCAGCGCATCGGCGACCCGGCGCGCGGTCGGAGCGTCGCACCGCAGGCGGGCGGCGTGGCTTGTGGACAAATCAGGCGGCGACGGCATGTGTCTTGGGTTTTCCACAACGTATCGGCATTGCGCGAAGGATCGGCTCTGGTAGGCCGCAAAGCCAGGGATCGCAACCCATTGATGGTCCGTAAGGAATTCACGTCACGGCTGGGCGCTCCGCCGTGTGCCCATTGTTATCACCCACCGGGATCGTCGCGATCGGAGGCCGTTCGGGCGGGCATTGTCCCCAACAATTCACACCCCGTGCACAGGTTATCGACTATCTTCTCCACAGGTGATGCCGCCTTCTTGGGCAGGCTTCCCGGCGTGTAGCAGGCTCCGCGGTTATCCCCGGAGTTATCAACAAGCAAATTGGGTCGCCAAAACCCGGATCTCACATGGCGCGCTGGCGCGCCGGTGTACAGCGACTAGACCAGCTTCCGATATCGGAAGCTGGTCTGAGATTTGATATTTGGTCGCATTTTCTACGGAAAACCGGTGGCCACTTTTCCTGAAAATGCTCTAAGGTGAGCGATATTCGGTCGGGGGGCCGCGCGTGAAAAATCAGTGCGTTGTTGCATCCCTCTTGGTGCTGGCCGCGGCTTGTCCGGGGGCGGCGCAGCCGCCAGCGCCCGCGCCGATCTATTTCCACGACGCCTGCGCGGCCGGTGAGCGCGTCACCATCGCGGCGGTGGGCGATCTCCTGTTTCATTTCAATCTGCAGCAGCAGGCGCTGGCCAAGGGCTCGAGCTTCGCGCGCTTCTGGGAGCAGGTCGCGCCGGTGTTGAGCCGCGCCGACGTGGTCTACGGCAATTTCGAGGGCCCGGCGGCGCGCGCGGTGACGGCGGGCGGCCGCGAGATCGTCAAACCCGCCAAGGTCGAGGCGAAGGGCGAGGCCAAAGGCGAGACCAGGCCGGAGGAGCGGTTCTATGACCGCCGCTTCTATGCCGGCGGCGAGAACATGGTGCTGGTGTTCAATTTCCATCCGAGCGCGGTCGCCGACGTGAAGGCGGGCGGCTTCACCATCGTGTCGACCGCCAACAATCACGCCGCCGACCGCGGCTCGCTCGGCATCGACCGCACCATCGATGCGCTCGAAGCCGCCGGTCTGTCGTTCACCGGCACGCGGCGGCGCGGCGAGACCACCGAGGCGCGCCCGTGGAGCACCGTGACGCGCGCCAAGGGGTTCACCATCGCCTGGCTCGCCTGCACGTTCTCGACCAACGGCATGCCCGATCCCTACGGCCAGGTGCTCGCGTGCTTCGGCCCGAAAGGCGCGACGCGGCCCGAGGTGCTCGATGAGATCCGCAGGCTGGCGGCGCGCCCGGACATCGACGCCATCATCCTCACGCCGCACTGGGGCGTCGAGTATCAGCTGCAGCCGGACGCGCAGCAGCGCCGTCTCGCGCACGAGGCGATCGAGGCCGGCGCGACCGCCGTGATCGGCGCGCATCCGCACGTGCTCGAGCCGTGGGAGCACTACGCCGCGGCCGACGGGCGCGAAGGCCTGATCGTCTATTCGAGCGGCAATTTCATCTCCGGCCAGGTTCGCGCGCAAACGCGCTCCGGGCTGATCTCGCTCATCGAGCTCACCCGCGGGGCGGACCACAAGACCCGGATCACCGCCGCCGGCTATGTGCCGACCTTCGTCGAGTTCGGCAGCCCGTGGCGCGTGCGCGAGAACACCGGCGCCGCCAGCGCGGAGGGCCTGGCAATGACCACGCGGCTGCTGCCGCCGGCGAACCGTCTGCACGCAGGCGCGCTCGATCCGCTGCCGAAGGCGTGCGGTGTCGCGACCGCGGACGCCGGGACCACGGTTGCGCCGGCGCTGGCCGCCGCTGCCGGCCCGATCGCGGCGCGGGCGCGGCCGGTCAGGCTGACGGCGGCCGTCGCGCCGCCACGCGCGGCACGGCGCGTGCAGGTGGCGAAGCCGAGCGCGGTCATCGTGGTCGATCCGCGCCAGTAGCGGCAGGCCTTTTCAGGATCATGCGCTACTTGAGCTGATCCTCGACCTTGGCGAGGCCGGCGCGCACGCACGGCTCGTCGACGCCCGGCGAGCCGGACAGCCCGACGCCGGCGATCACGTCGTTACCGACCTTGATCGGCACGCCGCCCGAGATGGCGATCACGCCCGGCAGCGTCGTCTGTGCGCGCCGGCCCGGGTTGGCTTCGAGCGCCTTGATGTAGGCCTCCGTCGTCATCTTGAAGGTGAGCGCCGTGTAGGCCTTGCGGCGCGCGTTCTCCATGGTGTGCGGGCCGGCGCCGTCGCCGCGCAACGCCACGATGTTGATGCCGGCGCGGTCGACCACGACGACGGAGACCGGATAGCCCTTGGCCTTGCAGTCCTCGAGCGCGCCGGTCGCGATCGTCAGCGCCATCGCGTAGGGGAGATCCTTGTGCTCGAGCAGCTGCGCCTGCGCGGGCGCCGCCAGCGCGAGGGCAAGCGGAAGAATAAGCGGGATTGCGAGCTTCGTTGCGGCCGGCATGGCGATGGACATGTGGCGAACCTCCCTGATGGCAAGGCCGCCTTCACGCGGCGGCACAGCCGGTATATCGCACCGCCGTGAC
>CAVPGG010000369.1:0-5956 GCA_963703755.1 uncultured Pseudomonadota bacterium
GCATGGTCCTTGTCGAAGACCGGGATCAACCGGGGCCGCGCGAAATGTTCTTGTGATCTTTCGGCATGGGCGGTATTTGACGAAATGGGATGCGTCGACCTTAGTTCCGATCGCATGGAGTGGTCGAAAGCGGCGCGGGCGCGCGCCACGCGATCAAGCACAGACGGCGCTGAGCCGCGGCCGGCGCATTTTGGCAGAACGAACTCAGGGCGAAATCGCCAGTAAATTCAGTGCTCTGCGACGGCGGCCGTCGGGCGCGCCTCGGCCGGTGCCGCCCCCTCGAGCTTCACCCGCTCGTTCACCAGGCTTTGCAGCGCCGTGTAGTCGATCTTGCCCGAGCCGAGCAGCGGCAGCTTCTCGACGATCAGCACCTCGGCCGGCACCATCATCTCGGAGGCGCCGCGCGAGCGGGCGAAAGCCAGCAGATCCGAGCGCACCGGGTCCTTCCGGGTAGTGACGAGAATGAGCCGTTCGCCCTTGCGCGGGTCCGGTACCGTGGCGACGCCCGACAGGGCGTCCGGCCATAGCTCGGCGGCGAGCGTCTCGACGGCGGCGAGCGAGATCATCTCGCCGCCGATCTTGGCGAAGCGTTTGGCGCGGCCGCGGATGGTGATGAAGCCCTCGTGGTCGATGCTGACGATGTCGCCGGTGTCGTGCCAGCCCTCGACCGGCCGCTCCAGCACGCCGGGATTCTCGGCGCGCAGGTAGCCGAGCATGACGTTGGGGCCGCTCACGAAGAACGTCCGCCGTCCTCGACGCCCGGCACCGGCTCGAGCCGCGCTTCCATGCCGGGCAGGAGCCGGCCGACCGTGCCGAACTTGTTGAACATCGGCGTGTTGATCGCGAGCACCGGCGCGGTTTCGGTGACGCCATAGCCCTCGAGGATGCGCAGGCCGAATTTCTCCATGTAGACCCGCCGCGTCGACACCTTCACGGGCTCGGCGCCCGCCACGATGTATCGCAGCGAGCGGAAGTCGTAGGCATGCGCCGAGCGCGAATAGCCGGCGAGGAACGTGTCGGTGCCGAGCATGATGGTCGCGTTCGTGCCATAGATCAGCTCCGGCACGATGCGGTAATGCAGCGGCGAGGGATAGAGATAGATCGGCACGCCGGAGACGAGCGGCAGGGTAAGGCCGACCGTGAGCCCGAACGAGTGGAAGACCGGCAGCACGCTGAACACCTTGTCGGTGCGGCCGAAGTCGATGCGCGCCCCCGCCTGCGCCACGTTGGCGAGGACGTTGCGGTGGGAGAGGACGACGCCCTTGGGTGTCCCCTCCGAGCCGGACGTGAACAGGATCGCGGCCGGATCGTCGGCCTCGCGCGGCACCAGCGGCCGGTCCCAGGTCATCAGCCCGCGCAGGCGATCGGCGAACGTCACGGTTGTGCGGATGTCGTCGAGGTAGACGAAGCGCACCTCGGTCTCGACCTGCGCGACCAGCGGCCCGAGGCGGCCCTTCTCGACGAAGGTGCGCGCCGTGAGGATGGTCTTGACCTTGGCGGCACGGCAGGCGGCGCGGATATTGGCGGGGCCGGCGGTGAAGTTGATCATCGCCGGCACGCGGCCGGCCGACATCAGCGCCAGCACCGTGACGGCGGCGCCGTTCGCATTGGGCAGCATCACGCCGATCGCTTCGCCGGTGTCGGCGAGCGAGATGAGCTTGCGGCCGAGCACGGAGGCGCCGGCGAGCAGCTTGCGGTAGGAGAGGGCGCCCGCGACCGGATCCTCGACCGCGGTGCGGCCGCGGCCGTGCTCCTGCGCGGCCTCGATCACCGCCTCGATCACGGTGCGGTCGGTCGAGGTGGTGCGGAAGACGAGGTCGGACATCACCTGGTAGAGCGCGGCGCCCGCCGCGATGCGCCGCTTCTTGCCGCGCAGCTCCGGATCGACCTCGAGCTTCACCGGCGGCAGGATGGTCGCCTTCACTTTCGGAAATAGGCGCCGGCGCACCTGATTGCGGCCGAGCCGCGAGAAGTAGGTCGCTTCCAGCCCCTCGATGCGGATGGGAACCACCATGGCGCCGGATTTCTCCGCGATCAGGCCGGCGCCGTCATAGACCTTCATCAGGCTGCCCGTGACCGTGATGCGGCCCTCCGGGAAGATGATGAGCAACTCGCCGTTCTGCACCGCGTGGATCAGCGTGCGCGTCGCCATCGGCTTGGTCGGGTCGATCGGCAGCGCGCGGGTGAAGCGCAGGAACGGTTTCGCCCACCAGCGCTGCGCGATGCCGCTGTCGATCGCGAACACCGGCTCGGTCTCGAGGAACGAGAGCGCGAGGGAGGCGTCGAGGAAGCTCACGTGGTTGAGCGCGATGATCGCGTTCGGTCCGCCCTTGGCGACGTTCTCGAGGCCCGTGACCTCGAGGCGGAAGAGCGAGCGGAACGCCACCGTGAGGAAATCGCGCAGCAGGTTGGTCGGCATCGTGCGGGCGATCAGCACGGCGACGAGGAAACTGAGCGCGCCGAGCAGCAGGAAGACGCTCGCCGGGCTCATGCCGGTGAGCTTCTGCAGCAGCGCGACGACGAGCGCCGACACCACCATGAAGGCGGCATTGAGCACATTGACGGCCGCGATCACGCGGGCGCGGCGGTCGGCGCCCGCCCACGCCTGCACGGCCGAGAACGTCGGCACGATGAACAGGCCGCCCGAGATCGCGAGGCCGGCGAGGTCGATCGCGACATGGATGCCGAGCCAGTGGGTGAAGACCGCGCCGATGCCCAGCAGCATCTCGGCGGCGTGCCCAGCCATCGCGCCGATGCCTTGCAGCGTCTCGCCAGCCGCGGGCAAAGCCGAGAGCCCATGCGTGGTCCAGCCGAGGTCGAGCGCGAACACGCCGAGTCCGATCGCGCCGACCAGCGTCGGCACGAGCACGATGCGGCCGTGGCAGAGCCACGACGCGAGTCCCGATCCGACCGCGACCGCAACCGAGAAGGTGCCGAGATAGGCGTTGACGGCATCCGGGTTGCCGCCGACCACGTCCTTGACGAGCGACGGCAGCAGCGCGAGCGAGACGGCGCCGACGAGCCAGAACCAGCTCGACACCATGCCGCCCCACCACAGCCGCGGCTCCGACTTGAGGTCGCCCAGCAGCGCGAAGGTCGACTTGGCGATGTTGCGCTCGATGACGAGATGCGGCGCGCCCTCGCCGGTGCGCGGAATCATGCGGGCGAACAGCCAGCACAGCACCGCGAACACCATCATCAGGCCACCGAACGAGAACGGATCGCCCTTGGCCGCGATGCCGCCCGCGATGGTGCCGATCAGGATCGCCAGGAAGGTCGCGCCTTCGACCAGCGCGTTGCCGGACGGCAGCTCGGATTCGGCGAGGTGATCGGGCAGGATGCCGTACTTGATCGGACCGAACAGCGAGCCGATGACGCCGAAGCCGAACAAGGCCACGAACAACGTCACGATCGGTGGACGTCCGAGTATTGGTGCAGCCAGAAGCCGAGCACCGCGATGCCGGCGACGAAGATCTCGGCGAACTTGAGCCGCTTGGCGACGATCGCCTTGTCGTGGCGGTCGGCGATCTGTCCGCCGAAGGCGGACAGGATGAAGTAGGGAAAGATGAAGATCGCGCCGGCGAGCTGCACCAGGGCTTCCGAATTGGAGCTCGCGAGCTTGAACGTGATCAGGATAACGAGCGTGTTCTTCAGAAAGTTGTCGTTGAACGCGCTGAAGAACTGGCACCAGAACAGCGGTGCGAAGCGCCGGGTCGTCATCAGGCCTGAGAACATCGGGCTCCCTCGGCGCGCGCGCCGGTTGCTTGCAAGCGTCGGTGCGGGGGTACGATCGCGGGCCGCCGCGGACGCGCGCCCGCCTCGGCCCCGGCCTTGCGAACCCCCATCCGGCGCCAGCCGCCGGTGCGGCACAACCTTAACCTCTCTTGGGCCTTACGGAAAATCCCCCGCGCCCGGTTTTCTCCACCGCCGGGCTCGTCTATCGTCCGCGCTCTTTACCCCGCCGTGACGGAGGGGTCAAAACGGGGCAGTCGAGAGGGGTGGACGATGGCTTGGACGCGCGTCGCCGCGCTGGCGGAACTCAAGGAGCGCGGCGTGATGGATGCCGAGATCAACGGCGAGGAGATCGCGCTCTACTGGGTGGACGAGGCGCCCTATGCGACCGAGAATGTCTGCACGCACGCCTTCGCGCGGCTGTCGGAAGGCTTCCTCGACGGCGACTGCATCGAGTGTCCGGTGCACCAGGCGCTGTTCAATGTGAAGACCGGCGAGGCGGTGTCGCCGCCTGCCTACCAGGCGGTCAAGACCTTCCCGTGCCGCGTCGAGGGCGAGAACGTCGAGGTCGATGCCTGACGCGCGACGGCGCGTCCAGGCTGCGGCATGGACCGCAGCCGACAGCGTCGCCAATGGAAAAGTCGCCAATGCGGCAGCTGCATCATGCTCACGCGATCGACGGCGAGGCCAGGAACGGCAGCTTCACCGAGGTCTTGAATTCATGGCCGCACGCTTCGCACGACCAGAAATGGCGCACCTGACCCTTGCGGACGAACTCGGAGGCCGTGGGTGCAAACTGGATGTCTTTGCATTTCGGGCAGGCAGGGAGAGCGAACGTCGCGACGCACCGGTAGCCGTATGCGTCTCGGCAAATCCGTTCATAAGAGCCTCCTCCGCTGTCTCCCCTCCACCGAGGTCCCCTTGCGCATAGAAAACCTGCCCGCAGTCTTTGGCAACAGCGTGGCGTGCAGATGAAGTTTTCGTAAAGCGCAGACCAACCTAAGAATGCCGTCAGTGTTTCGCGAAAATTTTCTCCAATTCGTCTCTGCTGCGGGATGAATGGACCGTGCGTGACGCGGATTGCAGTGCAGCATGCGAAGATGCGAATGCGTTCGCGTGCACCTTGACGTTGATCAAGGCCGATCGGGCGCGCCGTGCCGATACTGCGAATCATCGGGCCGGCGAGGAACCACGATTATCTGCTCGCACCTGCCGCAATTGGCCTGCGCCTCACGCCCGCCGGCGCGCCGGCCTGCCGGTGCCGAGCCGCTCGATGCGATCGACGTTGAGCTTGCCCTCGGCGCCCCAGCCCGGCTCGCCCTTCGGCACCTTGGGACGGAATTTTCCGTAGAGCTCGTCGGCCTGCGCGGCGATCTCCGGCGCCGACATGGAGCGTGCGAGCCGCTTCATCGCGTTGCGCACCAGCTTGAGCGCGTCGCCGAACTTGATCTCGAGATATTGCTCGACGACATCGGGCGCGATCGGGCGGTCGCGGTTGAGCGCGCGCAGCCCTGCGCGCGTGCGCACGACCGGCACGGCGCGCTGCAACAGGTCGACTTCAACTCGCTTGCCCGCCTTCAGGCCGCGCCGGCGTTCCTTGATCGCCTTGCGTGACGGTGTGATCAGGAGGGGCGAGACATCCGCGCCATAGGGCCCGAGGCTTGCGACCGCGCGGCCAAGGGTGAGCGCCTCGTCGCGCTCGAAGCCGAGCCGTCGCGCCACCACCGAGGCCCACAACGTGAGCACCGGCGCGCGGTTGATCGTGATGGTCTTGCGTCCCAAGCCGCCTCCGATTCTCGGGAGCTTCGTCGCACACGCCGACGCGAGCCATGGAATTCTGCCGCACGGGTCCGGGCCGATGCCGCGTTGACCGGATCGTGCGACTTACCAACGCTCGCGCATTATAGGTTCGCGGCACGCGGAGGGGGAAAATGGCGAGCCAAATCCAAATAATGTCGACGGCCGAGCGGCCGGCGCGGTTGATCTGGCTCCTTGCATTGTTGCGAATCAGGTTCGTGCCGAACGGGTTCTGATTTGGACGAGCGCGTGATTTGGGCGAACACGTCGCGTTCGGCGGGACGGCATGCTATGCTCGGCACGAGCCGGGCGACGATGATCCGTTCGATCGGGGTGAATGCCATGCCCTTCGCCATGCCCCTGTTGGTGCGGCGCGCGCTGCCGGCGCTCGCGGCGCTGTTCCTGCCGCTGCTGCTCATCGGCGCGG
>CAVPGG010000370.1:0-17948 GCA_963703755.1 uncultured Pseudomonadota bacterium
GGCAAGTTAGGCGGTGCGGCTGCTCGCCGCCTGCGCATTGCCGACGTTGCGCTCGGTGAGCTGGCCGAGCGTGTCGCTCGCGGCGTCATAGGCGGCGCGCGACGTTGACCGGTAGGTCGCGACCGCGTCGGCCTTGCGGTCCGCGTGCGTCAGCGCGAGCACCTCGTCGACGCGCTTGCGGTACTCGTGCCAGTCGGCCTTGAATTGCGCATAGAGCTCGGTTTCCCCCGCATCATGGCGAATCTTCTCGTAACGGCTCTCCGCCTCGCCGATTGCGCGATCGAGCTCGATCATCTCGCGTTCGGTCGCCGCCACATCGGCAGAACTCGTCGCCAGCAGGCTGCTGCCCTCGGCGGCGCGGAAATCGGAGGTGAAATTGTTGAGGTCGCCGAGCGCGCGCGTATTGGGCAGCCACAGGTCGACGATGTCCGACGAGATCTTGTCGAAGCCGCTCAGCCGCATGATGCTGAACAGGCCGAGCACAACGACCAGCAGGAAAAAGAAGAAGAAGACCGCCGAAAGATGGAATCGGATCGAGCGCGGTTGTCGCATGTCAATGATGCCGCTATGAAGACGACGGTTTATTATCACATATTCCGTTCTTCCGGAGCCATTTGTACGTCGCGTGAGCATGCCGTCCGGCGCGGATGACCTTGACGCGGATGATCTTGGAGCACGACCGCATGGCGGATGCCCGCAGGAAGATACTGTGCGTCGAGGACGACCACGAGACCGCGGCCTTGGTCGCCGAAGAGCTCATCGAGCGCGGCTACGAGGTCGCGACCGCCCATGACGGGCGCGAGGGGTTCGCCGCCATCCTCAAGAGCACCCCGGACCTCGTGCTGTGCGACATCAGCATGCCGGTGATGTCCGGCTTCGAGCTGCTCGAGCGGCTGACCGCGCTCGCGCCACGCTTCGGCAGCATGCCGTTCGTGTTCCTCACGGCGCTGACCGATCGCGACAACGAGCTCAAGGGTCGCCAGCTCGGCGCCGACGACTACGTCACCAAGCCGATCGACTTCGACGTGCTCGATACCATTATCAAGGCGCGGCTCGCGCGCGTCGCGCGCAGCGAGATCTGGCCGCAGCAGGTCGATCTGAACGATCGCGAGATCGAGACGCTGACCTGGGCGGCGCGCGGCAAGACCTCGGCCGAGATCGCCAAGGTCCTCGACCTGAGCAAGCGCACGGTCGATTTCCATATCGAGAACGCCCGCGCGAAGCTCGGCGTATCGACGCGCATCCAGGCGGCCGTCAAGGCAGCGGCCGGCAGGCTGATCGATCCGTAGCTACTGCCACATCACGTAGGCATAGAGCAGGGCGAGCGGGACCAGCACGAGCCCGAGATAGATCCAGGTGCGATAGGCGGCGGGATCGCGCGGCGGGATGAACAGGTGGACCACGATCCACACGCCGGCCGCAAAGCCGAGCGCCATGCGCACGAGGTCGGCGGGCGTCTCGTAGGCGGTCCAGATCGTTTCGCTCTGCGGCTTGGCGACCAGCACGATCACCACCAGCAGCGCGCACATGAACGCCACCCGGACGATGGCGCCCGCGAGCTTCAGGCCCGGTGACACCGGGCGCCGGCTCGTATGCGTGTCAGGGGCAGCCATGAAAGGAACGCCCCGGCGCGTTGCCCACCTCGCCATCGTGCGGCTTGGTGGTCTCGCTGATCATGCGGTGGCCTCCTCGACGTGCTCGTTCGGATTGGCGCCAAGCCACACGCGCCTGGCAGCCATACGCGGCGCAAGCAAGCAAATCATATACCAAATCGGTCAAAGACGTAAGTTGAGTGTAAGTTGAGGCGGTATCTCGCAAACGTCCGCGGCTCCTGCGCCGCCATCGCGCGCTCGCTCATCGGATGGGCCGACGGCGCCTGCGAAAGGTGCGACGGCGGCGCAGGTGGGCGCACGTCGGGATACCTGGGCGCAGCGCCTCAGCCGCCGTGCTTGGGTCGAAAGCTTGTCCCGTTGATTCCCGTCGTGGTCCGGGGGACGCCGCCGATCGTGCCGGGGCCGGAGCCGACGCGCACCGTCCCGGTTCCGTTGATGCCCGCCGGACGCGGCAGGTTGGGAATGAGCGCACCGGTATTTTGGCGCGCCAATCCATTGGTCGTTGCCGGCGTGCCGATGCCTGGCGTCGCGACCTTTGGCAGGCCGGTCGGGCCGGCCGCGCGCCACATCGGTTGGAACGCCGGAACTGTCCTCCCGCCACCGCGATCGACCACGACGCCGATCGCGTTGCGCGCCGGGCCGCTGGAGATGCCGGTCGGCCAGTGATGCGGGCGGGCCGGCATGCTCAGCGTATGATGCGGTCGCGCAAAGACATACGGCTTGCGGCTGACCCGATGGGTCGGCGGGACCTGCGGCTCGTTCGCGTCGGCGGGTGCGGCCCGTGCGTCGTCGCCACGGGCATCGGGATGAGGCCCGCGCGCATGCGTGTCGTGCGCGCCGTCCTTCGGCGCGCTGGCGTTCGGCGCGGGCGCGCCGGCAGCGGTCTCCTCGGCCACGGTCGGCTGCACCGCCCAGGCGAGGAGCGGCAGAGCGGCCAGGATCGCCACCAGGGGACGGCTTTGTCGCTTGTGTCTTGTCGTGCTCATGGCGGCTGCTCGCGGGTCACAGGTCGGACGGCGGATGCGCCGCGTCGGCCGATGGCGGTGCAGCTGGCGTCGCGGGTGCGGTCTGCTGGCGCTCGAGGAAGAGGCTCTGCAGCGCCGGCACGACGACGAGCAGCATGATCGGCCCGATGAACATGCCGCCGACGATTACGGTGGCGAGCGGCCGCTGCACCTGGCTGCCGATGCCGGTCGAGACCGCGGCGGGCAGGAGCCCGATGCAGGCCGACAGCGCCATCATCAGGATCGGCCGCATCTGCTGCTCGATGACGCGGAACATGGTCTCGACCGCCGACATGCCGGGCGTCGCCAGGCGGTGATAGCTGCTGATGATCAGGATCCCGCTCATGACCGAGACGCCGAACAGCGAGATGAAGCCGATCGCCGCCGAGATACTGAAGTCCAATCCAGAAGCGTAAAGCCCCAAGATGCCGCCGCACACCGCGAACGGGATTCCGAGCAGCGCCATGAGGCTGTCGCGCAACGAATTGAACAGACCATACAGCATGACCATGATCAGCAGAAGGGTGATCGGCACGATCACGGCGAGCCGCTTCTTCGCCTGCTGCAAGCCCTGGAACTCGCCCGCCCAGTCGATGCGGTAGCCGGTCGGCACCTTGACGTTCCTGGCGATCAGCCCCTGGCCCTCCGCGACCGCGCTCGCGAGGTCGCGGCCGCGCACGCTGAACTTGATCGGGACGAAGCGCTGGTTCTTCTCGCGGTAGATATAGGAGGCGCCGGTGTCGAGCGAGATCGACGCGAGCTCGCTCAGCGGGATGTAGGCATTGCCGCTCGCGGCCTGCACGCCGACCTTGATGTTCTGCACCGCCTCCATGGTGTCGCGGTATTTCGGCGCGAGCCGGACTGTGACGCTGAACTGCCGGTCGCCCTCGAGCATCGTGGTCGCGACCGTTCCGCCGAGCGCCGCCTGGACCACCGAATTGACGTCGCTGACGTTGAGGCCATAGCGCGCCGCCTTCTTGCGGCCGATGGCGATGTTGAGATTAGGCTGGCCGAGCACGCGGAAGATGCCGAGGTCGGTCACGCCCTGCACCTGCTCCATCTGCTTGAGCACCTCGGCGGCGATCCGCTCCAGCGTCGCGAGATCGGGGCCGGTGATCTTGATCGAGTTGGCGCCTTTGACGCCGGAGAGACCCTCCTCGACGTTGTCCTGGATGTACTGCGAGAAGTTGAAATCGATGCCGACGAACTCCTTGTCGAATTCCTTCTGCAGGTCGGCGATCAGCATGTCCTTGGTGTAGTTGTGCCGCCATTGGTCGAACGGCTTGAGCGGCACGAAGAACTCGGCGTTGAAGAACCCGGCGGCGTCGCTGCCGTTGTCGGGGCGGCCGTGCTGCGACACGACCGTGATGACCTCGGGGTGGCGCAGCAGGATGCGGCGGATCTTCGCGACGATCGGCTCGCCCGCCTCGAGCGAGATGGTCGGCGGCATCGAGGCGCGGATCCACAGGTTGCCTTCCTCGAGCGCGGGCAGGAACTCGCTGCCGAGCCGCGAGGCGACGAAGCCCGCGCCGACGAGGAAGACCAGCCCCGCCGCGATCGTCGCCTTGCGCCAGGCGAGCGACCAGCGCAGCACCGGCGTCAAGACCGCGCGCAGAATGCGCACCAGCACGGTCTCGATCTCGCTGATGTGCTCCGGCACCAGCAGCGAGGCGAGGCACGGCGTCACCGTGAAGGTCGCGATCAGCGCGCCGACCAGGGCGTAGCCGTAGGTGCGCGCCATCGGGCCGAAGATCTGGCCTTCGACGCCCTGCATGGCGAACAGCGGGATGAACGCCGCCACGATGATGGCGGTCGAGAAGAACACCGCCTTGTCGATCTGCAGCGTGCTGATCAGGATCATCCGCAGCCGGTCGGTCCAGGCCGGCAGCGCCGAGGCGTCCGCGGCGCGCGTCGGATCCACGCCCCATCGGCCCTCCGCGAGATGCGCCAGCAGCGCCTGCCGCTCGGCCGGGCTTGATTGGAAGTTGCGGTAGACGTTCTCGACCAGGATCACGGCCGCGTCGACGATGATGCCGAAATCGACGGCGCCGACCGAGAGCAGGTTGGCGTCCTCGCCGCGCGCGACCAGGATCACGATGCTGAAGAACAGCGCGAACGGGATGTTGGCGCCGACGATGATGGCGCTGCGCAGGTCGCCGAGGAACATCCACTGGATGAGGAAGATCAGGATGCAGCCGAAGACGAGATTGTGCAGCACCGTGCTGGTGGTGACGGCGACGAGCGAGGTGCGTTCGTAGAACGGCACGAGCTTGACGCCCGCCGGCAGGCTGCCGTCCCGGTTGATCTTCTCGATCTCGGCGCGCACCGCCGCCGACACCTCGTTGGTGTGCAGCGTGCGGTTCATGATCACGATCGCGGCGACCACGTCGTCTTCCTTGTCGCGGCCGGCCTGACCGAGCCGCGGCACGTGGCCGACATGGACCCGCGCGACGTCCTTCACGTAGACCGGGATGCCGTTTTGCTGCGCCAGCACCACGTTCTCGATGTCGTCGACCTTGTAGCCCTGGGTGAGGTCGGCATCGCCGCCGCTGCTCATCAGGCCGACGCCGCGCACGTTGACCGACTGCTGGCCGATGTTGATCGTGCGGCCGCCGACATTGAGGTTGGCGTTGCCGATCGCGCTGATCACCTGCGGCAGCGTCACGTTGTAGGCGTCGAGCTTCTGCAGGTCGACCTCGACCTCGTATTCCTTGGTGGTCCCGCCCCACGTATTCACCTGCACGACGCCCGGCACCGTGAGCAGGCGGCGCTGCAGGATCCAGTCCTGCACGGTGCGCAGGTTGGTGAGCCCGAAGTGCGGCGGGCCGACCAGCTGGTAGCGGAAGATCTCGCCCACCAGGCTGCCGCCCTGGATCTGCGGCGTGACGTTGTTCGGCAGCGTCACGTTCTGCTGCAGGTTGATCTGCGCCTGGGTGAGCGCGAAGTAGTAGTCGACGCCGTACTGGAAGGTGACGCGTACGAAGGAGAGGCCGTAGAACGAGGTCGAGCGGATCACGTCGACGCCCGGCGTCGACGCGAGCCCGACCTCCATCGGGATCGTGTAGTAGCGCTCCATCTCCTCGGCCGACTGCCCCGGGGCCTGCGCGGTGATCTCGAGGATCACCGGCGCCGGATTGGGATAGGCCTCGATGTTGAGCTTGGAGAACGCGATCAGCCCGGCGCCGACGAATACCAGGAGCGCGAGCAGCACGATCGGCCGCCGGGTCAGTCCGAATGTGATCAGGCCCTTCAGCACCGGCTGCTCCGCTGCATCGTCAGCGGTTCGCGGTCGAGAGCGCGTTGCTCAGGAACAGCGCGCCCTCGGTGGCGATCAGCTCGCCGGGCTTGAGCCCGGTGAGGATCTGGTCGTAGCCGTCGTGCCGCAGACCGACCGTCACGGCGCGCTTGACGAAACGCTTGCGGTCGGTCGTGACCCAGATCGACATCGAGCCGTCGCCCTCGCGCACCACGCCGTTGTCCGGCACCGCGGGCGATCGCGTCGGCGCGCCGGTGCGGATCACGAAGTTGGCGAACATTCCCGAGCGCAGCAGGTGCTGCGGGTCGCTGATCTCGGAGCGCACCAGGACGCGCCGCGTGGCGGCGTCGACCGAGGCGCCGATGGTCGTGATCTTTCCCTCGAAGATGCGGCCCGGGAAGGCGAGCACGCTCACCCTGACCTCCTGGCCCAGGTGGAACGCCGGGCTGTCGCCCTCCGCGACGTTCGCGACCATCCACATGGTCGAGATGTCGGCGACCGCATAGGGCGCGGGCGCGTTGCCGGGCTGCACGTACAGGCCGGGCGCGGCGTTGCGCGCCGTGATGCGGCCGCTGATCGGGCTCGGCACGACCAGGGTCGCGTCGGCGATTCGCCCCGCGATGATGCGGTCGATCTCGGCGTCGGTCTTGCCGAACAGGCGCACGGCGTCGCGCGCGGCCCGCAGCGCGCCCTCGGCGCTCTGCTGGTCGGAGACGACCTGGTCCAGGTCTTTCTGCGACACGGCGTGGGTCGTGATCAGCCCGCGCAGGCGGTCGAGGTTGCGGGTCGTCAGTTGCAGCACGCCGGCCGCCGCGATCAGGCCGATTCCGCCTGCAGCAGGTCCGGGCTGTCGATCGTGAACAGGGTCTGCCCCTTGTTCACGTCGTCGCCCACCTTGGCGAACAGCCCGACGATGCGGCCTTGGTACGGCGTGAACACCGGCACCGTCATGTCTTCGTCGAAATCGATGCTGCCGACCGCCTGCTTCTCATTGGGGAATTCGCGCTCGGCGGCGGCCTCGACCTTGACGGAGGCGAGTTGCGTGTAGGTCAGCACGACGGTGTCGGGCCCGGCCGGGGCCGCCGCGGTGGCGCTGTCGCTCGGCCGCGTCTGCGCGCTTGCCGTTCCGGCGCCGCCCCGTGACAAACCGAGGACATCGCGCCACAGATAGGCCGCGCCGGCAATGATCAGCACCGCGGCGACAGCCGCGGCGCCGACCACGACGTTTTTCCTCTCGGCGGCCATGAAGCGGGGCTCGGAACGTGCGGTGAACGAAGCTCGGGAAGCTGATGATTTGCCGTCCCGGACAATAGCCGGTCTACTGTGACAAATAACAGTTCCTCACGACGCTTTTTCCCCGTCTAAGCATTGCGATGGCGCGGGTTTTTTCGGCGCCGGTTTTCGGATAGTCTGCGCGGCGGCGCGGCCGTGTGGTCGTCGGGCGGGACGTACGATGTCTGTAAAGCGTTGTTGCTTGGCCGCCGTCCTGGCGGTCGCGGCGCTGGGGTCCGGCTGCGCCGTCGGGCCGGACTTCCAGGCGCCCGCGCCGCCCGATGCCGACCGTTACACGCGCGAGCCCCTGCCGGCGCGCACGGCCTCGACTGACGCGGCGCTCGGCGCCGCCCAGCATTTCAACACGCACCGCGACATCCCGGGCGACTGGTGGACGCTCTATCGCTCGCGCGGCCTCAATGCGCTGATCGAGGAATCGCTCAACGCCAATCCCAATCTGCAGTCGGCGCTGGCGTCGCTGCGCGCCGCCAACGAGAGCGTCGCGGCGCAGCGGGGCAAGTTCTTCCCGACCGTGCAGGCGAATTTCTCGCCCAGCCGCCAGTTGACGCCGCAGTCGCTGTCCTCGCCGCTGGCCTCGGGCGATAACCAGTTCAACCTCTACACTGCGCAGGTGCTGGTCTCCTACACGTTCAACGTCTGGGGCGGCAATCGCCGCATGGTCGAGTCGCTGCAGGCGCTCGCGGATGCGCAGCGCTTCCAGGTCGAGGCCGCCTACCTGACGCTGACCTCCAACCTCGTCGTCGCCGCGATCCAGGACGCGTCGCTGCGCGCGCAGATCGACGCCACCCGCGAGCTCATCGGCATCAACGAGCGCATGCTCAGGCTGCTCAACGACCAGTACAAGGCCGGCCTGATCAACCGCAGCGATCTTGCCGCGCAGGAGGCGGCGCTCGCGCAGACCAGGGCGACGTTGCCGCCGTTGCGCAAGCAGCTCGCGGTCCAGCGCGATCTCCTCACCGCGCTGGTCGGCCGGCTGCCGAGCCAGGAGCCGATGGAGAAGTTCAGGCTCGCGGCGCTGCGCCTGCCGCTCGATATTCCGCTCAGCCTGCCGTCGCAGCTGGTCGAGCAGCGGCCGGACGTGCGCGCCGCCGAGGAGCAGCTGCATTCGGCGAGCGCCCAGGTGGGCGTCGCGACCGCCAACATGCTGCCCAACATCACGCTCAGCGCGAATGGCGGCTACACCGCGACCCAGCTCGCCGGCCTGATCTCGCCGGCCAACCAGTTCTGGACCATCGCGGGCAGCGCGACCCAGACGCTGTTCGACGGATTCTCCCTGCTGCATCAGAAGCGGGCGGCCGAGGCCACCTACCAGCAGGCCGCCTGGGCCTACCGCGCGACCGTCATCACGGCCTTCCAGAACGTCGCCGACGCGCTGCGCGCCCTGCAGAACGACGCCGATGCGCTGCGCGCTGCCCGCGATTTCGCGCGCGCCGCCAAGGTCAGCCTCACGCTTGCCGAGCAGCAGTTCCGCGCCGGCAACGTCAATTTCATCGTGCTGCTCAACGCGCAGCAGACCTATCAGCAGGCGCGCATCGCGCTCATCCAGGCCCAGGCCAATCGCCTGGCCGATACGGCGGCGCTGTTCCAGGCCCTGGGCGGCGGCTGGTGGAATCGCGGCGAGATCGTCGAGAAGAAGCTCGACGTGGCGACCATGCGGGCCGCGCCGCGCGAGCCGAAACATGATTGAACGGCACGGAGGCACGACATGTCGAGGTCATTGTTAGGCGGCGCGGTCATGCTGCTTGCGCTCGCCGGCGCCGCCGCCGCCGACTGGCAGGATCCGGCGGCGCTGCCGCGCGTCTTCCGCAACCACTGCGTCGTCGAGCCGTGGTCGGGCCGCACCTATTGCGAGAATTCACTGCGGCCGCGGCTACGAGTTCTACTTCTGCTCGCCCGAATTGTTCGGTTGCTGCCACGTCGGCTACGGCTACTGCGACTGGCACGGACGGCTGCGCTGCCATCCGTGACGCGGCGCGGATCAGAACTGGACGTGGAAGCGCGTCGCGATCACTGACGCGGGGCCACGATCGCGATTGTAGCCGGGATTGTCGACGAACTGGTAGTCGAAGGTCACGCGCCACGTGTAGACCGGCAGGCTGTAGTAGGCCTCGATGATCCGTTCGGGCCCGTAGTGCGGCAGCATGCCGTCGCCGACCAGGATGCCGAGGCCGCCCGCGTTGAGAAACGCCTGGTGGACGCTGGAAATGCCGTTGACCACGCCGGCGAAGCCGACCGAGTCGTCGGGACGGCCCCATCGCTTGCCGTTGAGGACGAGGCCCGCCGCGGCCGTGCGGTCGATGTCGGTGAACTCGTAGGGTTCGATGTTCCCGTCCGCCCAGCCGACGCGCGCAAAGACGCCGAGGTCGTCGGCGACCTGCTGCTCCAGATTGGCGCCGATGCCGCCGCGGCTTCTGTATTGGCGTACGGCGGTGATGTCGGCCGGCCCGCCGGTCGCGAGTGCAAGCGAGATCGCGTCGGCGAATTCACTCATCCGCCCGCGGGTGAGGAATCCCGTGACCGCGATCTTGCCGTCGCGGCCCCACAGCTTGTGGCGATGCTCGATCTCGCCGACCCATTGGACCTGGCTGAACCTCGCGTCCAGTTCGGTGCTGTTGGGAACGATCGACATGTCGAACAGGCCGCCGCGCAAGGTCCAGTCGCCGAAATACCATTCCGCGGCGCCGCCGTAGGTGTACGCCCAGGCATCGGCCGCATAGTCGAACGTGCCGGTATCGGCGATCGCCCAGTTAAGGAAATCGTTGCGCGGATCATGGGCGTATCGGTTGTTGTCGAAAATGTCGGTCACGGCGAATTTGCCGACCGTAATGACCAACCGGTCGGCCGTCTGTGATCCGGCAAACTGGTTGATGCCGGCGTCGATCTTCTGTGCGTCGCCGCCGAGATCGATCGTCTGGCGCACAAATGCGCGCGGTAGCCGCGCATAGGGGTAGGCAAATCCGAGCTTGTAGGCTTCTCCGCTGGTGAACCCCGCGACGCCGACCGTGCTGCTCAAACCGAAGCCCTGATCGATCTCCGGATTGACCCACAGCTCGGCGCCCTCCCACAGCCGAACGCCGGCGTAGAACGTGAGGTCCCATGTCTCGCGGCCCGAATTGGAATTGAGGCTGTTCGTTCCGAAATAGGGCGCGCGAAATGGAAAGGCGTACTGGCTGGTGAAGGTGGTCTGGCCGTGCAAACTGAAATTGTTGAAGTCGAGCGCGGAGGGGCCTTGCGTCAGAAAGGTCTTCGCGGCCGCGCCGTCGAGATGATAGTTCAAGCCTACGCGCACCGATTGCACGAGCAGGTCGGAATCGAAGGTCTGCGCGGCGGCTGGAAACGTCACGCTGCGATTGCCGAATCCGGTGGCGAGATATTCGACATTGGCGCTCCAGTTGCCGGTAAGCGCGACCTCGGCGCCGATGCCCGCCGACCAGCCGAAACGCCACAGCAACGCCGCTTCGGTGTCGCCCGGCACTGCGATGCCGCCGACCGGCGTGCCGGCGAGCTGGGTGCGCGACAGCCGGTCATAGCTCCAGGCAAATCCGCCGGTTCCGTACAGCAGCCAGTTGTTCCAGGTGTGGCCGACGCGGGCGCGCACGGTGCCGCTCTGCAGCACGGTCTCGCTGTAGTTCGCGAGCCCGACGCCGGGCGAGGAAAAGTTCTGATCGCCGGCGATCGTCCGCGGCCCGCCCGGCGCCGGAGACGTCGGTTTCCAATCCAAGCAGGAACCCCGAAGGCAGCACGACGTTGTATCCCGCCTGCAGGCCCGCGAAGAAGCTGCCCGTGCCCTTGAATGCGTCGAAGCTGTTGAACAGGTCGAGCGAGCCGGTGAGCGGTGCGGCGCCGGCCTGCGAGGCCGACCAGTTGGCGGTGCCGGTCGCGTAGCCGAAGTGGCCGCCGACATAGAAGCCGCTCCAATCGAAGAGCGCGGCCGGCGGCGCCTTCGTCGGTATGGCGGGCTGATCGGCCCCAGCCGCGGGGCCGACGGCCGCGATGGCGGCGAGCGCCGTCGATGCGAGCAGAGACAGTCTGGTCACAACGCCCCCTTCACCGCACGCGCCTCACTCACCGACCGGAGCAGAACGAAGCCGCCGCGCCGCCGACAATAATCCGTTGCATCGATGTATGACGGATCCGCGACAGGACCATCCGCCGCCGCGCCCCCGGAACGAGCCGGAGCAACGATAGCGATCTTTGGCGCCCTCACAAGACTGCGCCGGCGCGTGCGAACGTGGATGTTACAGCGTTACGTTTCAGGCGTGGCGGCGATGCGCCAGCAGGGCCACGAGGCCGAGCGCCACGATGCCGGCGGTCGCGATCGCGGGCCATTCGGGGCGAAAGAACGAGCCCGAGGCGGCACCGAGCATGGCGGCGGAGAAGATCACGGTGGCCAGGACGATGCGCTCGGTGGACGGCATTCGGCACCCTCGCACCGTGGCGTTAGCAAGCGCTGAATCGAATCGCGCAAGTTCGCGCGGTCTGATCAACCGAAGGTGCACTATTCGGCGGGCTGCACCGACGGCCCCGCGCTTGGTCGCCGCCACAGGCGATGACCCCACAGGCGCACGCGGTCGAAGTAGAGGTAGATGACCGGCGTCGTGTACAGCGTGAGCATCTGGCTCACCACCAGCCCGCCGACGATGACGATGCCGAGCGGCTGGCGCAGCTCGCTGCCCTCGCCGACGCTCAGCGTCAGCGGCACCGCGCCGAGCATCGCCGCCATGGTGGTCATCATGATCGGGCGGAAGCGCAGCAGGCAGGCCTGCGTGATGGCCTCGCGCGTGGACAGGTGGTGGGTACGCTCGGCATCGAGCGCGAAATCGATCATCATGATCGCGTTCTTCTTGACGATGCCGATGAGCAGGATCACGCCGATGAGCGCGATCAGGTTGAATTCGGTGTGGAACAGCATCAGCGCCATCACGGCGCCGACGCCGGCGGAGGGGAGTGTCGAGAGGATCGTGATCGGATGGACGAAGCTCTCGTACAGCATGCCGAGCACGATGTAGACCGCGACGATCGCGGCCGTGATCAGGAAGGGCTGGCTGTCGAGCGACACCTGGAATTGTCGCGCCGTGCCCTGGAAGCTGCCGCGGATCGAGGCCGGCACGCCCGTCTGCAGCGTGGCGGCGTTGATCGTCGCGACCGCGTCGCTGAGCGAATAGCCGGGATTGAGGTTGAACGAGATGGTAGTCGCCACGAACGGGCCTTGATGACTGATTGTAAGCGGCGTGTTGCCCGGTCCGAAATGGGTGAGGGCGGAGAGCGGCACCATGGTCTCGGAGGACGTGCTCACCGCGGCGCCGGTCGAGGTCGAGCCGTGCCCCGACGTGGCGATGGCGTTGTTGGCCGCGTTGCGCGCCGTGTCGGCCGCGATCGTGGCGGTGCTCGACTTGATCTTGGAGCTGACGACCGTGCCGGCGACGGCTTGCGTCGCTTGCGCGCCGCCGACCGATCCGCCCGAGGTGCTCACGAAGATGTCCTTGAGCGTCTCGGGACGCTGCCAGTATTGCGGCGCCACCTCCATGATGACGTGATACTGGTTGCGCGCGCTGTAGATGGTCGATACCTGGCGCTGGCCGAAGGCGTCGTAGAGCGTGTTGTCGATCTGGGCGACCGAGACGCCGAGCCGCGCCGCGGTCGGCCGGTCGATCACGATGTCGGTTTCGAGCCCTTTGCTGTCCTGGTCCGAATTGACCGAGTTGAGCTCGGGCAGCGGCTGAATGGCGGCGAGGATCTTCGGCCCCCATTCGTACAGCTCTTCGACGCTGTCGGCCTGGATCGTGTACTGGTACTGGGAAGCCGAGGCACGCCCGCCGACGTTGATGTCCTGCACCGCGCGGAAGAACAGGTTGGCGCCGGGCACCTGCGAGGTCTCGCGCTGCAGCCGGAGGATGACCTGGCCGACCGGATCGCGCTGGCTGCGCGGCTTGAGCGACGCGAAGGTGAAGCCCGCATTCGTCGATCCGCCGCCGGTGAAACCTGCGATGCTCTGGATTGCCGGGTCGTTGCGCACGATATTCATGAACTGCGTGAACTTCTGCTGCATCGACTGGAACGAGATGCTCTGGTCGGCCCGGATTGTGCCGATCAGCCGCCCGGTGTCCTGCTGCGGGAAGAATCCCTTCTGTACCTTGAGGAACGTCACGACGTTGAGGCCGACCGTCACGAACAGGACGAGCACGACCATGACGGGATGGCGCAGTGCGACGCCGAGCGTGCGCTCGTAGCCGCGCAGCGTGACGTCGAACACCCGCTCGCTCGCCCGGTAGAGGCGTCCGTGCCGTCGCGGGCCGCGCCCGAGCACGAAGGCGCACATCATCGGCGTCGTCGTCAGCGATACGACCAGCGAGACCAGGATGGCGATCGAGAGGGTCAGGGCGAATTCGCGGAAGAGCCGGCCGACGATGCCGGCCATGAGCAGGATCGGGATGAATACCGCGACCAGCGACACGCTCATCGAGACCACCGTGAAGCTGACCTCGCGGGCGCCCTGCAGCGCCGCCTCGAGCCGCGACATGCCGGCCTCGATGTGGCGCGAGATGTTCTCCACCACAACGATCGCGTCGTCGACCACGAACCCGGTCGCGACCGTGAGCGCCATCAGCGACAGGTTGTTCAGGCTGAAGCCGAGCACGTACATGAACGCGAACGTGCCGGCGAGCGAGATCGGCACCGCGAGCGAGGGCACGAGCGTCGCCCACGGGTCGCGCAGGAACGCGAACACGACCAGGACCACCAGGAAGACGGCGATGACCAGCGTCATCTCGACGTCGTGCAGCGACGAGCGGATCGTGGTCGACCGGTCGATCGCGACGTCGACCGCGATCGAGCGCGGGATCGAGGCCTCGAGCTCCGGCAGCAGCGCTTTCACGTTGTCGACGGTGTCGATGATGTTGGCACCCGGCTGACGGTAGAGGATGACCAGCACCGCGTTCTTGCCGTTGGCGAGGCCGGCATTGCGCAGATTCTCGACCGAGTCGACGACCTCGCCGAGGTCGGCGAGCCGCACCGGCGCGCCGTTGCGGTAGGCGACGATCAACGAGCGGTATTGATCCGCCTTGCTGGCCTGGTCGTTGTCGTAGAGCTGGTAGCGCAGGTCGCCGACGTTGATCGCGCCTTTCGGAGCGTGCGCGTTGGCGGACGCGAGCGCCGCGCGCACGTCCTCGAGCCCGATGCCGTACTTGAACAGGGCATTGGGATTGAGCTCGGCGCGCACGGCCGGCAGCGCGCTGCCGCTCACCGTCACCTCGCCGATGCCGTCGACCTGGGAGAGGCGCTGCATCAGCACCGTGGTCGCCTGGTCGTACATGTCGCCGCGGGTGAGCACGTCGGAGGTGAGCGACAGCACCATGATGGGCGCATCCGCCGGATTGACCTTCTTGTAGGTCGGGTTCGAGCGCAGGTTTGACGGGAGATCCGCGCGCGCCGCGTTGATCGCCGCCTGCACGTCGCGTGCCGCGCCGTTGATATCGCGGTCGAGGCCGAACACGAGGTTGATGCGTGTCGAATTGACCGACGACGTCAACGTCATCTCGGTCACGTCGGCGATCTGGCCGAGGTGGCGCTCGAGCGGGGTCGCGACGGTCGTCGCCACCACCTCGGGGCTCGCGCCCGGCAGGTTGGCGCTGACCGAGATGGTCGGATAGTCGACCTGCGGCAGGGGCGAGACGGGCAGCTGGAAGAACGCGATCGCCCCCGCCGCCGCAAGGCCGAGCGTGAGCAGCGTGGTCGCGACCGGACGGCGGATGAAGGGCGTCGAGACGCTCACGGCAGCACGCCTTCGGGCCCCGGCGCGGCCGTGCTGCCCGCACCGGTGAGCCGCGTCGCGATGCGGTCGAACCACAGGTAGATCACCGGCGTGGTGAACAGGGTGAGCACCTGGCTCACCAGCAGGCCGCCGACGATCGAGATGCCGAGCGGGTGGCGCAGCTCCGAGCCGACGCCGGTGCCGATCATCAGCGGCAGCGCGCCGAGTACCGCCGCCATGGTGGTCATCAGGATCGGGCGGAAGCGCAGCAGGCAGGCCCGGTAGATCGCGTCGTGCGGCGAGCGGCCGTGGTTGCGCTGCTCGTCGAGCGCGAAGTCGATCATCATGATGGCATTCTTCTTGACGATGCCGATCAGCAGGATGATGCCGATGATCGCGATGATGGTGAGGTCGTCGCCCGCCACCATCAGGGCGAGCAGGGCGCCGATGCCGGCCGACGGCAGGGTCGACAGGATGGTGACCGGGTGGATGAAGCTCTCATAGAGCACGCCCAGCACGATGTAGACCGTGACGATCGCGGCGAGGATGAGGAACAGCTCATTCGCCAGCGCCGACTGGAATGCGAGCGCGGCGCCCTGGAAGCTGGTGATCACGCTCGGCGGCAGGCCGATGTCGATCTGCGCCTGCTTGATCGCCGCGACCGCATCGCCGAGCGAGGTGCCGGGCGCGAGGTTGAACGAGATCGTGTTGGCCGGAAACTGCGCCAGGTGGTTGATCTGCAGCGGCGCCATCTTCTCGGTGACGCGCGCGATCGCCGACAGCGGCACCTGGCCCCCGCCGGTCGAGGTCGGCAGATAGATCGATGACAGCGAGTCGAGCGACTGCTGCAGCTTCGGATCGGCCTCGAGGATTACCCGGCGCTGGTTGGTGTGGGTAAAGATGGTCGAGACGATGCGCTGGCCGTAGGAGTCGTAGAGCGCGTTGTCGATCGTCGCCGGCGTGATGCCGAAGCGGCCGGCGGTGTCGCGGTCGATGTCGATGTAGGCGGAGAGGCCGAGCGAGGAGAGGTCGGAGGCGACGTCGGCGAGCTGCGGCAGCGTGCCGAGCTTCTCGACCAGGATCGGCACCCACTTGGCGAGCTCGTCCGCGCTCGCGTCCTCGAGGATGAACTGGTACTGCGTCTTGCTGATCACGTCGTCGATGGTGAGGTCCTGCACGGGCTGCATGTAGAGCGTGATGCCCGCGACCTTGGCGGCCGCCTCCTTCACGCGACGCATCGTCTCGGTGATGTCGCCGATGCGCTCCTCGTGCGCCTTGAGATTGATCAGGATGCGGCCGCTATTGAGCGTCGTGTTGGCGCCGTCGACGCCGATGAAGGACGACAGGCTCTCCACGTCGGGATCCTTGAGGATGACGTCGGCGAGCGCCTGCTGGCGTTCCGCCATGGCGCGGTAGGAGATCGACTGCGGCGCCTGGGTGATCGCCTGGATCAGGCCGGTATCCTGGGTCGGGAAGAAGCCCTTCGGAATGACGATGTAGAGCACGGCGGTGAGCACGAAGGTCGCGAGCGCGACCATCAGGGTCGCGGTCTGCCGCTCCAGCACCCAGGTGAGCATGCGCCCATAGGCGCGGATGAGCGCATCGAACCATTCGCGGTTCCAGCGCTGGAAGGCGTTCTCGCGTTCCTCCTCGGGCCGCTGGAGGAGCTTGGCGCAGGCCATCGGCACGAGCGACAGCGATACCCCGGCCGAGATCAGGATGGTGACCGCGAGCGTGGTGGCGAACTCGCGGAAGAGCCGCCCGACCACGTCGGCCATGAACAGGAGCGGGATGAGCACCGCGATCAGCGAGATGGTCAGCGAGATGATGGTGAAGCCCACCTGCTCGGAGCCGATCAGCGCCGCCTCCTGCGGGCTCTCGCCCTCCTCCAGATAGCGCGAGATGTTCTCGATCACCACGATCGCGTCGTCGACCACGAAGCCTGACGCGATCGTGAGCGCCATCAGCGACAGGTTGTCGAGGCTGAAGCCGAGCATGTACATGGCGCCGAAGGTGCCGACGAGGGAGAGCGGCACCGACAGGCTCGGAATGATGGTGGCGCGCGCGCTGCGCAGGAAGACGAAGATCACCGCCACCACCAGCACGACCGCGAGCGTGAGCTCGAACTCGACGTCGCGCACCGAGGCGCGGATCGTGACCGTGCGGTCGGTGAGCACCGTAATGTCGATCGCGGCCGGCAGGCCGGCCTGCAGCTGCGGCAGCAGTGCCTTGATGCGGTCCGCCACCTCGATGACGTTGGCGCCGGGTTGGCGCTGGACGTTGAGGATGACGGCCGGCGTGCGGTTCATCCAGGCGGCGAGGAAATTGTTCTGCGCCCCCTCGATGACGGTGGCGACGTCGCTCAGGTGGACTGGCGAGCCGTTCTTGTAGGCGACCACCAGGTCCGTGTAGTCGGCCGCGCTCTGCAGCTGGTCGTTGGCGTTGATCGTGTAGGCGCGCGTCGGCCCGTCGAAGCTGCCCTTCGGCGTGCTGACGTTGGCGTTGCCGAGCGTCGTGCGCAGGTCGTCGATGTTGAGCCCGTAGGCCGCGAGCTTGCGCGTGTCGGCCTGCACGCGCACGGCCGGGCGCTGCCCGCCGCTGATGCTGACGAGGCCGATGCCGGGCAGCTGCGAGATCTTCTGCCCGAGCCGGGTCTCGGCGAGATCCTCGAGCTGCGGCAGCGGCAGCGTCTTCGAGGTGAGCGCGAGGGTGACAATCGGCGCGTCCGCCGGATTGACCTTGGCGTAGATCGGCGGCGCCGGCAGATCCGAGGGCAGCAGGTTGCCGGCCGCGTTGATCGCCGCCTGCACCTCCTGCTCGGCGATGTCGAGGCTGAGGTTGAGGGTGAACTGCAGCGTGATCACCGAGGCGCCGGCTGAGCTCGTCGAGCTCATCTGCTTCAGGCCCGGCATCTGGCCGAGCTGGACCTCGAGCGGCGCCGTCACCGAGGACGTCATCACGTCCGGGCTCGCGCCCGGATAGAAGGTCTGTACCTGGATGGTCGGGTAGTCGACCTCGGGCAGCGCCGAGAG
>CAVPGG010000371.1:0-17324 GCA_963703755.1 uncultured Pseudomonadota bacterium
GCGATGACCGCGCAGGCGATGGACGGCGACCGTGAGCGATGCATCGACGCCGGCATGAACGACTTCATCAGCAAACCAATGCGCCACCAAGACCTCGCCGACACACTGCGACGCTGGATACCGAGCCACAGCGTCACCCGCTCGGAACCGTCCACCGCACCAGCGAGTGCGGAGCGCTCGGTGCTTCGGCAGCGATCCGCCTAGAGGCTCCGCGGGTTGTCGAGCCACGCTCGAGACCTGACGACGCGTGGAGCCTTCAGAACGGCAGGCCGTGGACCGTGACGTGTCCCGGCGGCCACGAGACGCCGGGTCGTAGCGCGTACCACATGGTGCGCTGCGGCATCGCCTCGAAACCCTGCGGCTGCTGCACAGAGACCGGCGAGCCGATCGTCATGAACCCGAGTCCTTCGTACAGCCCGGCTCGGTCCCGGTGACAGAAGAGGATCACGAACGCCGGTCCCATCGCTCGCGCGCGGACGAGCACCTCCTCGAGAACGCGGCGGGCGAACCCGCGCCCCCGATGTTCGGCATTCACGATCACGCCGCCGATCCCGACCACCGGGAAACGCGTGCCGGCTACCTCGACGTCGGTAGCCGTGAAGCCCTGCCGAGGCGACCAGCCGGCCCCCGTCTTCGCGCAGTGCGACATGGCGATCCTTCGCTCGGAATCGGAGTGTCACCCCGTTCGCACTGGAACGGATCAGGCTCGTCACCCTCGAGCTCTGCTCGCTGCTCGTCAGTCAGTCGGCCGAGCTCAACGATCTCCATTCGATCATCCAATCAAACCCCGTGCTCGGCACGACTGCCCGCAGACCATCGACAAGCGAAACCCGTCCGCACAACCCCGGGCCTGGTCGAGTAAGCCGCGCAGGCGCCGTCAGCGTCGCGGTTCGAGGATCACGAGCGGGATTCCACGGGCCTCGTCCGCCGCCGGCGTCCTCGTATCCGGGTAATATTTCTTGATCGCCTTTGGCCTAAGGCGTTCGCGCAACCACGGCGGCGAACGCGCTTCTTCAACAGCGCCGACGTTTCGGCGCCGATCCCGATCCCGAATGAGCGTGCTGGTCTGCGCGAAGCCGTTCTGCGTGAAGGCGCGGAACGCGGCGTTGAGAATGCGCGCGCGCGGCGCCGTCGCGCCCGCCCGTTCGCCGGTCCGTTGCGCCTGCCGCACGACAATATCCCTTTATGTCCCTTTGGCCCGCCCGGCCCCTTGCCAACGCCGCGGGTCCCGTCGCATAGTCGCATGGTACCGGATAGTACCAAACCCTCGCGCCAAGGAGCAAGCAAGCCGAGCATGACGTTCGCCCCGCCTTACGTGTCGGCCCTCACGGCCGGCATCGTCATCATCATGCAGATGGCGTTGATGTACGCCGTCGTCGTCGAGCGCCGGCGCAATCGCCAATCGGTCGGCGACGGCGGCCACCAGTCGCTGCTGCTGGCGATCCGCCGGCACGGCAACCTGGCGGAGAATGCCGGGATCTTCGTTACCGGATTCGCGCTCCTCGAGCTCATCGGCGGCGGCGGCGTCGGACACGCGGTCCTGTGCGCCGCCTTCGTGCTCGGCCGCGTCGCTCACGTGATCGGGCTGTCGATGAAGAGGACCGTCAATCCGTTCCGCGTCGGCGGCGTGGTGGTCACCTCGATCGTCGGCGTCGGGTTGGGCGCGCGGCTGGTGCTGGCCGCCGTCGGCCACCTGTGGTGACGGCTCTGCCGATGCGCCGAAAGCCGCGCGCTCGGATCGGCTGTCGCGAAAAGAGCGCGGCTCAGCGGGTGCGCTTGAGCCGCACCACCACGTCGACCCGGGCGATCTCGAAACCTTCCGGCGCGGGCGGCATCTTGCCGACGATCGCCTCGGCGCCCGGGATGTCGACGAGCGCGTTGTCGCCCTCGATGAAGAAGTGATGGTGCTCGGTGACGTTGGTGTCGAAATAGGTCTTCGAGCCGTCGACCGCGACCTGGCGCAGCAGACCGACCTCGGTGAACTGGTGCAGGGTGTTGTAGACGGTCGCGAGCGACACCGGCACCTTGGCCTTGGTTGCCTCCTCGTAGAGCATCTCCGCCGTGAGGTGGCGGTCGCCCTTACCGAACAGGATCCAGCCGAGCGCCATGCGCTGCCGGGTCGGGCGCAGGCCGACGTTGCGCAGCATGGTCTTCACGTCGTGCCACGGGCAGCCGGTGAGATCGGGACGCGCGGCCGACGACGCCATCCCGCCGGGCGCGGATGACAATCGGCTCGCCATCGGGATACGCGGTTGCATGGTCGAGTACGCTTTCCTTCGGTCGGCTGGGCGCCGCTGGCACGGGATTGTTTCAAATGTAATCATATGTCGCGCAGGGGCGGATTGCAACTGCCCACGCGGACATCTTGGCGACATCCGGGCCGCGCCGTTGCGGTCCGCCTGCGCCGACATACTTCCATGGTATGCACCGCGACACGGGGGCGCAACTTGCTCGCCACCCGCTCGCAACTCGGGCGTCAGCTTTGCCCCCCGCCCGGCGGGTGTGTTAGGGAATCCATCGAATTGCAGGTGGGGCAGCTGCCACGCGGCGAGGACGGGACGGAATGATCGGTAGGCCTTCGAGCTTCGACTATCAACAGCTTCTGGCGTGCGGCCGCGGCGAGATGTTCGCCGAAGGACCGCAGCTGCCGCTGCCGCCCATGCTGATGTTCGACTGCATCTCGGAGATTTCCGCGGGCGGCGGCGAGCATGGCAAGGGGATGGCGCGTGCCGAGCTCGACGTAAAGCCGGACCTCTGGTTCTTTGCCTGTCACTTCAAGGGCGATCCCGTGATGCCGGGCTGCCTCGGGCTCGACGCCTTGTGGCAGCTGCTCGGCTTCTTCCTCGGCTGGCTCGGCTCGAGCGGCAACGGGCGCGCCCTCGGCATGGGCGAGGTGAAGTTCTCCGGGCAGGTTCTGCCGACCGTCAAGAAGATCGTGTATGGCATCGACATCAAGCGCGTGATGAAGTCGAAGCTGGTGCTCGGCATCGCCGACGGCTGGCTCGCGGCGGACGGCTCGGTCATCTACAAGGCGCTCGATCTCAAGGTCGGGCTGTTTCGCCAGGGCGCCGCGATGGCGCCGGAGGGGCCTGAGTGCGTCGCGCCTCGCGCATGTTCCGGCGAAGTGGACACCGGTTCGCCGACAAGAACATGCGCCAAATTGAAGAGCGCGGCCGGTTGGAAATGCGGATGAGGCAGGCATGAGGCGCGTCGTCGTCACCGGGATGGGCATCGTCTCGTCCATCGGCAACAGCACGCAGGAAGTGCTGGCGAGCCTGCGCGAGGCGAAGCCCGGCGTCTCGCACGCCGACAAATATGCGGAGCTCGGCTTCCGCAGCCAGGTGCACGGTGCGCCGACGCTCGACCCGACCGGGTCGGTCGACCGCCGCGCCATGCGCTTCCTCGGCGGCGGCGCCGCCTGGAACCACGTTGCCATGGAGCAGGCGATCCGCGACGCCGGCCTCGAGGCCTCCGAGATCGTCAATCCGCGCACCGGCATCATCATGGGCTCGGGCGGGCCCTCGACGCGCGCTATCGTCGAGGCCGCCGACACGGCGCGCGCCAAGGGGCCGAAGCGCGTCGGCCCGTTCGCGGTGCCGAAGGCGATGTCGTCGACCGCCTCGGCGACGCTCGCGACCTGGTTCAAGATCAAGGGCGTCAACTACTCGATCTCGTCCGCCTGCGCGACCTCCAACCATTGCATCGGCAACGCCTCCGAAATCATCCAGCTCGGCAAGCAGGACATCATCTTCGCCGGCGGCTGCGAGGAGCTCGACTGGACGCTGTCGGTGCTGTTCGACGCCATGGGCGCGATGTCGTCAAAATACAACGACACGCCCGCCGTCGCCTCGCGCGCCTTTGACGCCGACCGCGACGGCTTCGTGATCGCGGGCGGCGCCGGCGTGCTGGTGCTCGAGGAGCTGGAGCACGCCAAGGCGCGCGGCGCCCGCATCTATGCCGAGGTCGCCGGCTACGGCGCGACGTCGGACGGCGAGGACATGGTGGCGCCGTCGGGCGAGGGCGCGGTGCGCTGCATGAAGATGGCGCTCACCGGGGTCAAGCCGCCGATCGACTACATCAATCCGCACGCGACCTCGACGCCGATCGGCGATCTCAAGGAGATCGAGGCGATCCGCGAGGTGTTCGGCGCCAAGGTGCCGCCGATCGCGGCGACCAAGTCCCTCACCGGCCATTCGCTCGGCGCCGCCGGTGCGCAGGAGGCGATCTACTCGCTCTTGATGATGAACAACGGCTTCATCTGCGAGAGCGCCAATATCAGGAATCTCGATCCCGCCATGGCCGACATGCCGATCGTGCGCGAGCGGCGTGACAATGTCGCGCTCGGCTGCGTGCTGTCGAACTCGTTCGGCTTCGGCGGGACCAACGCGTCGGTGGTGTTCAAGCGGCTGGATGCGTGACGGGTCACTCCGTCATGGCCGGGCTTGACCCGGCCATCCACGTCTTTGACGGTGTTGAGTGTGCAAGACGTGGATGCCCGCATACGCGGGCATGACGGTGGCGTAGAGCGGAACGGGTGGGTTGATGCAGGCTCTGATGCAAGGAAAGCGCGGGCTGATCATGGGGGTCGCCAACGACCACTCGATCGCCTGGGGTATCGCGCGTACGCTTCATGCGCATGGCGCGGAGCTCGCCTTCACGTATCAGGGCGACGCGCTGGGCAAGCGCGTCAAGCCGCTCGCCGCGCAGCTCGAGGCCAAGCTGGTCATGCCGTGCGACGTGGAGAAGATCGACTCCGTCGACGCGGTGTTCGCGACGATCAAGAAGGAGTGGGGCAAGCTCGACTTCCTGGTGCACGCGATCGCGTTCTCCGACAAGAACGAGCTCAAGGGCCGCTACGCCGATACGACACGCGAGAACTTCACCCGCACCATGATCATCTCGTGCTTCGCCTTCACGGAGGCCGCCAGGCGCGCCGCCGAGCTGATGCCGACGGGCGGCTCGATGGTGACGCTTACCTACAACGGAAGCGCCCGCGCGATGCCGAACTACAACGTGATGGGCGTCGCCAAGGCGGCGCTCGAGTCCTCGGTGCGCTACCTCGCGGTCGATTTCGGCGGCCGCGCCATCCGCGTCAACGCGATCTCGGCCGGGCCCATCCGCACGCTTGCGGGCGCCGGCATCAACGACGCGCGCTACATGTTCGCCTACCAGCAGCAGCACTCGCCGCTCAAGCGCGGCGTGACATTGGATGAGCTCGGCGGCGCAGGTTTGTATCTCCTGTCCGACCTGTCGACCGGCGTCACCGGCGAGGTGCACTTCGTCGACTCGGGCTACAACATCATCGCGATGCCGCAACCCGACGAGCTGCGCACCGAGGATGCGGCGCACAAGGACGCGGCGCAGTAGGCCTTCCGTCACTTCGAGAATGGGAGAGTCAAATCCGCCCTCATCCTGAGGAGCGGCGCACGTCTTCGTGCGCCGCGTCTCGAAGGACGAGGGCGGCCACCGATCTCGGGTTTACCCGAGATCGGCATATCTGATGCGCAAGTCGGGCAGGCCCGACACGCGTGCGGCGCCACATCGACTCGCGGCCCCTGGTTCGAGACGCGCGGCCGCAAGTGCGGCCGCGCTCCTCACCATGAGGGAGCGTTTTGTTGTTTCGTATTTCTTGGCCACAATCTCTGCACCGCGCTGAGATTGCTTCCGCCTGCCGAGCAGGCCTCGCAATGACGGTTTCCGTGGCGTGATGTCGGTTCAAGAAATCGCGCTAATTGCGATTTGGCGGCCGCTTGATAGATCAACGAAAATACAGGTGATCTGCAGGCAAGCCGGGACGCGAATTTCGCCAGAATTTCCGTTTGGCGCTCCTCCACTCGCGGCTGCCGCGTCGCAACGAAAAACTCCGGCGCGGCGGCACCGGGCGCAATTCAACGCATCGACATTTCCAACCTTGAGCGGATCGCCTGTAAAAATCTTTCACGGAAGAAATACAGGCGATCTACAGGGCGCGGACACGCCGAAATGCGGGATAAGTGCTTCAGATTTCGGCAACAAATGCCCGCGGTGTGGAAACAGGCGGAACAGGCAAAATAACAGGAAGAACACCGGCCGCTAACAGGGGCCGGACCGCCAGGGCACAAAAAATCCCGGCGGCCATCGCGGCGCCGGGCGCAATTCCTCGTGTCCCATTTCCACGATTAAGCCAATTGACGACAGCGCGCAAGAAAAAAGCGCCTTGGCAAAAAAAGGGCGGCCTCTCGGCCGCCCTTCGCATTCCTTGGTCATCGCGAGCACCGCGACCGGATTGCTTCGGCGGGTTGCGCCCGCCTCGCAATGACGCTGCGGTGAGACCTACTCCGCCGCCGGCGTCGCCTCGCGCGGCTGATCGCCGCCGCGCTTCGCCTCGAGGTCCTCGCCGGTCGCCTGGTCGACCACCTTCATCGACAGGCGCACCTTGCCGCGGTCGTCGAAGCCGAGCAGCTTCACCTTGACCTTGTCGCCTTCCTTGACCACGTCGGTCACCTTGTTCACGCGGTTCGCGGCGAGCTGGCTGATGTGGACGAGGCCGTCCTTGGAACCGAAGAAGTTCACGAAGGCGCCGAAGTCCATCACCTTGACGACCGTGCCCTCGTAGATCACGCCGACCTCCGGATCGGAGGCGATCGACTTGATCCAGTTCAGCGCCGCGCGGATCAACTCGCCGTTGGCCGAGGCGACCTTGACGGTGCCGTCGTCCGAGATGTCGATCTTGGCGCCGGTCTTCTCCACGATCTCGCGGATCACCTTGCCGCCGGTGCCGATCACTTCGCGGATCTTGTCGGTCGGGATCGTGATCACCTCGATGCGCGGCGCATGCTCGCCGAGCTCGGCGCGCGCCGTGGTGATCGCCTTGGCCATCTCGCCCAGGATGTGCAGGCGGCCGTCCTTGGCCTGGGTCAGCGCGACCCGCATGATCTCCTCGGTGATGCCCGCGATCTTGATGTCCATCTGCAGCGAGGTCACGCCCTTCTCGGTGCCCGCCACCTTGAAGTCCATGTCGCCGAGATGGTCCTCGTCGCCGAGGATGTCGCTGAGCACCGCGAAGCGCTTGTCCTCGAGGATCAGGCCCATGGCGATGCCGGCGGTCGGTGCCTTGAGCGGGACGCCGGCGTCCATCAGCGCGAGCGAGGTGCCGCACACGGTCGCCATCGAGGACGAGCCGTTCGAACTCGGTGATCTCGGAAACGATACGCAGCGTGTACGGGAAGTCGTGGTGCAGCGGCAGCACCGGGCGGATCGCGCGCCAGGCGAGCTTGCCGTGACCGATTTCGCGCCGTCCGGGCGCGCCGATGCGGCCGGTCTCGCCGACCGAGAACGGCGGGAAGTTGTAGTGCAGGAGGAACGTCTCCTTGTAGGTGCCGGTCAGGGCGTCGACGTACTGCTCGTCCTCGCCGGTGCCCAGTGTCGCGACCACCAGGGCCTGGGTCTCGCCGCGGGTGAACAGCGCCGAGCCGTGCGCGCGCGGCAGCACGCCCACCTCGGAGAGGATCGGACGCACGGTCTTGACGTCGCGGCCGTCGATGCGCCTGCCGGTGTCGAGGATGTTCCAGCGCACGATCTTGGCTTCAATTTCCTTGAAGACCGCCGCGACCTTGAGCTTGTCATGCGCCGGCTTCTCGGCGCCCTCGGGGCAGAAATGCGCGAGAACCTTCGCCTTGGCGGCGTCGAGCGCCTTGTGGCGCTCCTGCTTGGAGGGGATCGCGTAGGCGGCGCGCAGCTCGCCCTCGACCAGGCCGAGCATCTCCTTCTCGAGCGCGGAGTTGTCGGCCGGCTTGAAGTCGCGCGGCTCCTTGGCGGCCTTCTCGGCGAGCCGGATGATGGCATCGAGCACCGGCTGCATGTGCTTGTGGCCGAACATCACGGCGCCGAGCATCACGGGCTCGGGCAGCTCCTTCGCCTCGGACTCGACCATCAGCACGGCGTCCTTGGTGCCGGCGACCACGAGGTCGAGCTTGCTCTCCGGCATCTCGTCGACCTGCGGGTTGAGCACGTACTCGTTGTTGATGAAGCCGACGCGGGCGGCGCCGATCGGGCCCATGAAGGGCGCGCCGGACAGCGTGAGCGCCGCGGAAGCGGCCACCATCGCCAGAATATCGGGATCGTTCTCGAGATCGTGCGACAGCGTGGTGACGATGACCTGCGTGTCGCAGCGATACCCGTCGGCGAACAGCGGGCGCACCGGCCGGTCGATCAGGCGGGAGACCAGCGTCTCCTTCTCGGTGGGGCGGCCTTCGCGCTTGAAATAGCCGCCCGGAATGCGGCCCGCCGCGTAGGTCTTTTCCTGGTAATTGCAGGTCAGGGGGAGAAAATCGATGCCGGCCTTGGGCTCCTTGGCGGAGACGACGGTTGCGAGAACGGCGGACTCGCCGTAGCTCGCAAAGACCGCGCCGTCGGCCTGGCGCGCTATCTTGCCGGTTTCAAGGACGAGCTTGCGCCCGGCCCAATCGATCTCCTCACGATGAATGTCGAACATTGCTTCCTTCTCTCATGGTTTGCGTTTGCGGCAAGTGCCTTTCTCGCCGATCGGCGAGAAAGCACCACCTTCAGTTCGTACCGATTTGGCCGATGCGTTCGAGCTGGTGCCCGGCGTGAACGCCAAATCGGTACTGGCCGCAAAGCCATGAGCAAGACGGCGAGAGGCTGCGGGCGGTGCGCCCCGAACAGCATCCAGCGATCCTGCCATGGCTTTCGAGCCTTCGGTGACCGGAGCTCACGATTGGACTCCGGCATGGGCCGGCCGCGCCTGGCGGCCGGGTGGGGCGGCGGATGCGGCCCTTACGCGAGCATGGCCTTTTCCGAAAACGGGTGTCCGCTTTTCGGGACCATGCTCCGGGACGCCGTCCGCCGAGGATGCGCGGAAACGCCCGCGCGACGAACTCAGCGGCGAATGCCGAGCTTTTCGATCAGGCCCTTGTAGCTGCCTTCATTGGCGCGCTTGAGATAGTCGAGAAGCTGGCGTCGTTGCGACACCATCTTCAGCAGCCCGCGACGCGAATGATTGTCTTTTACGTGGGTCTTGAAATGCTCGGTCAGATTGTTGATCCGTTCGGACAGGATCGCGATCTGCACCTCGGGCGACCCGGTGTCGCCCGGCTTCTTGGCATGCTTGCGGATGACTTCCGCTTTCTTCTCGGTCGTAACCGACATCGGTCAAACACCTTGGCTTCGGCCGGCTCTGCCATGCAGTCCGGCGAGGTTGAACACGCGCTTGGGGACGATTTCTCCGCCGTCGACTTCGGCAAGGGCGATAAGCTGACCCGACACTGTGACGTACAGCGTGCCGCTGAAGACGGGGGCGTCCCGTCCGCGCATCAGGACGGCTTGGCCCCGCTGGAGCCTTGCCGCATCGGCCCTGCTCACGGCCACCGCCGGGATGTCGTCCAGCGCGGTCGCAACGGGCATGAGCGCGTCGGCGAGGCTACCCTCGCCGGCTGCGGCTCTATGGCACAAAGATTCGAGCTTTTCCAGGGTCATCATGTCGGGTTCGGTAAACGGCCCGACCGCGGCCCGCCGCAGCGCCGAGACGTGGCCATGGCAGCCGAGCAGCCGCCCCATGTCGCGGGCGAGCGCCCGGACGTAGGTACCCTTGCCGCACCGGGCGGCGAAGACCGTGTGGTCGGCGCCCGGCGTCTCGATGATGTCGAGGTGGTCGACCTCCACGGGCCGCGCCTCCAGCTCGACCTCCTCGCCGTCGCGGGCGATGTCGTAGGCGCGCTCCCCCGCGATCTTGATGGCCGAGAAGCGCGGCGGCACCTGCGCGATGGTGCCGATGAAGCGCGGCAGGATCGCGCGGATCGCCTCGACGCTGGGCCGCTCGGGGCTTGCGGCCACCACGCGGCCTTCGGCGTCGTCGGTGTCGCGCTCCTCGCCCCAGCGGACGGTAAATAGATAGGTCTTCTGCCCGTCCATCACGAACGGCACCGTCTTGGTGGCCTCGCCGAGCGCGATCGGCAGGCAGCCGGACGCGAGCGGATCGAGCGTGCCCGCATGGCCGGCGCGCTTGGCCTTGTACAGGCGCTTGATGACGGAGACGGCGTGCGTGGACGTCATGCCGACCGGCTTGTCGAGCACCACCCAGCCATGCACGTCGTGCTTCTCGCGCTTGCGCTGCCCTTTCCCCTCCCCCGCTTGCGGGGAAGAGCCTGCCCCGGACGGCGCGTCAGCGCCGATCCGGGGGCCGGGGAGGGGGCCAGTCTCCTCGCTCGCCGTCATCGGCGTCGGCATCTTCGACTTATTCGTCATCGTCGGCGTCTTTCAGATCGCGCTGCACGTCCGGCGTGCGCAGCAGCTTCTCGATACGCGCGGCCTCGTCGAAGCGCTCGTCGATGCGAAAGCGGATGTCGGGCGCGAACTTCAAGTTGACGCGATGCGCGATCTCGCCGCGCAGGTAGCGCTTGTTGCGCTCGAGCGCCTCGAGCACGGGTTTCACGTCGCGGCCGCCGAGCGGCATCACGTAGATCGTGGCGAGCTTGAGGTCCGGCGACATGCGCACCTCAGGCACCGTGATCAGGTGGCCCTGGATCACCGGGTCATGCACCTCGCCGCGCGCGAGGATCTCGGCGATCGCGTGACGGATGACCTCGCCGGCGCGCAAGGCGCGCTGGGACGGTCCGGAAGCGTGGTCGCGATGATGGTCGCGTGCCATGATAAACTGCCTTGCAAGCGCGGCATGCAGGCGGCTGGTGGCCGCCTGCGCCAATCGATTTTCGGTCCAATGGTTGCGGGTGGTGTCCGGCGCCGGCCTGAGTTCGGACTCAGAGCGAGCGTTATCAGCTCACGCTGCCCTTTGCCGATCGGGATCAGCGCGTCGATCGCGCGGATGCCGGTCTGCAGCGGCTGCTTGACGGACTGCCGCTCGATGACCGTCGGCGCGGTGTTCTCGATCGTGCGGTACTCGACGGCCTGGGATGTCGCCTTTGCCGTCGACCGGCTTGGCCGAGCGGGTTCACGACGCACCGAGCATCGCTTCGCCGACCGGCACCGACGCGATGCGGCCCGGTCCGGCGCACCTTGTCGCCTTCCTTGATGTCGGTGTCCGGCCCCATGATCGCGACGCCGACGCTGTCCTCTTCGAGGTTGAGCACGATGCCGTTGAGGCCGTTCGGGAACTCGATCAGCTCCGACGCCTGCGCGTTGTCGAGACCGTAGATGCGCGCGATGTTGTCGCCGACCTCGATGACGGTCCCGACCTCGGCTTGGTCGGGGCCCGTCGCGTAGGTGGCGATGCGTTGTTTGATGATTCCGGCGATTTCGTCGGCGTTGATCATGGCTTAGCTTTCCGGGCTCGAGTGAATCAGGTTAGTTCGTGCTCGAGCAGGCGCGCGATGTCGTCGAGGCGGCCGGCGATGCTGCCGTCGGCGGCCTTGTCGCCCATGAGGATGCGCACGCCGCCGATCAGGTTCGGGATCGACCGACGCCGTGACGTCGAAGCTCGTGTGGTACGCGGCGGCCAGGCGGCGCGACGATCGCGTCCAGCTCGCCCTTTTCGAGCGGGCGCGCGCTCACGACGCGGCAGCACCTCGGGCGCCGCGCGCCTCGCGGCTCGAGCGGCGTCGAACTGCGCGACGATCTCCTCGGCGAGCGACTCTCGCACGCTTGCGAACAAGCAGCAGCATCGTGTGGAGCGCGATCGGGTCGAGCGCGCTCGAAGGCCTGCGCGACGATCGTCTCCTTCTCGCGGGCGGTCGACGACCGGCGAGCGGAAGAAGCGCCGGACGCTCTCGTCGGCCGCGAGCGCGTCGACGAACGTGTGCAGGTCGTGCTGCACGGCGCGGGATGCGGGTTCTCTTCCTGCGCGAGCTGCGAAGACGGCGGTCGCATAGCGGCGCGCCAGCGTCTCGTTCGGCGTCGGCCGTCCGGCCGCGTGAGATCGGCAACCGGGGGTCTTTCGACCAGCGCGTTGTCCGCCGCGGGGGGAGTGCGCGCGGGCGCGTGCTTCCCGCGCTTTCGCGAGCGCCTTCTCGATGAACTCGATGCGCAGCCGGTCGCGGCGCGGCCGTGCGCGCGCGTTCGAGGCGCCCTTCGGCGTTGCGCACGAGGCGCTCGGCCTCGTGCCGCGCGTCTTCGACGGGTCTTGCGCTTGTCGTTTTCGATCATGACGTCGATGCGCGACGCGAATCTCGCGGCATCGTCCTCGGTCGGCGTTCGCAATGGGGCTCCGCTTTCGCGCCTCTCGACGTCGGCGCGCATGCGGCTCGCGGCGCGCTTCCGCGTCGGCGAGCTCGGCGTTCTTCGCCGCCTGATACCCCTTGCACGCCGGGTGCGAGCGAACTGTTCCAGATCACGACGATCGCGATCAGGAAGATGACCGCGCCGGCGATCTGCGAGCCTTGGGCCAGCGTTCGAGGCTCATGCGACCCCTCCGAGCGCGCGGTCGAGCATCTCGCCTGCGAGGACGTCGACGATGCGCCGTTCCTCGCGCCGCGCCGCGCGACCTCGGTCGCGACCTCGGCGTGCGCTTTGGCCGTGATCTCCGCCGCGCGCGACCCGCGCCGGCGACGATCGCGTCGGCTTCCTTCCCGGCTTCCGCACGTGCGCGCGCGACCGCTTCGTCGGCTTCGCGCCGCGCGGCCGCCGCGATGCTCTTCGGCCTGGCCGCGGAACGCCTTCGCCTCCGCCTGCAACGCCTCGATGTCGTGCTTGATCCCGTCGATGTACGCCCGGCGGCGTGCGATCGCCGCCCCGACGGGCTTGAAGAAGATCACGTTGAGGATCGCGAGGAAGACGATGAAGTTGACGAGCTGGACCAGCAGCGTCCCGTCGAGGGAGAGCACGAGCGGTAACCGAGGCGCGATCTAGTGCGCCCCGCCTACGATCTTCGTGACCAGCGTTCAGCACGCCGCCGCCGACCGCGAAGAACAGGAAGAACCCGAGCACCAGCCCGATGATCGGGAACGCTTCCAGAATGCCGACGCCGAGGAAGAAGAACGTGAAGATGTTGCCGCGCGCTTCGGGCTGGCGCGCGATCGACTCGACCGCCTTCGACGCGACGATACCGTCGCCGACCGCGGACCCGAGGGCGACGGCCGCGACGATCAGGGCGAACCCGAAGATCAGGACGGCGGCAACGACGGAATCAGGAGTCACGGTTGACCTCTTACGATGATGGGCCTCGGGGCGGATGGGAGGCCGAACGCGATGGGCTCACGGAACGTGAGCCCTAGTGTTCCTCGGCCGTGGCCAACGACAGATAGACGATGCTGAGCAGCGTGAACACGAACGCCTGGATCGTGCCGATCAGGAAGTTGAAGAACTCGATGCCGATCGGGCGCGACGCGCGGAGATCACGGAGATGTTGAGCGGGCCGACCACGACGTTCGCCGCGATGACCGTCGCGACGACGAACAGCAGCAGTTCGCCGGCCAGGATGTTGAACGCCAGGCGCATGGCGAGGACGACCGGCCGCGCGATATCCTCGATGAGGTTGATCGGGAACAGCAAGACGAACGGCTTGAAGAGATGCGCGTAGGCGCGGATCCCGCTCTTGCGGATCGCGAGGAACTGGATACCGAAGAACACGAACAGCGCGAACGCGGCCGTCGTGTTGAGGTCGGCCGTCGGCGAGCCGCCGAACGGCAGGCCGAGCGCTTTGAGGAACAGCACGCCGAACTCGTTGAGGATCCAGATGAAGAGAAAGATCCCGACGAAGATCGGCACGAACCGCTCGCCGCGCGGGCCGAGCGTCCCGACCGCGAGGTCGGAGAGGAAGCTGGATGATCCCTTCGAACGTCGCCTGCGTCTTGTCGGACGCGGTTCGGTGCGGTACGAGCGGCCGAGCCACCAGAAGAAGACGCCAGCGAGATCGCCATCGCGACCCAGGTCGTCAGGATCGTGTCAGCGTGAATCGTGCCGAACAGGCCCGGGGCCAGATGTCCAGGTCGGGTGTTCGCCGATATTTCGTGCACTAGACTTCCCGTCGAATCGATCTGCGATATCTCGATCGCGTACAGCGCGAGCGGCGTAAAGAATCCGATGAAGTACAGCCCGATCGGTCCAGAACTGCCCGAGGCGGAACGCGACTGCCACCGGAAAGATGCCGACCGCGAAAATGCGGACCTGAGCGTTGAGGAGCGAACATCGCGCGCGATTACTGCGGCCGTCCAGCAGCCGTTCGTTCTCGCGCATCGACCCAACATATTCAGGACGCCGAGCACCCCGCCCAGCGCCAGCTGCAAGGCCGGCAACGGGATTCCGCAGCCGCCGCGAAAGCGACGAGCGGGGCGAGGAAGAGCGACGTCCGCACAGAGATCAGCCGCTTCGCGGGCATGATACGCCTGCAGATCGGCCGCCGGGTCGGCGCCGCGCATATTGTGCGCGTCGCCGGAGCGGTCCCTCCTCGACGTTTCTCGCATTCAGCGCTGATCCGACTTCAAGAGCGGACGCAGCGCCGCCGCTACGGCCGCGATACCGAGCGCGAGACCGCCGAACAGAGCCGACGAGGATCCACGACCCGGCGCCCGTCAGCGGTACGCTGCCAGACCGAGGAGGAAGCCGCCGATCGACGGTGCCGCTGAACGCCCCCGCGGCGCCGAGCAGCCGCGTCACGCCGCTGCGGCAGGCGGCGCGAACTCGTCGGGGACCGGCCCGTCGCGCAACACGTGCAGCAGGCCAGGCGACGATGCGCTCGGCCGCCCGGCCGTCGCCGTAGGGGTTCGAGGCGCGGGCCATCCGCGCGTACGCGGCGCGGTCGGTCAGCAGGCGGCGCGCGCCTTCGACGATGTCGCGTCGGATCCGACCCCGACCAGCCGCAGCGTCCCCGCCTCGAGCCCTTCCGGCCGCTCGGTCTCGCGGCGCATCACCAGCACCGGCGTGCCCAGCGTCGGCGCTTCCTCTTGCAGTCCGCCCGAGTCGGTGAGGACGAAGCGCGACGCCGCGACGGCGGCGACGGTCGCGGCGTAGTTCAGCGGCTCGACGAGCCGGATGCCCGGCGTCGACGCCGAGCATCGCGCGTACACGACGGGCCGAACTGCGGCGACGGATGGACCGGCCACACGATCTGCGGCCGTCGGGAAGCCGGCGATCGCGCCGATGGCGCGCGCGATCGTCGCGCATCGTGCCGTGGTTCTCGCGCCGGTGCGCGGTGACGAAGATCGAGCGGCCGCGTCGGATCGAGCCCGTCGAGCGACGGGAGTCGCGATCGGCCGCGCTCGCGCATGCGGCGCTCGGTCGCGAGAAAGGCGTCGATCACGGTGTTGCCGGTGACGACGATGTGCGCGTGATCCGTGCGCTCGGCGAGCAGGTTGCCTTCGCGCGCGCCGTCGGCGCGAAGTGGAGCGCGCGTCAGCACGCCGGTCGATGCGGCGGTTCGCCTCTTCCGGGAACGGCTCGGCGATCGACGACGTGCGCAGGCCGGCCTCGACGTGGCCGACCGGAATCTTCTGGTAGAACGCCGCGAGCGCCGCCGCCGTCGAGGTCGTCGTGTCGCCGTGGACGAGCACGACGTCGGGCCGCTGCTCGGCCAGCACGCGGCTCCATCCGCGATCAGGACGCGCGTCGTGATGTCGGTCAGCGACTGCGTCGCGCGTCATGATGTCGAGATCGACGTCGGGGACGATCTCGAAGAGCTCGAGCACTTCGTCGAGCATCTCGCGATGCTGCGCGGTCACGCACACGATCGGCTCGATCGCGGGCCGCGCGGCGCGCAGCGCGTGCACGACCGGCGCCATCTTGATCGTGTCGGGCCGCGTTCCCATCACGGCCATCACGCGCAGCGGCGCGCTCATGGGGCACTGCAGCGGCGCGCAGGCCGCTCGTCAGGAGCCACGCGACGACGCCGAGCACGATGCACACCGCGTAGATCAGCATCACCGCCTGCCGGACGTTCAGGCCGAAGCGGAAGATGAGCTGGTGGTGGAAGTGGCCGCGGTCGGCTTCGTAGATCTTCTTGCCGGCGCGCGTGCGGCGCACGATCGCGGCGGCCGTGTCGAGCGACCGGCAGCGCGAGCACGATCAGCGGCACGAGCAGCGAGACCGCGAACGCGGTCTTGCTCGCGCCGATGATCGAGACGGTCGCGAAGACGTAGCCGATGAACAGCGCGCCCGAGTCGCCGAGGATGATCTTCGCCGGGTTGAAGTTGTAGCGGCAGAAAGCCGAGCGCGCCGCCGGCGAGCGCCGCGAGCACCAGCGCGATCTCCGGGATGGCCGTGCTGCAGGTCGATCACGAGCAGAAGATCGCCGCGAGATCGCCGTCAAGCCCGGACAGCAGGCCGTCGAGCCCGTCGATGAAGTTGATCGCGTTCATCATCCCGAGATACCAGACGAGCGTGAGCGGGATCGGCAGCCACGCGGGCAGATAGATCGCTGTCCCGGGATGGAGCGGATTCGTCGCGGCCCGGCGATGATGAAGCCGTACAGCATCGAGATGCCGGCGACGACGGCCTGCGCGACGAGCTTCGCGCGCGGCGCCATCCCCATCACGTCGTCCCAGATGCCGACCATCAGAATCAGCGTGCCGCCGAAGATGAGGCCGATGACGTCGTGCAGCGTGCCGAGGCTTCGTGCACGTGACCGGGATGCGCGAGCTGCCCGGTCTTGATGAGATAGCCGATCGCGGCGAAGAGCGCGAACGCGAAGCCGAGGTAGACGGCGATGCCGCCGATGCGCGGCTTGGGCTGATCGTGCATGCGGCGCTCGCCGCGTCGCGTCGAGCATGCCGACGTTGAGCGCGAGCCGCCGCACGTACGGCGTGGTGAAGAGCGCCGTCGCGCACGCGATCACCGCAACGGCCAGGACGACGTAGGGATTCACGTCAGGCTGCGTACCGGGTCGCGAGAAACCGCTCGGCGACAACGCCGGCTTCGCGCAGCAGCATCGTCGCGACGGCGTCCGGATACGCATCGCGGTAGACGATGCGCACGATGCCCGCGCTGATGAGCAGCTTCGAGCAGCCCGCGCACGGCTCGTGCGTGCAGTAGGCCGTCGCGCCTGCAGCGAGACGCCGTGCAGCGCGCCCTGCACGATCGCGTTCGCCTCGGCGTGCGTCGCGCGCTGGCAATGGCCGTCGACCATCGGGCAGCCGACGTCCAGGCAGTGCGGCACGCCGCGCGGCGCGCCGTTGTAGCCGGTCGTCAGGATGCGGCGCTCGCGCGTGAGCACGGCGCCGACGCCGGCCCGCGGACAGGTCGAGCGCGTCGCGACGGTCCGCGCGATCTCCATGAAGTACTCGTCCCAGCCGGGACGGCCGTTCGCTTCTTCCTTGGGTTTCGTTTCTCCGTTCGTCGTGCTGCACCGAGTTCCGCATATTCGCCAACCGTGCGGCTCCGACCGTCACCGCGGATGGGGTTTGGCCGAGCCGCGGCCGGCCGAAGGGCGTTACGGACCAGGA
>CAVPGG010000372.1:0-3722 GCA_963703755.1 uncultured Pseudomonadota bacterium
TACGCATCCCTTGCCTCCTCGAGCTTGCCGGCGAGGTCCGCGTCGGTGAACGGATTCTTCGGATGGCCCGGAAACGGCTTCGCCTCGCCGTGCACCACGGTGCCGTCGGCAAGCTCGATCTCGACCCGGCCGAGATAACCCATGTCGTGGCGCTTGTGCTTGCCGCCCGCGATGGTGCCGAGCGCGGCCTCGGGCGCGGCCTTGACGTTCTCGGCGACGAAACGCTGGCGCGCCGGATCGAGCACGCGCGACGGGGCAAAGCTCGCGGTGGTCACGACGCCGTCGAGCACCGCGGCCGCCACGATGTAAGGCAGCGAATGGTCCGCAGTCTCGCGCGAGATCGGCGCATAGGGCGCCTGGCGGATTTTCACGAGATGGTCGTAGGCGCCCTCCTCGGCGTAGACGCGCACCTGCTTGATGCGGCCGATATCCTTGACCTGCGCCCGCGCCGCGAGCGCGGCCTGGATCGCGCTCTGGGCGACCGAGCCGACCGGCCAGCGCTTCATGTTGGTCTCGGCGATGCGGGTTAGCGGGCGCTTGGCGCCGAGCCGCTCCTTGAGCACCGGGATCGCGTCCTCGGTACGGTTGGCGAGCTTCTGGAAGAAGCCCTGCTTGCCGACGAAGGGGCGCACCGCGCCCTCGACCCCGACCTGCGCCAGCAGGCACGATTGCAACGCATTGCGCACCGCATCGCTGCCGTTGAAGCGCTTCCACATCGTGAGATCGCCGCGCCGGTTGAGCTCGCCCGAACTCGATCTCGTCGCAGGCGAAATGCGGCACCACCGTCATCGCTAGCGCCTCGCGCGCCTGCACGGCGTCGAGCCCGAGCACGCGCGCGATCGCGCAGGCGGCGCCCGGCGCCACCAGGTTCGTGTAGTCCCAGCCGCCCGGCGCGGTCGAGCAGGCGTCGAACGACGCCGCCACCACCTCGAAGCCGAGCGCGAGCGCCGTGAGCAGCGTCGCGCCGTCGGCATCCGCCCATTCGGCCGCCGCGATCACGCCCGCCACCATGTCGCTCGGATGGCCGCTGTTGCGCTGGCCGACGAAGAAGTCGTTGTAGTCGTAGCAGCGCAGCAGCACGCCGTTGGTCAGCGCCGCAAGCTCGGGCGTCGTGCGCTTGCCGGTGCCCCAGATCACGCAGCCGTCGGATGAGGCGAACCGAACCGCATGCCGCCGCGCCGCCTGCGCGGCCGGATGCGTGAGCGCGCCCATCGAGACGGCGAGCGAGTTGATCAGCAGCGCCTTGGCGGCGCGCGTGGTGCGGGCATCGAGCCCGCCCGGCGCGTTTGCGGCGAAGTCGCCGAGCAGCGCGGCGATTTCGTCGGGGTCGGTGGAGAGATTGGGGTTGGAGACGTTGACGGACACGACAACCTCATGCGCTGTCATTGCGAGCGAAGCGAAGCAATCCCAATATGCGGCACGCGATTGCTTCGGCGTGCTTCCCACGCCTCGCAATGACGGAACTTACACCGCGATGTGCGGCTGGCCCTGCCGCACCTTGGCGGCGTCGAGCGCCTTTTCGGCGAAGGCCTCTTCCTCGGGCAGGATGAAGGACGCCGAGCGCACGCTCTGCGCGTCCTGCTCGAGGCCGGGCGCCCGCTCGCCCTTCACCACCGCCTGCGCGGCCTTGCGCAGGCGCAGGCGCGCCATGATGATGGCGTTGTCGGTCGAGACGAGATTTTCCTTGGTGCGGTCCTGGATCGCGCCCATGCTCTCCTGCACCGAGGCGTCCTGCATGGCGAGGCCCTTGATGCCGTTGTAGGTGCGGTGCTGTTCCTGCGCGTCGCGGTCCATAAGATAATTGTTGTGGCGATTGGCGATCGGCTGGAACGTGCCGGGGATCAGCTCCGGATGCACGCCGCCCCCTTTGCGCATGGCGTCGAGCTCTTCGTCGGTGAGCGGGCGGACGGGGTGGAACGTCATCGTCCACGCCATGTTGTTGGTGTCGTCCATCGGCACCCAGGCGTGGCCGTTGAGCGCATTGCCCTTGTAGGGCGGGATCAGCGTGTACCAAGGCATCAGCCACTGGGTGACGCGCCAGTAGTGATAGCCCGGGTTGGCGCTGCGGCGCGCGCCGATCAGCAGGCCGCCCGGCGACTCGAGGATGTCGAACACCGTGTTGGTGTTGCGCGTGTGCTTGGCGCCGTCGGTGTTGCGGTGGAGCGGATCGCGGTCGAGGTCGTAGCGGTGCAGGAACGACACGTGGCTCGAGTCGATGCCGCCCTCCATCGCCTGCAGATAGTTCGACTCCTGCCAGCGTTTCGAGATGTAGACGTGGCTTGCCGGCAGGTGCACCCACTCGAAGTTCGGCGGCGCCGGCTTCTCGGCCTGCGGGCCCATGTAGGCCCAGATCACGCCGCCGAGCTCGATCGTCTCATAGGCCTTGAGCTTGATCTTCTGCGCAAAGCCGCTTTCCGCCGGCTCCGACGGCACATCGATGCACTGCCCGCTCACGTCGAACTTCCAGCCGTGGTAGCAGCAGCGCAGCCCGTTCTCCTCGTTGCGGCCGAACCACAGCGACACCCCGCGATGGGCGCAGAACTCGTCCATCAGGCCGATGCGCCCCTGCGTGTCGCGGAACGCGACCAGCCGCTCGCCGAGGATCTGCACCCGCACCGGCGGGCAGTTCGGCCGCGGCAGCTCCTCGGCCAGCAGCGCCGGGATCCAGTAGCGGCGAAACAGCTCGCCCATCGGCGTGCCCGCATTGGTGCGGCAGAGATATTCGTTCTGTTCGTGGGTGATCATGGCTCTTGTCCTCGAACGGCGCCCGGCGCCGATCCCTCGCCGGCTCAGCTCTTAGGCTTGTATACCCCAAGTTGGCGCACGGCTTCATCCGCAAATGAGTTGTCGATCACCTGGTCGACCGTGACGCGCCCGCTGATCAGGCTGCGCGACTTGAAGAAGTCCCAGTCGTTGGCGAGCGTCGCCCGGTTCACGTGGCCGTTCGGATTGGCGGCGAACGGCACCATGTCGCGATAGACCTTCGCGTCCTTGATGCGGGTGTACTTCGTCAGGATCGCGATGATGTCGTCGGCGCCGGGCCCGGCGATATGGCCGCCCTCGAGCGCGTCGTTGTAGTCGCGCAGCGCCCGGATGTAGGCGTTCATGAGCTTCTGCGCCACGGCGCGGCGCTTGCTGATGAACGCATCGGCGTAGAGCACCACCGCGGTCTGCTGGCCCAGGTAGATCGCGGTCTTGCTCGCGCGCACCGCAAAACCCTGCTCGACCGTGCGCGTCACGGTCGGCTCGTTGGTGATGCCGGCGTCGATCGCCTTGTTGCGCAAGGCGGCGAGCATCTCGGGGAAGCCCATGTAGACGACGTTCACGTCGGAGAATTTCAGGCCGCCCTTCTTGAGCGCCTCGTTGAGCGCCAACTCCGAGCCCGCGCCCTGCGCGGCCGTCGCGATGGTCATGCCCTTGAGGTCGGCGAGCGTCCGGTAGCGCCCGCTGTCGGCCAGATCCTTGCGCACCAGCAGGGTCGAGTATTCGTAGCCTTCCGCGACCGAGGCCTTGTCGGCGACCACCTTGATGTTGATGCCGCGCTCGACCGCGTTGTAGAGCCCGGCTGCCACCGTGCCGCCGCCAACGTCGAGCTCGCCGGTGCCGAGCGGCGCGATCATCCGGGCGGCGGAGGCAAACGAGGTCGTCGTCACCGCGATGCCGGCGTCGCGGAAGTAGCCCTTAGCAATACGTAAGTCGAACCAGGCCGCGGCAAAGGCATG